>CALGNO010000095.1 GCA_937958625.1 uncultured Neomegalonema sp.
GCCCCCCGGCAAGGGCGCGAAAGTCAGCGGGCCGCCGACATGGTGCATCTCGGTCGAAATGCCCTCGTGGTCGCCGGAATGGGTGATGCGGCAGGCGACGATCTTTTGCGGAAAAGCCCAGTGCCGCTCTCCGATACCGGCTTCGCGCCGCACCATGGACCGTTTGCCATCGGCTCCGACCAGCAACCGCGCCCGCACCATGCGGCCATCGTCCAAGGTCGCGATAATGCCGTCGCGGCGGCTTAGCCAGCGGGCAATCCTCGTGTCTGTCATCAGCGTCGCATTACCGAGCGCGTCGATCCTGTCGGCAAGGGCCAGCCGCCCCTTGCCGTTCTCGACATTCCAGCCGAAAGGCCCGTCGCCGATCTCTTCGGCGCCGAACAGCACATTCTCGCGGGCATCGGGAATCGCGCCGCCGCAATCGAGGATGCGCAGGCCGTGCATGGGTTGGGCATCGGCGGCAATGGCGTCCCAGACCCCGGCGCGGCGCAGGGTTTCGACTCCCGGCATCAGAACCGCCGTGGTGCGCTTGTCATTCTCGGCGGTCTCTCGCGTCGGGCGGGGGCCTGCCTCGATACAAACGGCACCGATGCCCATCGAGGCCAGCCGCGCGGTCAGGGACAGGCCCGCCAAGCCGCCGCCAATCACGAGAACGTCGACGTCGATCGCTTCACTCATGCCGCGCTCCTCATCTCCGCCACATCGCGCACGAAGGCGGTCAGATCTTCGGCGACAAAATGGATGTGATCCTCGCCCGCGCCAAGGGACGCCCAGTCGCAGTCGGTCGGCACATGGACGCAGCGCATTCCGAGGGCGTGAGGCACCTTCAGATTATGAGCGATATCCTCGAACATCGCCGCCCGCGACGGCTCGCCGCCGGTTTCCTCCAGCACGCGCCGGTAGGACGACTCCGCCGGTTTCGGCGTGTAGCGCGACGTGACGATGTCATAGGCTTCATCGAAGGCATGAGCGATACCGAGCCGCGCCAGCACCTTTCCCACATGCCCCAAGGTCGCATTGCTGTGGATGATCCGCCGACCGGGCAAGGCGGCAATCGCTTCGCCCAGCGCCGGGTTTGGCGCGATTTCCGACAGGTCTACATCGTGGACATAGTCATTGAACGCATCCGGCTCGACCCCGTGATGCAGCATCAGCCCGCGCATGGTCAGGCCGTATTTCTGGAAATAATCGCTCTGCATTGCGGCGGCGGCCTCGCGGTCGAGGCCGACATTCTCCATGATGAACCGCTGCATCCGCTCATGAACCTGCGCCCACAGGCCCTCGTGGCGCGGATAGAGGGTGTTGTCGAGGTCAAATATCCACAGATCCACGTCGGCAAAGACGGTCAGATCGCGCGCGCTCACCCCTCCGGCTCGAAATCCAGCGCGACGCCGTTCATGCAATAGCGCAAGCCCGTCGGCGCGGGGCCATCGTTGAACACATGCCCGAGATGACCGTCGCAGGTGGCGCAGACGATCTCGGTCCGCTTCATGAAGAAGCCATTATCGGCGTGCTCTTCCACCGCGTCGGGTTCAACGGGTTGGTAGAAGCTCGGCCATCCGGTGCCCGAATCGAACTTCGTACTGGCATCGAACAGAGCAGCCCCGCACCCGGCACAATGAAAAGTGCCGTCCGCCTTGGGGAAATCATCATGGGTAAAGGCCCGCTCGGTGCCCTTCTTGCGCAGCACGCGATAGGCTTCGGGCGACAGTTGCTGTTGCCATTCGGCCTCGGATTTTTCGATCTTCTCCGGCATGGGGGCGTCATCCTCATCTGTCATCTTACGATCATATGCCCCATGTAGGGGTCGGGCCACCATGTTGGTAGGAGGAATCGCCATGCGCTTTGCGTTCAAGGGCCGCTATCGCGTCAGGCTCGCCACCGATGGCGACGACGTGCGGCGGGCACAAGCCCTGCGCCACGAAACCTTCATCGCCCATAGCGGAGCCGCCCCGCGCGAAGATACCCTCGATGCCGACCGGTTTGACGCGATCTGCGACCATATGCTGATCGAGGACACTGATACGGGCGACCTCGTTTGCTGTTTTCGCCTGCTGCCCATCGAAAGCGGCGCGGAGATCGGCGGCACGTATTCGGCACAGTTCTACGATCTGGAGGCCCTGCGCGCGTTTCCGGGGCGGCTGGTCGAGCTGGGCCGCTTTTGCGTCCACCCGGATCACCGCAACGGTCAAGTGCTGCGCATCGCGTGGGGGGCGTTGACGCGCTATGTCGATGCCCGGGACATCAAATTGCTGATCGGGTGTTCTAGCTTTCACGGCGTCGATGCCGAGACCTATCGCGATACCTTTGCCCTGCTGCGCGAGCGTCACCTCGCGCCGACCCGCTGGCTGCCGAGGCCAAAAGGCGCTGACATCTTCGACTTTGCCCGGGGCCTGCGCCGGTTCGATCCGATGCAGGCAATGCGCCTGATGCCGCCCCTGCTGCGCGGGTATCTGTCGATGGGCGGCTGGGTCAGCGATCATGCGGTGATCGACCGGGATATGAACACGCTGCACGTCTTTACCGGGGTGGAGATTGCCAGCGTCCCCGAACGGATGCGCCGCGCCCTGCGCCGGGCCTGATTGCCGCTGGCGCAAGGGTGTCGGGCGGCTTTCCCGTTCGGCCTTAGCCAAATAGCAAGCCCTGTCATGGTTTCCTTCGTACGAAAAATTCGGAGGTTTCGATGATTCGCACTGTATCCATCGCCGCACTCGTCGCCGTGGGGAGCCTGAGCAGCGCCTGCGGCACTTTCGCCGAAGAGCGCGCAGCGGCCAAGGTGATGCCCGTTGCCGCATGGCCGCAAGAACAGCGCAATCCGGCGATAACGCGCACGATCCGGCCTTCGGCACCGGCACAGGTCGCGCCTCAGGCACCGCCCGCGTATGATTCGGACTGGCAGAAACAGACGGTTCCGTCGCCCCAGCCCACGCCGAGGCGGCAGTTCTCGATCCCGCAACAGGGGTACTATCCGCGCGAAGGGGACATTCCGAAAGCGCCGGGATATGAGTACGATTTCGGCGGCCCCGCCACCTTCCCTCCGACCTTTCCGATGGAGGGGGCGGCCCTGCCCGAGGTCAGGCAAAGTCCTGCCATGAAGAAAATATTCACCTAAGCCGGGTCTAAGGTGGAACCAACTCAGCCTAGAGAAGTTAATACGGTGTCAACCTGCTTCAAACTCGCGCCCTTCGGTTTTGCCGAAGGGCTTTTTCTTTGAAATTTCGAGTTTCTAGGGCGTTCCAAGTGCGCACCGAAAGGCGCGTTCGGACCACAGGTGAGAGGCAGCGGCGTTCGCTTCCGAATAAACCGATACGTCTCTAGGGTGCCACGGTCCCCGTTCCGCGCTCGGCCTTTGCGACCTGGGGCAGCAGCAGATTATCCACCACATGAATGACGCCGTTCGCGGCGATGGCGTCGGCCACGGTGACGGTTGAGATCCGCCGTCGCAGGTCGGTCAGGCGCGGCAGCTTTGGGTCGCCCTCGAACTGGATCACTTGTCCATTGAGGGCGAAGACCTTTGTCTTGCCGTTCAGTTGCGGAAAGTCCTCGACGAAATCCTCGCTCGTGAGCCGGGCGCGCACCAGATGGCCGAGCAGGATTTGCTCCAGAAACTCGGCATCATCGACGGCCCGTACCGCATCGCGCTTCGGGCGCAGGCCCTCGAAGGCCGCGTCGGTGGGGGCGAAAACCGTAATCGGGCCAATGCCATCCACCGTTTCAGCCACCCCCGTCGCATCGAGGGCGGCGACAAAGCGCCCATGATCGGCAGAGGCGCGCAGGGCGGCCATCGCGCTGCGATCCTTGGCAACCGCAGTGCCGCCAATCACCACCGGGGGCGGGTCGCTGTAAAAGCTGCACGCGCCGAGGGCCGGGGCCATCAACGCGCCGAGAATGGACAGCGCCCGTCGCCTTGAGTGAGTCATCGTCGATCCTGCCTTCCGTCCCAAAACACGCGCGCCGCACGCTGGCACTGGCGCGGGGCAACCAAACTCCTATAAACGAAGCAAATCAATCCTTCGTCTCGCCGGAGTCTCCGATGCCCGACTACGAATACAAGACCGTCGCCCTCCCCCGCTCCGTGGCGAAGCGCCGCCGCCGCCGGCAAAGCGAGGCCGATCTGGTCGCTGAACAACTCGGTAAGGTCTTGAACGAGGAGGCGCGCGACCGCTGGGAATATGTCCGCGCCGAAACCCTGACGACGCCGGGTCAGCGCGGGCTGTTCAAACAGGGCGGGCCTGCCGCCTATGTCGTGCTGATCTTCAAGCGCGCGCGCCACGATCCGGCCAGCGAGGCGGCAGGCGCCCCGGTGACCGAGGCGCACTCGCCGGATGTCCGCTTTGGCACCGCGAGCGTGCAGCTCGTCTCCGATGACGGTAATCCCGCGACGCCGCCGCGTCCTCCCGTCGGCACGGCACGGGACTAGGCCGATGGAGTTCAGCCTGAACGACGATCAGGTCGCGATCCGCGACATGGCGCGGGGCTTTGCCGCGGATAATCTCGCGCCCCACGCCGCCGAATGGGACGAGACGGCGCATTTCCCCAAGGATGTCTACCGCGAGGCCGCCGCGCTGGGTCTTGCGGCGATGTATACGGGCGAAGAACACGGCGGCAGCGGCCTTGGCCGGATGGAAGCCGCGCTGGCGTTCGAGGCGCTGGCAGAGGGCTGCGTCAGCACCTCGGCCTTCCTGTCGATTCACAACATGGTCGCGTGGATGATCGACAGTTTCGGGTCGGACGAGACCCGCGCCGAGTACCTGCCCAGCCTGTGCAGCATGGACCGCTTCGCCTCCTATTGCCTGACCGAGCCGGGGTCGGGGTCGGACGCCGCCAGCCTGCGCACCAGCGCCGAAACCCACGGCAACGCCGATTATCGCCTCAATGGCGGCAAGGCGTTTATCTCCGGCGGGGGCACGTCGGATGTGTATCTGGTCATGGCACGGACCTCGGATGATGGCCCCAAGGGCGTCAGCGCGTTTCTGGTGCCAAAGGATGCCAAGGGTCTCAGCTTTGGGGCGCAGGAGCGTAAGATGGGCTGGAACAGCCAGCCCACGGCCCAAGTCCTGCTCGATGACTGCATCATTCCGGCCCGCAACCGTCTGGGGGCCGAGGGCGAGGGCTTTACCTTCGCCATGAAGGGCCTCGATGGCGGGCGGATCAATATCGCCGCCTGTTCGCTGGGCGGTGCCAAGGCCGCGATGACCGCCGCCGCGAGTTACGCCACCGAACGCAAACAATTCGGCAAGCCCATCGCTGACTTTCAGGCAACCCAGATGAAGCTGGCCGATATGGCGACCGAATTTGCCGCCTGTCAGCTGATGACCTATCGCGCCGCCCATGCCCTCGACGCCGGCGACCCGCGCGTGCGGGAAAAATCGGCACAGGCAAAACGCTACGTGACCGACCGGTGCTGGCACATCGTCGACGAGGCGCTGCAACTGCATGGCGGATACGGGTATATCAAGGATTACGGCATCGAGCGCATCCTGCGCGACCTGCGCGTGCATCGCATCCTCGAAGGCACCAACGAGATCATGCGCACCATCATCGCCCGCCGCATCCTGAAAGACGCGAAGGATGGCACCCTCGCCGAAGGATTCGACGTCTGAGATGACAGGCGTCTCTTCCTTGCGGCTGCCATGACGTGCCGCATAGCATCGACGGTTGACGATTGACGCGCCTGCCTTGAACCTCTCTGGATAGATCCACGCAGCAATCGGATGGGCTGACCCGATGGGACGAGGACGCGATTGGCACGGCGACGACGAGGTGGGCCGCCTCCCTCTGCCCGCTTTCGGCGTAGGCGCAGGCGTGGCGCTGGGCGCATCCGATGCCGCCGCGCAGATGTTGACCGGAGAGAGCGCCGCCGCTGACCCCGTGACCCTGCCCGACCCGCTGACGCCCGAGGCTGTGCGCGAGTTGGTCTCGCGGCTTTCGGATGGCGAGGTGCGCTCGCTGTTGCTTGAACGCCTCGACGCCGCCGCCGAGGAAACCGCCGCCGGGTCGGACATATCCGCCATCGGCCAGATCACCGACACGCTGTCGCTGACCGCTGAGAGTATCGGCGAGGCGGTCAACCGCGCGCCGGGACTGCTGGACGGGATCGGGCGGGGCTTTACCCGGTTCATGGAACCGCGCGGGTGGGATGGTGTGATCTCGCTGATCCTGATGACCCTGCTCGCCATCGCCCTTGGACTGCTGGCGGAATGGATCGTCAATCGTGCCACGACGCGGTGGCGCACCCGGCGCGGCACCGCGGATGCGCAAACCCTCGGCGAGACGATCGTGCGCTTGATCCGGCGCGGGATTCTCGACTCGATCGGGTTGTTCGCCTTCTACATCGTCGCGCGGCTTGCCATCACGTCGTTGCTGTCGGGCGACCCGCCCTCGACCCAGGGGCCGCGCAGTTTTCCCGATGCGCTGATCGCCATTACCTTTGTCGATACGGTGGTGCTGTTTCCCCGCGTCCTGTTGCTGATCGCGCGGTTTTTGACCGCGCCGTTCGAGCCGGACTTGCGGCTGATCCATACCGATGACTGGACCGCGCGGTTCCTCTATCGGCAGCAAACCGTCGTCTACGTGATCTGGGGCGTCATGTCGTTCATGATCCCGTTCCTCGCCAGCCACGGGGTCGATATGGGCACCCTGCGCCTGGGGTTCTGGATGAACGGCGCGGCCTATCTGATCCTATTCTATACAAGCTGGCGCGCGCGGGACGGCCTGTCGATGATGCTGATCGGCAAGGATGGTGATGTCACCCCCGCCGAGCGCACGGTCGCCCGGGCCTATCCCTATCTGTGTATGCTGGTGATCTTTCTGAGCTGGCTGTTGGTCGAGACCATCGTCGCCCTGCGGCAGTTCCAGCTATTGGACGGTCGACAGGTCTGGTCGCTGTTGCTGCTGCTTTTTGCGCCGACCTTCGACACGGCGATCCGGGGGATGGTGCGCCATCTCGTGAAGCCGATGCAGGGCGAGGGCGCGTTGGCCGAGGAAGCCTATCAGCGGACCAAGCGCTGTTACATCCGCATTGGCCGGGTGATCGTCGGCGTTGCCGTCATCATTTGCATTGCCGAAATCTGGGACATCGACCTCGGCAACCTGGCCGCCGCCAGCATCGGCGCGCGGGCCGCCGGGGTGATGATCGAGGGCATAATCATCACCCTGATCGGTTATCTGCTCTGGCAGGTGATCTCGCTCGCCATCAATCGCAAACTGGCCGCCGAGCAGACGAGCATCAGCGCCGATGGCGATGGCGGCGACGAGGGCGGCACCGGGATCTCGCGCCTTGCGACGGTGCTGCCGCTGTTGCTCGGAACGCTGAAGGTTGCGCTGATTGTCATTGTCTCGCTGGTCGTGATCGGCAATTTCGGCATCGACATCACGCCGCTGCTCGCCGGTGCGGGGATCGTCGGGCTGGCCATCGGTTTCGGCGCGCAAAAGCTGGTGGCCGATGTGGTGTCGGGGGTCTTTTTCCTGATCGACGATGCGTTTCGCGGCGGCGAGTATGTGGATATCGAGGGCACGCTGGGAACGGTGGAAAAAATCTCCGTCCGCTCGTTGCGCCTGCGCCATCACAAGGGCGCGGTTCACACCATTCCCTATGGCGAGATTCCCAAGATCACCAACTATTCCCGCGACTGGGTGATCATGAAGCTGAAATTCACCGTGCCCTTCGACACCGACCCCAACAAGGTGAAAAAGATCTTCAAGGGCATCGGGGCCGAGATGATGGCGATTCCCGAATACGCCGATGACTTTCTGCAACCCTTCAAATCCCAGGGGGTGTTCGATTTCGACGATATCGGCATGATTATCCGGGGCAAGTTCATGGCCCGCCCCGGCAAGCAATTCGTGCTGCGCAAGGAGATCTATAACCGCGTCAAGGCCGCGTTCGAGGCCAATGGCATCGCCTTTGCCCGCCGCGAGGTGCGTGTGGCGATACCGGGGCTGGAGGGCCGCGACGACCTGACCGAAGAGCAGCGCGACAGCATCGCCACCGCCGCCACCGCAGCGGCGCAACAGGCCGAGGCCCAAGACCCCGCGAAGGGGTGACGCCGGCGGCGGCTCAGTCGAGGGGGATGACGTCCACCGCCTGGGCCGTGCGCGTCTCACCCGATACGCGGACGCTGCCGATGACCGGCGAGGCATCCGCATAGTCGCGGCCCCGCGCGATGACCACATGGTCTGTGCCGACGAAGGTGGCGTTGGTGGGGTCGTATTCGATCCATCCCGCCTCGACCCCGCACCACGCGCAGACCCAGGCGTGCATGGCATCGGCGCCCTCCAGCCGGGGCTGGCCCTCGGGGGGTTCGGTGCGCAGATAGCCGCTGACATAGCCCGCCGGGATGCCCAGCGCGCGCAGGCAGCCGATCATGATCTGGGAATAGTCCTGACAGACGCCCTCGCGGCGGGCGAAGGCATCCTCGGGCGGGGTGGCGACGGTGGTGGCTTCGGGGTCAAAGCGCATATCCCGGTGCAGGGCGAGGCCGAGCGCCTCGACGCAGGCGCGCACAGACAGGCCCCCGGTGACGACTTCGCGCGCGTATTCGCGCCACATCGGCAACCGCGCGATGCGGGTCGACGCGGCGCTGAAATGATGCGGCGAACGCGCGCCGAGCGAGCGCAAATCACCGAGCTGCGCGCGCAGGTCTTGCATGGAGATTTCGGCGGGCGCGGCCTGACCCTGACCAATGCGGTCCACCCGCGCCGTGACCGAGAAAACCAGCGCGTCATGGGGGGTGGTATGGATCACCTCGACCATCGGATTGCCAAAGAAATCAATCCGGTCGATGCGCTCTTCGGGGGGCGGGTCGATGGTCAGGAGGGCCGAGACCAGCCGTTGTTCATCGGGCAGATGTTGCGGCATCAGGCGCAAGTGATGGCGCGCGCTGCTGACGGGGCTGGCGTAGTCATAGCTGATTTTCAGACCGATATTGTATCGCATAGCGCTCTACTTCAGATGCGCCGATGACAATAGCGTGGACAGATGATTCATCGCCCCTCGCAAGTCATTGAACAGGGCGGTGTCGACCGTCTTGGGCGTCTGGGTCTTCAGCCGCGTGTGCAGGGTGACGATCTCGCGGTTGAGGGGCGTCATGTGCCCCGGCTCGCCGCTGCCGGGCAAAAAGCGGACGTGATCGAGGACTTCGTCAAGCTGATAGAAAACCGAGCGCGGGTTCATCGCATCGAGGCCGAGCAGATCGACCACCGTCTCGCGATTGGTCGCGACCGAAAACCGGCGGCGGTGGGACATCGAGCTGTCGCCCAGCTCGACCGCAAGTTCGAGGGCACCGAAGGGGGCGGACGGGTCGGCATAGAGGGCCAGGGCCGTCGACATATCGGCGGCGCGCTCAATCGCGCGGCCCATGCTGAGAAAGCGCCAGCCGGTAAAGCGATACATGTTCTCGCGGACCAGACCCGAGAACGCCGCGAGCTGGCGCAGCAGCGATCCCATCGCCCGCGCGCTGTCATCGCCGGGGCGAAGGTCATCGCCGAAGCGGCGGGCGGAAGCGGTCAGCTCTTCGAGCGACACCCAGCCATCAAGCGAGAACCGGTCGCGCACCTGACTTGCACTGGCCATCGCTGAATCGAGGGCATTCAACAGGGCGGTGGGCATCGGTTCCGTCTCGTCGACGCCGAAATCCTCGAAATGAGAGGCCATCAGATCGAGCAGGGGCGAGTGGCGGCCCAGCCCCTCGGCCAGCCGCGTATGATATGCGCGTAACAATCGGATCAGGCCCTCGGCCCGCTCCACATAGCGCCCAAGCCAATAGAGATTCTCCGAGGCCAGACTCGGCAGGGTTCCGGCCCGGGGGCGGCGCTCGCGAACCGCCGCAGAGGCCAGCATCGTATCCTCCTGCACCGGCGTGTCGCTGATGACCCAGACATCCGCCACACGCCCGCCCGTGCGCATCGACATGGCGGTCGGCGTCTCTGACTGGCTGACGCGGGCAAAGCCGCCGGGCATGACCTGCCACCCCTCGCCGGTGCGGGCCAGAAAGACGCGCATGTTCATCGGGCGCGGCACCAATGCGCCATCGACGAAAGCAGGCGTCGTGGACAGCCTGACAGCCTCCTGCCCCACAAGCCTCGGCCCCTCCGCCGCGATCCAGTCGCGCAGGGTGGCATGGGTGCCGGGGGCAAAGTCGGCACCGTTTATTGCCATATCCTTGCTGTCGAAGGGCAGATGCGTCGACTGGGCGGGGCCGATGACCATGCTCTCGCCATGGGCCATGACCGTCTCGTGCTGGTCAGGCTGGCCGCACCACCAGGTCGCGATATTCGGGATGGCGAGCGGCTTGCCGGTCAGCGCCTCGCTGATGCGCGGCAGAAAGGCCAGCATCGCGCGGGCCTCGGCCACCCCGGACCCCAAGGCATTGATCAGGCTGGCATTGCCCTCGCGAACCGGCCCCAACAGACCGGGCGTGCCGAATATCGACGCCTCGTTCAGCTCCAGCGGGTCGGTCGAGCCGGACGAAACACGCCGCCACAGCACGTCGATGGGCCGCAGTCCCGCGACGGTGCGCACCATCAGGCGGCCATTCTCGGTCGTCAGGTCTTCGCCGCGCAGCAGCAACATGCCGAGATAGCGGGCGATATAGGCGTCCTCGAAATAGGTCGGCGCGCTGGGACCGGGGGTCAGCACCGCCAAGCGGCTGTCGCGATCCGTCCGCATCTCGCTGAGGCTTTCGCGGAAGGCGCGGAAGAATCCGGCCAGACGCAGGACGTTTTCCTTGGGGAAATGCTCGGAATAAATGCGGTTGGTGGCCACCCGCTTTTCGAGGGCGAAACCCGCCCCGGCGGGGGCCTCGGTCCGGTCGCTCAACACCCACCATTCGCCGTTTGGCCCGCGCCCGATCTCGAAGGCGATGAAATTGAGATAGTGCCCGGACCGGGGCTTGACCCCGACGAGGGGGCGCAGCCATCCCGGATTGTTTGCGATCAGGGCGGCGGGCAAGTGACCGTCGGCAATCAGCGTGGCATCGCCGTAAAGGTCCGCGACGACGTGTTCGAGCAAGTCCGCCCGCTCGATCAGACCGGCGGCAAGGTCGTTCCACTCGGCCTCTTCGATCAGCACGGGCACATGGCTCAGCGCCCAATCACGCTCGCCCGCTGCATCCGTGTCGAGGTCGCGGAAATAGACGCCCGCATCGCGCAGGTATTGATCCCCGCGCAGGAAGCTGGTCGAGATTTCATCATCACCCGCCTCGGCCAGCCGCCCCATCAGGCTTTGCCACAGGGGACGGATTGCGCCGGTCTCGTCCAGCATCTCGTCCCGGGTGCCGGGGGCAGGACGATAGGCGGCCAGCAAGGCGGCGAGGCCGTCCGCAGTTTCGGGATTGTCTAGCGTCATGACATTTACAGTCCCGGAGGCCTCCTGAGATCGAGGGTCGTCGGTGCTTCGCGATGCGGATGTTCGGGCGGCGGGTCGTACTGCGCCCCTGTATGACCGTGCGCCTCGAAGCGGGCAAGCCTTCTCGCCTCGGCCTCGTTGCCATTGACCGGAAAGGTCTCGTGGGACCGGCCACCGGGATGGGCCACATGATAGACGCAGCCGCCGAGCGCGTGGCGGTTCCAGGTATCGTAAATATCGAAGGTCAGCGGCGCATCGACCGGCAAGGCGGGATGCAGGGAGAGCGCGGGCTTCCATGCCTTATAGCGCACGCCCGCCACCGAAACACCGTTCATGCCGGTGGCTTGCAAGGGCACGCGGCGACCGTTGCAGGTGACGATGTATCGTTCGGGATCAGCCGTGCTCATCTTGACCTGCACGCGCTCGGATGAGCTGTCGGTATAGCGCACGGTGCCGCCGATAGCGCCGGTCTCGCCGAGGACGTGCCATGGCTCGAGCGCCTGACGGATTTCAAGATGGGTGCCGCCATATTCGACCTCTCCGCAGAACGGAACGCGGAACTCGGCCTGCGCCGCGTACCATTCGGCGCGCATGTCGAACCCGTGATCGGACAGGTCGCGCAGCACCTCCATGAAGTCTTCCCAGACGAAATGCGGCAGCATGAACCGGTCATGCAGCGCGGTGCCCCATCGGGTGAGATTGCCCCGCGCAGGCTCGCGCCAGAACCGCGCGATCAAAGCCCGGATCAGCACTTGCTGGGCAAGGCTCATGCGGGCATCGGGCGGCATCTCGAACCCGCGAAACTCCACCAGCCCAAGACGCCCGGTGGGGCCATCGGGCGAGAACAGCTTGTCGATGCAGATCTCGGAGCGGTGGGTGTTGCCGGTCACGTCGATCAGCAGATTGCGGAACAGACGGTCGACCAGCCACGGGGCCGGAGCCTCGCCCTCACCGGGTGCGGGCACTTGCGCCATCGCGATTTCAAGCTCGTAGAGGCCGTCATGGCGGGCCTCGTCCACGCGCGGGGCCTGACTCGTTGGGCCGATGAACATGCCTGAGAACAGGTAAGACAGGCTCGGATGCCGTTGCCAGTGCCGGATCAGGCTGGCCAGCAGGTCCGGGCGGCGCAGGAACGGGCTGTCATTGGGCGAGGCTCCGCCGACAACGACGTGATTGCCGCCCCCGGTGCCAGTATGCCGCCCGTCGATCATGAACTTGTCGGTGCCGAGGCGGCACTGCCGCGCCTCCTCGTAGACCGCTTCGGTGATCGAGACACAATCGCCCCAGCTTTCCGCCGGATGCACATTCACCTCCAGCACGCCGGGATCAGGCGCGACGCGGATGACGTTGATGCGCGAGTCATGGGGCGGGCTATAGCCTTCGATATGCACCGGCAAGCCCAGCTTTCGCGCGGCACTCTCGGCGGCGGCGATCAGTTCGAGATAATCCTCGATCTTCTCGACCGGCGGCATGAAGACACAAAGCCGACCATCGCGCGGCTCGATTGAGAGCGCCGTGCGCACGGACCCGTCTAGATCGCCCAGAGACTGCTCGACCCGATCTTGCGTCGCGGTCGCGGCGGTAAAGGACGAGCGCGCCTGTTCACGTACCGCCTTGTCTGCCTTCGGGTCGGCATCCGGAGCGTCCTTGGCCTCAAACTCCGGCAGGTCGCCCCGGTCTTCGCTGGGGTCAGCAGGATAAATATAGGGGTACGCCGCTTCGCTCAGATGCGGCAGCGTGCCGAGGGGCAGGCGGTATCCGACCGGGCTGTCGCCGGGAACCAGATAGACATGGTCACGGCGCAGCTTCCACCGTTCGGACTGCCAGCGCCCTGCCGTGCTGCGCGCCTGCCATTTCTGGATCGGCAAGACATAGCCCGCCGGTTCGGTCAGACCGCGACTGAAGACGGCGGCGATGCGCGCGCGCTCCTCGGGGTCTTTGAGCTTGGAGTTCTCCGGCGTCACATTGGCTGGCAGGTTCGCCTCCTCCATCACCCATTTCGCCGGGTCTTCGTAGGCAGGAACCACCATATCGGGCGCGACGTCGAGTTCAGCGGCGATGCCTTGCAGCAGGGCCTCGGCCTCGGGCCGGCCGACCTTTGCGTCGGTCTCACTGGCGATCAGCGACGGATCGGTCCAGATCGGCTTACCGTCACGCCGCCAGTACAGCGAAAGCGTCCAGCGCGGCAGGGTCTCGCCCGGATACCACTTGCCCTGACCGAAATGCAGAAAGCCGCCGGGGGCGAACCGCTGTTGCAGGCGACGGATCAGGGTTTCAGCCAGTGCGCGTTTTTGCGGCCCGACGGCGGCGGAGTTCCACTCGTCACTCTCGAAATCGTCGATAGACACGAAAGTCGGCTCGCCGCCCATGGTCAGGCGCACATCGCCCTCGGTCAGCGCCGCATCGACTTGCTGGCCCAGTTGATCCAGCGCCTGCCACGATTCCTCGCTGAAGGGTTTGGTGATGCGCGGGTGTTCGGAAACCCGCGAAACCTGCATGTCGAAGTTGAAACTGACCTCTGCGGCGCTCGCGACCCCGGTAATCGGTGCAGCATTGCTATAATGCGGCGTCGCGGAGAGCGGGATATGGCTTTCGCCCGCGAGCAGTCCCGATGTCGGGTCCAGCCCCACCCAGCCTGCACCGGGCAGATACACCTCGACCCAGGCGTGCAGGTCGGTGAAATCCTTGTCGGTGCCGGACGGACCATCGAGGGCCTCCAGATCGGGCTTGAGCTGGATCAGGTATCCCGACACAAACCGCGCCGCAAAGCCGAGATGCCGGAAGGCGTGGATCAGCAGCCAGCTTGAATCCCGGCACGACCCCTTGCCGATGCTCAGGGTCTCTTCGGGCGTCTGCACCCCCGGCTCCATGCGGATGATATACCCGACCTTTTCCGCCACCCGGCGGTTGAGCATCACGATGAAGTCGATGGTGCGCAGGGGGTCGCGCGGGATCGTCTCCAGAAACGCGCTCAGCCCCGGCCCCGGCGCGTCAGTACGGCGATAGATGCTGAGGTCGTCTTGCAGGTCCGCCGGATAATCGAACGGCCATTCCTCGGCGGATTCTTCAACGAAGAAATCGAAGGGATTGTAGACCGACATATCGGCGACAAGATCGACCTCGATCTTGAACTCGCGCACCGGCTCTGGAAAGACCACCCGCGCCAGCCAGTTGCCGTAAGGGTCTTGCTGGTGGTTGATGAAATGCCCGCCCGGCGAGACCTTCAGCGAATGGGACAGCACCGGCGTTCGCGAATGCGGCGCGGGGCGCAGACGGATGACTTGCGGCCCCAAGGTCACAGGCCGGTCATAGCTGTAGTGCGTCAGGTGATAGATACTCGCGGTGATCGCCATCGCACATTCCCTCGCACTGCAAAATCCATGTTGCATTGCAGCGTAACGAACCGGCAAGCAATCGCAATCGTTTCCGGTGCTGGGCTGGCGCGGCAGAGGCGGGCCGCAAGGGATGCCCCGGATCAATCTTGGGAATGACCGATGATTTTATAGCTCTCGTAAAATGCTGCGTTGTCCCGCATTTTCGGGGACAACGCGTTTGCTCGAACCGGGCAGGTTCGATCACTCAGTCGATGCGCGACAGCAAGGCCGGGTTGATGACCAGATTTCGCACGCCATGGGCCGAGGCTTCGTCGAAGGTATTGTCTTCGAGCCACGTGGCGACGCTGGCGATATTCACCTTTGCCACTTTCGGGCGCACGCTCCACGAAACCTGGAAGGGCGAGCCTTTCATGTTGTAGCCCGGACCCGTGGTGGAGCCTTCATACTGCACCGGCGCGCCGGTATTCGTCGGGATATTCACGGCCTGATGCACGCCGTCGACAACCTCATGCTGGGTCAACTCGACGAAATCATGGGCCTCGGCATCATTGACCAGAACATAAACTTGCGTCTCGACCCGCAGCTGCGGATTGCCGATGGCGTCGCTGAGGCAGGAACCGAGGGTCGGACCCGGCTCGACCTGGGCCGTGGTGTGGACATAGTGAACTTCGATCGTGTCACCCGGAACCATTCCGCCTTTGCCGCCGTCCCCGATAGGGCCGCCCTCCAGCGGTGCCAGTTCCGCCTCGCTCAGGGTGCCCGCATAACCGAAACCGGTGCCATAACCCTTACCGTTGCCATTGCCGAGATAGCGCGTGAACTGGCCGCCCCGGTGCTCGGCCCCCGCGTGAAAATGGATATTGCAGAGGTTCATTTCCGTGAAGTGCGGGGCCTCGGAGAATGCCCGGTCGTTCTCGCCGTCCAGAACGTCGATGTCCCGGGGGGATTGAGGACCAAATCCCGCGCCATCGGTGCTTTCCGCCAATGCCGACCGTTGCGCTTCGATGGTTTCATCCGATGCGGGCTCTGCCGCGAATACCGGCGCGGCGATAAGCACGGTGGCGGACAGCAGCGCGGTGGTCAGCAAATTCATCTTGACGATCATTCTTGATCCTCGTGTTTTCAACCCAGTGAACACCATGACCTAGCGCGGGCGGTGATTTTAGCGAGGCGAGACGCTGCCTTTCTGGACGATACCAGCAACAAAAAACGCCCGCGCCGGAGGGCACGGGCGTTTCGATAGCGGGTGGCTTTGGCGCTCTCAGATCATGAGAGAGCCAAAGCCAATACAATCAGGCCATTTCTTCCGACACATCGACGGCGACGCCGGGGCCCATGGTCGAGGACAGGGAGACCTTCTGAACGTAGGTTCCCTTCGCGCCGGTGGGCTTGTTCTTGAGGACGGCGTCGATGATTGCGCGGGCGTTTTGCGCAATCTGCTCCTCGGAGAAGCTGGCCTTGCCGATACCGGCATGGACGACGCCCGCCTTTTCGGCGCGGAACTGGACCTGACCACCCTTGGCGTCTTCGACGGCCTTGGCAACATCCATGGTCACGGTGCCGACCTTGGGGTTCGGCATCATGCCACGGGGGCCAAGAACCTTACCGAGGCGGCCAACGACCGGCATCATATCCGGCGTAGCGATGCAGACGTCGAAGTCGATGGTGCCGCCCTGGACGGTTTCCATCAGGTCTTCGGCACCGACCACATCGGCTCCGGCGGCCTTGGCCTCATCGGCCTTGGCATCGCGGGCAAAGACGCCGACGCGCACGGTCTTGCCGGTGCCATTGGGCAGGCTGACGACGCCGCGGACCATCTGGTCAGCGTGGCGGGGATCAACGCCGAGATTCATCGCGATTTCGACGGTTTCATCGAATTTCGCGGTCGCGTTGGCTTTCACCAGCTTCACGGCATCGTCGAGTTTCAGCGCCTGCTGACCGTTACCGGTCGCATCGCGGAAGGCTTTTTTCGCGGCTTCGGCGCGTTTTCCATGTTTTGCCATCGGATCAGCCCTCCACTTCCAGGCCCATCGACCGGGCGGAACCGGCGATGATCTTCATGGCCTGTTCGACCGTATTCGCGTTGAGATCGACCATTTTGGCCTCGGCAATCTCGCGCAGCTGGGCTTGGGTCACCTTGCCGGCAACGTCCTTGCCGGGGGCTTTGGAGCCGGATTTCAGCTTGGTCGCTTTCTTCAGAAAGTAAGACGCGGGCGGCGTCTTGATCTCGAAGGTAAAGGACTTGTCCTGATAATAGGTGATGATGGTCGGGCATGGGGCGCCCGGCTCGGTTTCCTGCGTCTTGGCATTGAATGCCTTACAGAATTCCATGATGTTGATGCCGCGCTGACCGAGCGCGGGGCCGATGGGGGGCGATGGATTCGCCTTGCCCGCCGGTACTTGCAGCTTGAGCTGCCCGACGACTTTTTTCGCCATGTTAGTCCCCTCCTGAGGGTTGCGAGGTTTAGTGGTCCGGTCCGGGTGTTATCCCTCGCCTCCCACGCGAAACCGGGGAACGCCCCGGAATTTCTGGATCAGCCGGTGGTTTTCTGCACCTGCGTATATTCGAGCTCGACCGGGGTCGCGCGGCCAAAGATGGAGACGGCGACTTTCAGGCGCTCGTTCTCGGCATCCACATCTTCGACCATGCCGGAAAAGCCGTCGAACGGGCCGTCGGTGACCTTCACCTGCTCGCCGATCTCGTAGATGATCGTGGAACGCGGACGCTCCTCGCCCTCGGCGACGACGTTCATCAGGCGGTCGACCTCGGCCTGGGGCACGGGGCTGGGGCGGCCTTCGGGGCCGAGAAAGCCGACGACGCGCTGGGTGTTTTTGACCAGGTGATAAGCGTCGTCGTCCATCTGCATCTTGGCGAGGATATAGCCGGGCAGCAGCTTCCGGTCGGCGGTGGTCTTGCGACCCCGGCGAATCTCCATCACCTCTTCGCTCGGCACCTCGATCTGTTCGAACTTGTCGAGAATGCCCTTACGCTCGGCCTGTTCGAGAATCTCTTCCTTCACCTTCTTTTCGAAGTTGGAGTAAGCGTGGATAGTGTACCAGCGATGTGCCATCAGGTCTCCCCGCGCTGTGGGAATAGCGACCCTGCGCGGCTCTCGATCATTGGTTTCAAAGCAAGGGCCGCGTTGTACCGACTCGCGGGCAGAAATCAAGCAGGGAATCGGGTGGTCGCTGCATTCCCAAATAGAGCAATGTGCTCAGCTCTTCTCAGCCGAATCCAACAATGCAAGCAGTTCTTTGCCTTTCAAATAAGAGCTGAAGCTGCGGCCAAGCATAATCTGTCGCCAGCGTTCGGCGAAAGCCGGGTGCGTCATGGGCTTACCAAGCTCGAAATAACGTCGCGTAATCTCCGCTTTCTGGTCTGTGTCAGTGACACCATTGTCTGCAAGATTGAGCCAAAAAATCCTGACTGTCAGATTGCACAACGCCTCTGGGTAGAAATCAATGTGCGCGGAAACCCTTTGAAACACATGCCGGCACATTGAGGCGACTTGATCCTCTTCGGATCGAAGTGCGATCTTCTCGATCTGCTCGGGGTTTAATTTAAACACGCTTTGTTATCCTCGCTCATATGCTCTCAGTCACTGCGAAGAAATCTGATGCAACCGGATCACGTCGCTCATAAACAGCAGAGAGCAAAGCTGCGTAGTCGCTTTCGACAAGACGTTTTGCGGGGTGCAGACGGGAAAGGTATCCATCCGTCGCCGCAACAATAGGAGAGTCCGCACTAACTGCTTCGGTATCTTTCGAATGCTCAATCAAGAAGACATTCAATGATCCCAAACGTTCCAGCGTTGTTGTTGACAAAACCTCGCTGTAATAAGCACTGAGTTGCCGATCAGCCCCGAGATTGGGCCGATAGCCTGGGTCAACTGCCGGCTGGATAAAAACCTGCAGCACATGGTTTTGACGCTCCCGTAACGGACGGACAGTAGAGATAAAGTTATTTTCAAACCAACTCAAAGCTGCTGCACCGAGATGCTCTTTAGCAAAATTTTCGACACGTGATCGCGTTAGACAAGCAGGATCGGTCGTCACTGCCTGCCTCATTTCAAGGATCGCAGCATCATCCAGTGACTTCCCAAACCGCAAATTCCAGAATGGTTTTGCCGAATACAGGGCCAAGTGAACAGCCACTTCAGAATAGTGCGCGCGTTCACGCAGCAATTCAATTTCAGATTCGGATGACACAACGAATATCCTGAGCAATAGAACGTTGGTCGTGAGACAAGAGACGGCGAGAATAATCGGGGTTACTGTCAAGCCAAGGTTCAGATACTCTAGCTAGCAAATCAAACGGGAAATCCTCCGGCAATGCATTCACCTCTTCAACAAGAATGTTCCCTTTTCTGCCGCCAGTTAGTGAAATCAAAGGATCGACGTCGTCGAACATATTGATGTTGAACTTGACCTTCAGCATCAAAGATACGTCGGTATCTGGAGCCTCGCGCAGCGCATCGATAGCATCGAAAAAGTCTTCAGACCGCCACGCTTTGATATAGCTGTTAATAAAAGCGTTTACCTGATCTATCTCGCCTTCTGGCAGGCCTGTTACATCCCAGCCGTGACGATAGGCACGAGAGAGAGAACCCAACCAGATATCCATCGCCGGATCATCACCCTGAGGAAGAAAATCACCTCTCGCAAACCATCTCTTGAGCGACGTAACGTCTTGCTCAAGCAATTTATCTGTGGCGAAAGACCAGAATTGTTCGTGCAGCGTATCAAAATGAATGAACCATAGATCATCCTTCGCACGGTAGACCGCATCCGGAACGGCCTGCGCACATTCAAGACAGAGCGAGTGCAAGCCATCTTTGTCGCGGACAGACAATCGTAGCTCAGGGTAAAGCGATTTCGTCTCTTCAAACGCAAAGAGCGCAAGCGCCTGCCCGTAGAAATAGGCAGTGGCTGTCATTGCGTTGCGACCCCCCACAGAGCGATACCCGCCGTACCGGCAGCAGCCTCGCCAACCGGTCCATCGAAGGGAACGAAAACAAGCGCAGCAGCGCCGACAAGAAGGACCGTTCCCAAGACGCCCGCGCCAACCCTCAGCAGCGCACCCGGCGCATCCGACTCCGGGTATCTGTCCCAATAGTCTTGCTCGGTCGGAACAGGAGCATTCAACGCTTCCCTGACTGCTGCCTCGTCAAGTGCGTAAACGCCGCTGCCACCACCGCCAGACCCGCAATCGCGGAAATCATATTCCTCTTTGAGGTTATTGAGACCGCGCTGGCGATCCTGAATCTGTGTCCTATGGGTTTGCCAGGTGTCTTTACCGTTGAAAATCGTACCCGGAGGGTCGGCGGTCGGCGACAACATCGCAGCGATCCGTTCCATGATGCCCTTGTTCCAGCCTTGGCCGGTATCATGACCGTTTACCAGCCTCTCAATCGCCTCTCCGATACACTCGCACGGATCTTTTGCGCAGCGCCGAAGCGCGTTCCTGACCGCATTGGTATTCCCAGTTGGGCCAAGTCCTCTAACCGCCATAACACCCTCAAATATCGCAGGCCTACGAGTGTAGATAACAAGCGATATGTACGAGTTGCATCCGCTGTATTTCAACACTTTCAGCGAGAAGTAATGCTGAGTCAAACCGAAAGAGCGAGATAAGTCAGCGTTGATTACAGTTCGTTATTGCAAGAAGAATCGAAATTTCCACAACACCTTATCTACGCCGCCGAGATGCCGCCGTTGATCGAGATGGCCTGTCCGGTGGTCTTTGCCGAGGCGGGGCTGGCGAGGAACACGACCATTTCGGCGATCTCTTCGGGGGTCACAACGCCGAGGGACGCCATCTTTTCGGCCTTGCTGAACAGTTTTTCGGCGAATTCGTTCCGCATCAGGCGATCATAGAGCGGCGTGCCCTGTACGATGGACGGGGTCAGCGCATTGACGCGGATGCCGTGGCGCTTGGTCTCGATG
>CALGNO010000096.1 GCA_937958625.1 uncultured Neomegalonema sp.
GCGCTCCACATCGTCGATCCCCCGCGCGTCGACGGTCACCGGCACATGAAAGCTGTCTTCGGCGGACCCGGGCGCGGAGACCTTAACCCGGTCATCAAAGCGGATTTCCTTCGGGTCGCCCAGCAGATTGACCTGCAAATAGGACAGCATCCCGGTCTTGAACGGATCATCCAGCGGCGTCTGCGGATCGTCCAGCGCATGGGCGGCGGTGGTTGAAAGCAGAGCGGCCATCGCGGCCCCGGTCAAAAATCGGTGCATGTCATCCTCCCTTGGTGGCCAACCCTACCATTCAGGTGCGCGGTGGGTCAGTCCGTATTTTTCAAAGATCGCCGGTATCCGGCCATCCTGCATCCCGGCCTGTATCGCGTCATCGACGGCGTAACCGAGTTGCCGATAAGTATGCCGCACGGCGACCCCCAGCGTCCACTCCCCCAGCGACAGACCGGGCAGCGGAACGTCAGAAACCGCCAGTTCTGGCTCATTTCTCACGCCGAATTGAAGTTGCGTCAGGGGGCCGACGACCGCGCCGAACTCTCGCGCCGCCAATGCCTGCATCGCATCGGCATAGCTGGGCAGGCGTTTTACGTTCTCCCGCACCTGCCCGCGAAAGGCCGAGGACAGGTAGAAATCCGACAGGCTGTCATTCTCGACGCCGACGGGATCATAGCGAAAATAGGCCGGTGTCGGCGCATCGTCATAGACCGTGCGGTCCCACGCCACGCCGATCTTTTCGACATAATACGTGCCGGTCAGAACCACCTGCTCGTTCCGGCATCCCAGATCATTGTCATAGGGAACGTGCATCAGCACATCGGCGACGCGGCCCGAGACCAGCGGCCCTTTCCAGACCCAGTTGCGCAGGTCGGTATCGACGGTCTCGCCCGACGCCACCGCGCGCACCCGCGCCTCGACACCAAGGTCGTCGGCGATCAGCCGCGCGATTTCGACATCGACGCCGGTCAGCTTGCCATCCTCGATATAGGAGAACGGCGGAAAATCCTCATAGACGGCGATATCGATCCAGCCACGTTCGATGATGGTGTCGTAATCCGCGCCGACATCCTGCCGCGACGTGTTTTGCGGGGGCGGCTGAGGGACATAGCCCTCACAGGCCGCAAAGGCCGCCCCGCTCCACAGCAGGGCAGCCTTGGCAAAGGCAAAGATTACGCCGATCCGCATCGCGCTTACTCTGCCGCGGACAGGCCGATGGTCAGGGTTTCCTCAGCCCGGCGCAGGCTGTCGGCGGACCCATCAAGGGCCGCGACCGCACGCGATGCCGCCGAGTCTGCAATCTCGCCGCCCGAACCCGAGGCGACTTTTCCGGCGATGCCGTCGAGTTCGGCGCGCAGGGCCTCGATCTCTTCGGCCATCTCGTCATAGGACGTGCCGTCTTCCAGCGCCGCATTGCGGGCGCCGAGAGCGTCGCGGATTTCTTTCAGCCGTTCGGCAAACTCATCCAGCGCGCCGTCATCGGGCCGGGTTTCGACGAATGACCGGATCGCCCAAGCGGCTTTCGGGCCAAGCAACTCGCCAAAGGCAGGCATCTTGGTGACGCCGTTCTGGGTATAGCCGTTCTGGAACCGCTCGACATACCACTCGTCGCCTTCCCAGTCGGCGGAGAGATAGCGCAGGTCCGGGGCCAGCCCGCCCGAGACGACCTCCAACCCGTGGCAGCGCGCGCAGTTCTGGTTATAGCCCGACGCGCCGATCTCGATTGCCTTTGCGTACACATCGCCGCCCGCTGTCCGATACGGGTTTTCCTCGGGCCAGTCGTCTTCGAGGTCGGGCAGGGCAGTGGTGTCCACCGGTTGAGGGGCCCCGTCGCCATGGGCAAAGGCTTGGACCCCGGCAAAGATCAGGGCAGCGGCGGGCAGGGTGGTCAGCAACAGCTTCATTGGTGTCTCCCAGACGTCTTTTGTTTTTTCCTTCATGGCATGGGAAGACGAACATCGCCAACGGGGGATTGTCGCATTGATGGTCGGAGTGTCCCGCACCTCTATTTCCGACTATTTTGATAAGAAATATGTTTCCGACTCATTTACTCTGGTATAGGCTTTGCCTGAACACCGTCTCACTGCCTGTGCTTAGGGGCTGAGGCCAAGTTGGTTCGAGAGGATGCGATGGAAGACCGTGATGGCAGCCGGAATCGCGATACCCTGCGGAATGACCCGCACGCGGTCGAGATCGGCTTTGCCGAGTGGCCGCATCCACGGGACGAGCCAAACAACAACGTTATTTCAAGCCGCCTGCTCTTCGGCGAGGCACGGCGGATGGTTCTGATCGACCATGATGGCGAACGCTATCGGCTTCAGATCACGCGCGCCGGAAAACTGCTCCTGACAAAATGAGGCATAGTATGGGATTTTATCAACCACTCGCAGTCCCGGATGAGCAGGTCGTCGCGCTCGCCGATCTTTGCGACACTGACAGGCTGGTGATCAATTCGCTGCGCTTCTGGCTGGCCTCGACCGAGGGCAAATCTGCCGTCTGGGGCGAGTACTCCCGGCGCTTTGGGGCAGGCCACGGGCGGCGGACGCTGAAGTCGTTCGAGCATCTGCTTATTGCGCTGGCCAAGGGCACGGTGCGGCACCTCATCCATCGGCCTTGTCAGTGCGGCGGCGTGTCGGAGGACGAAAGGACGATTGCCGCCCTCGTCTCCCACGCCGCGCTGGGCGAGACGGCCCAAGCGATTGCTTGTGCATCGGTCATTGCGCGTCCTGAGGCAGTATTAGGGGTGGTCGAGGCCGCACGCCTTTACGGTGAGCAGGCGTTGCTGCGATCCGCGCCGCGCACCCTGCACTGAACGCCTTGCCACCGCCTCTTCACATCACAGCTTTCGCCAGATCACGCCGGTCCAGCCAAAAGGTCACGCCATGGGAAAATGCCCGTCACCCTGCATCGATGTCTGCAAATACAAACTGAAGGGCCACTGCATCGCGTGTTCGATGACCAAGGCGCAGAAGAAAGGCTGGAAACAGCTGGAAAGGACCCGCGAACAGCGGGAATTTCTGGATATGCTGATCAAGCAGCAGAACTTGCTGCGCGGCAAGTTCAAGGCGTGGCGGATCGCCTATGCCGCGAAATGCGCCCGCAAGGGCGTCGATAGCCCGCTATGAGAAGCCCGCTATAAAAAAGGCCGCGCGGGGCGGCCTTTTCTGTGGGTCGTTCAGCTTGTCAGCCCTGAATATGCGCGTCGAGTAACCACGCGAATTTTTCGTGGACAGTGCCGCGTTCGATCGCCAGATCCTGCGTAATCAGATCACCGGCTTCTTCGGCGGTGCGGGCGAGGGCGTCGAGGGTGCCCGCAATCGTGCGCTGATCGTCGCGCAGGTTGGCGATCATGGCCTGCGCATCGACATGGCCATCGCACTCCGTGACCTTCGACAGCGCGAGAAAGGCGTCATAGCGACCGACCGCATGGGCACCAAGCGCCTTGACCCGTTCGGCCAGTTCATCCTGCCCGGTGAAGTGGTCCTCATAGATCGTCTGGAACATTTCATGGAGCGGCCCAAACGCCATGCCCTTGACGTTCCAATGATAATTCTGTGCCTTCATCGTCGTGACCGATGTTTCGGCGACGGCTTGGGTCAAGCCCTTTACGACGGCCTCCAAGGCTGCTGGATCGAGTTTCGTGGCAACACTGCCCATGGCGCTTCCCTCCTGTAGATATGCGATGAATTGCGCTGGCTGGCTGAAAGTCCGGCTGGCTCGCACAAGAGCGTAGGCTCTGGATTACTAGATAAGAACGATGGCGCGAAAGTCTAGAAAGATTCTAAACTAGAGTTTTAGGAAGGCTGTGGGCAAAGCGCGCGGCCAGAAATGCCAGCTTTCGTCGGGCATGGAACGGCACGCGCCCCGCGATCAAGAACCGCGCCCCGGCCTCGTCGCCACTTTGGAATAGCCGCACGATGCGCAACAGCCAGAGTTCGTCAAAGCTGGCCGGGGCCGCACAGCCGGGATGAAACGCGACGGGCCGGGTTGCCTCGGCATCGAGCGCCCGCAACAGCATACAGCCATAGACCTCGGCGGCCTGTTCCGGTTCGGGCGCAATCAGCGCGCAGGCACGGTCGAGGTCGATCCGTGACGCAAGCCGGGCGTGGCGGGCAAAAAGGCGCAGGCGTTTGAGCAGGGCTTCATCGTCGGCATCAAGGGTCACAGGTGCCGGGTTCGCCCCCTGCCTGCCAAGCCCGATGCGCTTCTCGAATGTCGATACCGCCCCCATGGCGCGCCTTCCCCGTACCGGTTTCATGCCTCGAACTTAGGAAAGGAGTGGCCCATGATGCAACCGGGGTCGCGAATTTGACACAGGTGCGCCGCCGCCCCGGCTTGCATCTGGCGGGACAGATTGCCTAGTCTCCGCGCAGGATCAGACGGGACAGGACAGAATTCATGGGGTTGGGGAGGCTGGTGCGCCGGGTTGCGGTCGCGACCTTCATGGGATGCGGCGCGGCGCAGGCCGTCGATGTCGAGATCATCTATCTCGAACGTCAGGTCGCGGCCCCGCCAACCCTGTCCAATCTCGAAGGCGCGCCGGAAGATACCGGCCTCGCCGGGGCACGGCTGGCAGTAGAAGAAAACAACACGACCGGGCGTTTTCTCGGCCAGACCTATGCCCTGACCGAAATTATCGTACCCGAGGGGAAGGCTTTTGACCCTGCGGCGATCAAGGCGCTGGCGGGCGGGCCTAAGATCGTTGTGACGCAGATGCCTGCCGATGACCTGCTCGCACTCGCCGACTGGCCCGGGGCCGAGGGGATGTTGATCTTCAACGGCTCAGCCCGGAGTGACGCCCTGCGCCGGGATGCCTGCCGTGCCAACCTGCTGCACACGATCCCGAGCCATGCCATGCGCGCCGATGCGCTGGCGCAGTTCATGCTCAAGCGGCGCTGGTCCGACTGGTTGCTGATCGAGGGCGAGGGGCCGGGGGATGCCGACTATGCCGATGCCTTGCGCGCCGCCGCCGCCAAGTTCAAC
>CALGNO010000097.1 GCA_937958625.1 uncultured Neomegalonema sp.
TTCGAGTTCACGAGGATGACCCGATACCCCTCTTCCCGCAGGGCCTTTACCGCCTGGGCGCCCGAATAGTCGAACTCGCAGGCCTGCCCGATGACGATAGGCCCCGCACCGATAATCAGGATCGAGGAAATGTCTTCGCGTTTGGGCATGGTTGGGCGTCCCGAGTCAGCGGTTGGGTAAACGCCCGCGTCTTATGCCATGCCGTGCGCGGGGGGAAGGCTGATATGGCCGAAATCTCTCCCGCGCTCACTCTTTTGCCACGTCACCCCACCAGACGATGCA
Source organism: uncultured Neomegalonema sp. (assembly GCA_937958625.1). Taxonomy (GTDB): domain Bacteria; phylum Pseudomonadota; class Alphaproteobacteria; order Rhodobacterales; family Rhodobacteraceae; genus JAHDDY01. The sequence continues at coordinate 283 of CALGNO010000097.1, forward strand.
GGCCAAGTTCCCTGGCGATGTTGTCGAAGGCTTCGCGAAGATCTGCCGCGCTGTCCGCCTTGAAGAGCCGTCCGCCATTCGCGGCACAGGCCGCCAGCTTGGTTTCACTGACCGGATCGAGGGCGAGCGCGACCGTGTAGACCGTGATTCCGCGTGCATCGGCAAGGTCGCAGATATCCTTGAAATACGCATCGGACTCCAGCGCATTGTTGTTCTTGAAGGGCAGTGCCCCGTCCAGCGAGTTCGGGTCGATGGCAAGGCTGGTATCGCCGATATTGTGGGTCGTGTTGAACTCGCCGTCACTGAGCATCACGATGACTTTCTTGGCCTGTCCCGTGGGTGCCGGGGCCTCGGGCCAGATGGCCTGCCACTCGTTGGCCAGTGCATAGACACCCCACGCCATGCCGATATGACCCGCCGTCCAGCCCTCGGCGGTCATGTCGTCGATGGACGCGCGCGCGGCGTCGATGTCTCGGGTCAATGCGCTCATTCGGGAGGACGGGCTGACATCGCCGATCTCAGCGGCAGTGACGAAGGGGACCGGATCTACCGATGGCGATGCGGCGGACACCGTGTAATCGAGGCCGTTCACGGCACTGACCCGCTCGGCAGCCCACACATCGGCACCCACGGGTGGCCGGGGACCGAGACCGACCGACTGGGCCGCGAGGGCCTGGGGAAAATTACCCACATTTACCGAGGTCGAATAGGGCACGACCGACGCAAGCATCGTCGCGTTGCGGGGCAGCGTATCCTCCAGCGAGTCGAACATCAGGTTCACCGCATCCTTCAACCGCTCGATGCGCGGTTTTCCGTTCAGGTCGGTGGCCATCGAGCCGCTGGTATCCAGAACGAGCGCGATTTCGAGGGGCACGCCAGCGGGCGGCACGGCGGCGGCCTCGACCCGCGCGCGGATACGGTCCATCCCGATGAGCGACAGGAAGTTCGTCGTGCTGCCGATCACCGCCGTGCCACGTACGACGTTATCGCTGAGAACGAATTCTACGTTGTCGGTCGCGGAATCGAGGGACGCCTTGGACACCAGGCTTTCGAACAGCGCCTCGCCCGCCTCTTGCACGTCGATGGTGTTCAGGTCTTGGCGCGTCAGGGCGAGGACCGTCGAGTCCATCATGCGCTGCGCTTTTTTGGTGTTCGCAATCGTCGAGCTGTAATCGAGGGCACCGCCAATCGCGACGACCAGAGTAACGAACATAAAGCCGGCCATAATCGCGACACCGCCGGAGCGATCACTTTGGAAGCGTGAAACCACGCCCTTCATCTGCCAAAACTTACCCATCATCATCTCTCCCTGCGAAGTGGCCTTCTAGCTACGGGCGGGAGACGTTCAATTTTCGAGCCGATTCGGGGGCGGTAGTATTAACGAAACGTTACTGTTGGCGACGTCATCATTACTGAACGATTAACGCGTCAGAGTAGCCTTGGTAGTACAAAGCCGTACGCAGGTCGGTAAAATCGATAAAATAACCCGCTACGCCTTTCAGCTTGGGTTTTCCGCGATAGGCGATGCCCATTCCGGCCTGCTCCACCATGAGACAATCGTTCGCCCCGTCTCCGATTGCGAGACATTCCGAGAGCGGCAGCCCGCCAGCCTTGGCCCGCTCGATCAGCAAGTCGCGTTTCGTTTCGGCACCGACGACGGGTTTTCTGACAGTCCCGGTCAAGCGGTTGTCATCGCCGACCTGAAGGTGGTTCGAGCGGTCGATGTGAAAGCCGAGTTGGTCGCGGACGATGCCGGTAATCCGGTCAAAGCCACCGGATACCAGCACGCATTCGGCACCGTGTTTGCGCATGGTGGCGACCAGGGCATCCGCCCCCGGCATATAGGGCAGCGAGGCGGCAATCCGGTCGATGGCCTCGGCCTCCAGCCCCTTGAGCATCGCAACGCGGGCGTCGAGGGCTTGTTCGAAATCGAGTTCGCCGCGCATGGCGCGTTCGGTGATGGCGGCGACCTCGTCCTTGATCCCCACGGCGTCGGCGAGTTCGTCGATGGTCTCGCCGACGACGATCGTCGCATCCATATCCGCACAAAGCAGGCGTTTGCGGCGATTTTCACTCGGCAACAGCGCCAGATCGATCCCCGGCAATGCCTCTCGCAGGGCAGCCGAAATCGTCGCCCCGCGCGCACCGACGCCCTCTACGGTCAGCTCGGAGGCGCGACCGGCGGAGAGCACATGTCCATTCGTTGGCGCTGCGTCGAAAGCGCCGAGGATCGCCGTGGCGCTCTCCTCCACGCCTTGGGGAAGCGGATCGCCAACCAGAACGAGGGCATGGGTCATGATGGTCTCCGACGATCAAGGGCAGATGCGCAAGGCGGGTGTGCCGTTTCAGGAGCACACGCGAATAGTCGGATCACGCGCCGGAAGCAAGGCGCGCTGCCGACCCGATGTTCGATGGTGTGCGGCCCTGTACCGATGCGCGATGCGGCTAGGCGGCCTCCCCGCGCAGGCAGTTCAGAAAGTCGGTGCGCCATTTGACGATGTCGTTCTTGCGCACGCGGGTCAGCAATTTTTGATGCCGGTCGCGGCGTTCGCCGAGGTCCATCGTCACCGCCTTTGACAATGCCTGTGCCACCTCATCGGCGTCGTAGGGATTGACGATCAGGGCTTCCTCCAGATCGGCGGCGGCCCCAGCGAATTGCGAGAGGATCAGGACGCCGGGATCGTCGGGCACTTGCGCCGCGACGTATTCCTTGGCGACCAGATTCATGCCATCGCGCAGGGGCGTGACGAGGCCGACTTTTGATCCCCTAAACAGCGCCGCCAACGTTTCGCGCGGCACCGAGCGGTGGATATACCGCACGGGGGTCCAGTCGAAATCGCCGAAGGCGCCGTTGATCGACCCGGAAAGCTGCTCCAACTCCGTGCGGATTTCGGTATAGGCGGCCAGCTCGCCGCGGGTGGGCGGGGCGATCTGCATGAGGACCGTCTTCTTGCGCTCCTCGGGATACATCTCCAGAAACCGGCGGAAGGCGCGGAAGCGGTCGGGGAGGCCCTTGGAATAGTCCAGCCGCTCGACGCCGATAACGTGGTTCGTGACATCGCCGCGCACGAGCCGCGCGATACGGTTGGTGGCGTCGGTCGTCTCGGCCATCTCGATGAAGGAATCGACGTCGATGCCGATGGGAAAACTGCGGATATCGGTCATGCGCCCGCTGTTGCGGAAGGGGTGCGTGACCGGCCCCGCGCCGTCATCGGTCTCGGCGGCATAGCGGCGGAAATTGGCAGCGTCCTGCTCGGTCTGGAACCCGACGACGTCATACGCGAAGAGCGTGTCGAACAGCCAGTCATGCTCGGGCACCGCCGACACCATCTCGGGCGGCGGAAACGGGATGTGCAGGAAAAATCCAATGCGGTTATCGACGCCCAGCTTGCGCAGTTCGGCGGCAAGCGGGATCAGGTGATAGTCGTGAATCCACACCACATCGTCGGGGTCGATCAGCGCGGCGATGGATTTGGCGAACCGCTGATTCACGGCCTTATAGCCGCTCAGCGCCGCATTATCGAACTCGGCGAGGTCGAGGCGGTAGTGGAAAACCGGCCAGAGAACGCGGTTGGCGTAGCCGAGGTAGTAGTTCTCGTAATCTCGCTTGGACAGCGGCACGGTGGCGACGGTGACATTGCCGCTGCGCTCCAGATTGACACCGGAACGGTCGGTGGCATCGTTCTCGACGATCTCGCCGCTCCAGCCGAACCAGAGGCCATTGCCATCCTGCAAGGCCGCGCCGACGGCGACCGCGAGGCCCCCCGATTGCGGACCGGCGGACGGATCGGCGACGCGGTTGGAGACGATGACGAGGCGGCTCATAAGGTGTTTTCCCAACCCTTGGACAGGCGCATTGCGCCGTTGATGATACCGACCAATGAGTAAGTCTGCGGAAAGTTTCCCCAGGCCTCGCCGGTGCGGAAATCGGTATCCTCGGACATGAGGCCAAGGTGGTTGCGGGCGGCCAGCAGGCCCTCGAAATGTTCGCGGGCTTCTTCGGTGCGGCCTGCCTTCGCAAGCGCATCGACCCGCCAGAAGGCGCAGACGTTGAAGCCGACCTCCGGCTCGCCGAAATCATCCGCCTCCTCATAGCGCAGCATGAACGGCCCGCGCCCCAGCGTGGCCGACAGGGCATCGACGGTGGCGACAAAGCGCGGGTCTTTGCCGTCGATCAGGCCGACCTCGGCCATCAGCAAGACGCTGGCATCAAGGGTCTCGCCGCCGAAGCTCTCGACATAAGCGCCGCGTTTTTCGGACCATGCTTCGGTGAGGATGCGGGCCTTGATCTTCTCGGCCCGCGACCCCCAGACCGTGCGGCTGTCGGCCATACCAAGGTGATCGGCGATCTTGGCCAGCCGGTCACACGCGGCCCAGCACATTAGCGATGACGAGGTATGGATGCGTGAGCGGGTGCGTAGCTCCCAGATGCCCGCGTCCGGCTGGTCATGGAGATTCCAAGCCTGCTCGCCGAGGGGTTCGAGCATCCGAAACGCGGTCTCATCGGCCTGCATGAACAGGCGCTGATCGAAAAACGCCGGGGCCGCACCGAGAATGATGTTGCCATAGGTGTCGTGCTGATAATGCTCGTGGGCCTGATTGCCGACGCGCACCGGCCCCATACCGCGATAGCCCTGCAGGGCGGTCGCTTCCCACTCGGTCAGTTGTTGTTCCAAGCCTATGCCGAGGACGGGCTGGATATGGCCACCCTTTGAGTCCGCGACGACATTCATCAGCCATTGGAAATAGTTCTCCATGGTCGAGACCGCCGCCAGTGAGTTCAGCGCCCGCACTGTGAAGAACGCATCGCGGACCCAGCAATAGCGGTAATCCCAGTTGCGGCCACTATCGGGGGCCTCGGGGATCGAGGTCGTCACCGCCGCCACGATGGCCCCGGTCGGCTCGTAGCTGCATAGTTTGAGTGAGATCGCCGCGCGGATGACCGCTTCCTGCCATTCCAGCGGCAGAGCGAGGCGACGGGTCCAGTCGCGCCAGTATTGGGTGGTCTCGCTGAGGAAGCTGTCGAACAGATCGCGCGGATTTTCGGCGACGCTCTCATCCTGTGACAGCAGGAAATGCAGCGGGCGGTCGAGGTTGAACGTGCGCTCGGTCAGGATGTGGTCGAGGGGCGCGTCGGTGGTGACGCGCAGGGTCAGGTCATCGCTGACATAGCGGATGTGGTTGGAGCCGCGCGTGATGGCCGGGGCCTTCTCCGCCCAAGCGAAGCGGGGCCGCAGGCGGACTGTGATACGCGGCCAGCCATCCAGCGGCCTGATACGCCGCGCGACCATCTGGGGCCGAAAGCTGCGCCCCCTCGCCATGAAGCGGGGGCAGAAATCGGTGATCTCAACGGCCCCGGACGGCCCGCGCAGCACCGTGCGCAGGATTGCGGTGTTGCGGTCATAGCTTTGGTCGACCGAGGCGAGGTCTTCGAGGTCGATGGCGAAGGCTCCGTCGCCCTGCTCTCCCGGTCCATCGCCGACGAGGGCGTGAAACACCGGGTCACCGTCAAAGCGCGGCAGGCAGAGCCAGTCGAGCCGTCCCTTGCCGTCGATCAGGCCCGCGATGGAGCAGTTGCCGATCAGTCCGTGGGTCATGCGGGCCTCCGCTTGAAGTTGAATGCGTTCCAGTCCACCGCGTCGAGCAGCCAGTCATGGAACCGGTCGATATCGACAAAGCGCATCCGCGCCGCCGTCTCTGCCTCTCCGATACGAACGCCGATGCCGCCGAGGTCTTGCGCCGCGCGGATCGCGTCCTCATCGGTGGTGTCATCGCCGATGGCGATGGGGGTCTGGCCCATGAAAGGCGCCTCTTCCATGAAGGCGCGCAGGGCCGAGCCTTTGTCGCGGTCTGCGGCGGCGATCTCGGCGACCATGTGGCCGTGGATCACGCGCAGGCCGTCGTGGTCGGCAACGAGGCGGTCGGCGAGGGCGCGGGTTTCGGCCTCAAGGTCCGGCGCGCTGCGGAAGTGGATCGCGGTCGCGCCGGATTTGCGCTCCAGCAACAGGTCATGAGTCCAGGCGTGGCCTTGCAGGGTGTCGCTGACGAGGTCGGGGATTGCGGCAGCGCTCCGGGTATCGCGCTCGCCATTGGCCCCGCGCCGCTCGGCCCCGTGGGAGCCTGAAACGGCAAGGCGCAGGGGCGACAGAAAGTGGTCGATCTCCGTCAGTTGCCGCCCCGAGACGATGGCGAGCGCGCCGCCCGTGCTGCTATGCAGCGCGGCGATGGCTTGGCGTATGCGAGGTTCGAGGATGACCTCATCGGGCCGATCCGCCATGCGTACGAGGGTGCCGTCGAAATCGAGGAAAAGAGCGGCCTTGGAGAGTGGCAGGACGTCTGGAATATCGTGCAAGCGGATTGCCCTCCCCGGTGCTCAACAGATGTGAGGTTAAGCCGTGGGCGGAAAATGTCCATGGCTGGGGGTGGAAAAATGCTGCGGTGCACTGGTGGTGGAAGACCGCTGCCCCGGCCACCGCGCCGGGGCCTCGTCGGGGGATAGAGCCAGACTCCGCGAGGTCCCGCATCGAGTGCGGGACAGCAAAATAACCCGGAAGTTCGCCTTACTCCGCCAATGCCTCGTCGATCAGCGCGACGGTCTCTTGCACCCCGTAAAGCTCGATAAAATTGCCGAAACGCGGTCCGGCATCTTGTCCGAGCAACACCTGATACAGCGCCTTGAACCAGTCGCGCAGGTTTTCGAACTCGTGCTCTTTGCCCACATCGTAGACAATCTGCTGCAGGGCCTCGCCGTCCTGATCCGAGGGCGCGTTGGCGAGGCGGTTGCGGAGGTCGGTCATCGCCCGTGCTTCCTGAGCAAACGGCGCGCGGCGCGACTTGGTCGGCAGGATGCGGTCGTTGTAATAGCGCACCGCCCCCGCCGCCGCCGCGTCGAGGCCGGGATGGGTTTCAGGCTTTGCATCGGGCGCGTATTTCTGGATGAAGCCCCAAAGCTGGTCCTTGTTCTCGGCCCCTGCCGCGCTCGCGAGGTTGAGCAGCATCGAGAACGACACCGCCATGTCGCTGACCGGCGGCTGGCCGTTATGGATGTGCCAGACCGGGTTCGCGAGTTGCTTTTCCACGTCTTGGTCGGGGAAGGCGCGGAGTTGCTGGTGGTATTCGTCCACCGCCTTGGGAATCGAGTCAAAGAACAGGCGCTTGGCCGTCTTTGGCTTTTGATACATGAAATACGACAGGCTCTCGGCGGGGGCGTAGGTGAGCCATTCATCCACCGACAGGCCATTGCCCGCCGATTTTGAGATTTTCTGGCCTTCCTCGTCGAGGAACAGCTCATAAACGAAATGCTCGGGCGCGCGGCCATCGAGGGCGCGGCAGATGCCGTCATAGATCTTGGTATTGGTCGAGTGATCCTTGCCATACATCTCGAAATCGACATCGAGCGCCGCCCAGCGGGCACCGAAATCAGGCTTCCATTGCAGCTTTACGTTGCCGCCGGTGACCGGGAGGGTGGTTTCGATGCCGTCCTCGTCGTCGAAAGTGATCGTAGCATTGGCCGCGTCGACATGCTTCATCGGCACATAGAGAACCCGCCCCGTCTGCGGCGAGATCGGCAGGAAGATCGAATAGGTCTGCTGACGCTCTTCGCGCAGGGATTTGAGCATGATCGCCATGATCGCGTCATAGCGTTCGGCGCAGAGGCGCAGGATCGGGTCCATCGCGCCGGATTTGTAGTATTCGGTCGAGGAAATGAACTCGTACTCGAAGCCGAACGTGTCGAGGAAGCGGCGCAGCATCGCGTTGTTGTGATGGCCAAAGCTCTCGAACTCGCCGAAGGGGTCGGGCACGGCGGTCAGCGGCTTATGCATGTGATCGCGCAGGGCGTCCGGGTCCGGCACGTTGTCGGGCACCTTGCGCATCCCGTCCATGTCATCGGAGAAACAGATCAGCCGGGTCGAGATGTCCGACAGCGCCTCGAAAGCGCGGCGCACCATCGTCGTGCGCGCGACCTCGCCAAAGGTGCCGATATGCGGCAGGCCCGAGGGACCGTAGCCGGTCTCGAACAGGACATGCCCCTTTTCGGGTGGCCCCTTTGCGTACCGTTTGACCAGCTTGCGCGCCTCCTCGAAGGGCCAGGCTTTCGATGTCATCGCAGCGTCGCGCAGGTCGGTCATGGTGGGGCGGTGTCCTCTTGATTGAACCGCTGCGATACTAGGGTGTGGTTGTCGGGTCAAATGCGAGTGAGCAAGATATTCTTTGGAATAGCGGAACTACCCTCACCCATCCCTCTCCCACAGGGAGAGGGTATCAGCGTGCGGCTTCGCCGCGCTTTTACCCCCCCATCCGATAGTTCGGGCTTTCGCGGGTGATCGTCACGTCGTGGGCGTGGCTTTCGCGCAGGCCTGCGCCGGTGATCTTCACGAAGTCACAGTCCTTGCGCATCCGCTCGACGGTTTCGGCACCGGTATAGCCCATGGCCGCGCGGAGGCCGCCGACGAGTTGGTGCAGGATTGCGCCGACGCTGCCCTTGTAGGGCACCTGACCCTCGATGCCCTCGGGGACGAGTTTCATCGTGTCCTGCACGTCCTTCTGAAAGTACCGGTCCGCCGACCCGCGCGCCATCGCGCCGACGCTGCCCATGCCGCGATAGGCCTTATAGCTGCGGCCCTGATAGACGAAGACCTCGCCGGGGGCCTCGTCGGTGCCGGCCAGCATCGAGCCGATCATGGCGCAATGGGCGCCCGCCGCGATGGCCTTGGCGAGATCGCCGGAGAACTTGATGCCGCCATCGGCGATGACCGGAGTACCGGACTTCGCGCCCTCCTCCGCACAATCGAGGATCGCGGTCAGTTGCGGTACGCCGACGCCCGCCACGATGCGGGTGGTGCAGATCGAGCCGGGGCCGATGCCAACCTTGATTGCGTCGGCTCCTGCGCCGATCAGGGCCTTGGTGGCCTCGCCGGTGGCGACGTTGCCTGCGACGACCTGTACGTGGTTCGAGCGTTTCTTGATCGCCTCGACGGCGTCGCTGACCGATTGGGAATGGCCATGGGCCGTGTCGATGACCAGCAGGTCGACCCCGGCATCGATCAGGGCCGAGGACCGCTCATAGCCGGTATCGCCGACCGTCGAGGCGGCGGCGACGCGCAGGCGGCCCATCTCGTCCTTGGTGGCGTGGGGGTTGAGGGTGGACTTCTCGATGTCCTTGACGGTCATCAGGCCAATGCAGCGGCCCTCGGCATCGACCACCAGCAGTTTCTCGATCCGGCGCGATTGCAGCAGGCGGCGAGCCTCGGCATGGTCGACCGGCTCGCGAATCGTGGCGAGATTTTCGTGGGTCATCATCGCAGAAACTGGCGTTGCGGGATCGTCCGTAAAGCGCATGTCGCGGTTGGTGAGGATACCGGCCAGCTTGCCCGTGGCGCTCTCGACCACCGGAAAGCCGCTGATGCCATGTTCGGCTTGCAGGGTGCGCGCATCGGCAAGGGTCTGGTCGGGGGAGAGCGTGATGGGCTTGTAGACGATGCCTTGTTCAAAGCGTTTGACCCGGCTGACCTGCCGCGCCTGTTCCTCGACATCGAGATTGCGGTGGATCACGCCCATGCCGCCCGCCTGGGCCATCGCAATCGCCATCTCGAACTCCGTCACCGTGTCCATGGCCGAGGACAGGAGCGGGATGTTCAGGGCGATGGTTTTGGTAACGTGGGTGCGGGTGTCGGCCTGAGAGGGGATGATCGCGCTGCGGGCCGGGACCAGCAGAACGTCGTCGAATGTCAGGGCTTCGCGGATGGCCATCTCTCTCTCCTCGGGCGGGCGGTGATGACACCTGCGTATTTCATGGGGCACGCGGGAAGGGAAGCGGATTCTTTGCCCCGGAATGGCCAAGATGGCTGCGCACGGTCGCGGGATGAAAAACACGATGATTGCCAGCGCCATGGCGCTGATGACCCTGTCCGGTATGGCCCACGCCGCCGATGTGGGTATTTCGCCGGGCCTGCCGGGATGGCAGGAGCTGAAATTCGATGACAAAACGCCGAACCGCTGGCGTGAAGAGGCGGGCGCGCTGGTGGTCGAGGGGACCGGGACGGTCTCGATTCTCTATACCGGCGTATCCGTGTCGCCGCGTGCGACGCCGGTGCTGCGCTGGCGCTGGCGTGTCGATCAGGGCACGCCAGCGACCGACCTGTCCCGCAAGGGCGGCGATGATCGGGCGATCTCGCTGACGGTCGGATTTGCTTACGACTCGGATCAGGCGAGCCTTGGCGAGAGCATGAAGCGGATGGTCGTTGAAAGCATTGCCGGGGCCGATGCGCCGGGGCGGGTGATAGACCTGAGTTGGGGCGGGACCGCGCCGGTCGGGTCGAACGCCGAAAGCCCCTATTCCGGCTATTCAGGCCGCATTGTCACGATGGAAACCAGCGCCGCCGGGGGCGGTTGGGTCGACGAAGCCGTGGACATCGCCGCGCTCTACCGCGCCGCATGGGGGGCCGAACCACCGCCGATCACCCGCATCGCCGTGTCGAGCGACGGGGACGATACCGGCAGTGCGGTGCGCGCGCGGGTGGAGGGGATACGCTTCACGGCGCAGTAGGATGGGTGCGGGACGGTTCACGATACGCCTCAGACGAATGAGACCTAGATACCTACCCTTCGAGACGCGGCTGCGCCGCTCATCAGGGTGAGGGTGGCGATATGCCCTCATCCTGAGGAGGCCCGTCGGGCTGACCGCAAGGATATTAGCATCTCAAGCCCTTGCCGTGCATGTCGTGTGACATGATGTTGACGCCCAAAAAGGAACATATTGACAACAGTGCATCAGCTTGCCATCATAGAACACATCATAAACACACAGGAATGACGACAGATGAACTGGGAACTGGTCTTGAAGCGGAACGGGAGCGAGCTGTTGCAGCTCGTGCTCGCGATGCTGGCCGGTTTAAGGGCGCTGTCCGGCGGGGCGGCAACGCAGGAAGCGCGGCTATCGCTGTTGCGGATGCTGCGGCCTGTGGAGGCGACCTTGCGGCGGCTGATCGTGATCGCGGCGCGGGGAATGGTGGCCAAGGGGCGGCTGCCCCCTGTTTCAAGCGGATTTTCTGGCGTTGTCGGTGCCAAAGCGGGCATCGGCGTCTTTGCCCTGTTCGATCCGCGAAAGCGCTTTGGTACGGTGCGCCGGGGCACGCCAGTCCTGACGGTTATCGGGTGGGATACGCCCGCGCGAGAAAGCGCTGTCGCTATGCCTGTCGGCTTCGAAGCGATTGGGCGGCGGATCGCTGTATTGCGCGCGGCGCTGGAGGATTTGCCGGGGCAGGCGCTGCGGTTGGCGCGGTTTCGGGCGCGGCGCGCTTTGCGGGCAGAAGCAGGACGCAAGGTCGGCCCGGCCAGTCCGATGCGTCCGGGATGGCCACCGGGGTATCGGGTGCGCAATGCTGCGGCGGTCCATGAACTTTTGCTCGACTGCGATACGCTGGCGCGGCGGGTCGAAAATGAGCGGGTCTGTCAGTGAACTGGTGCGATCTTATTTTACATAAATCTCGCGGAGATATGCGCGGTTACAAAAACGCCCCGGCCTGACGACCGGGGCGAGAGGGGCGCGGCTTTCGATGATTTTCTGGGAAAATCATCTGCCGCTGTGAGGTCAGTGCCCTCTATCGAAGAGGGCCGCGTTCGCTGTGCGAGCGCTCAGGCTTAGGCAACCCACCAACGCTTGACGAAGTGACCGCCGTCCATTTCCCAGCCGCCGCCGAGTTTTTCGGGAACGCCGATCTTGTCGCTGGCCGCTGCCACGTCCTTGCCAAAGGCCGGAACGATCGTGCCGCCCTGATCGGAAATAAGAGCCTGCACTTCGGTGTACATCTCTTTCTGCTTTGCCGCATCGAGTTCTGCGCGGGCCATGGTGACCAACTCGTCGACACGCTCGTTCGCGATGTTCGAATCGTTCCACGGCGCACCGCTGATATAGGCGATGGAAAGGATCATGTCCTCGACCGGGCGCGGACCCCAGTAACAGGCGCAGAAGGGCTTCACATTCCAGACATTGGACCAGTAACCGTCCTTCGGCTCGCGGACCAGTTCGACATTGATGCCCGCCTTCTTCCAGTCTTCGAGGAAGATCTGGGCCGCATCGCCCGCGCCGCCATAGGCCGTATCGGCAAAACGGTATTTGATCGGCGTATCGGCATGGCCCGATTTCTTCAGGTGATCGCGGGCACGATCAAGATCGAAATCGACTTTCAGATCAGGATCATAGCTGGCGAACTTCGGACCCAGCGGTTGGTCATTGCCGGGGACACCATAGCCGTAAAGAACCTTGTCGACGAAGGCTTCGCGGTTGGTCGACAGCTTCAGCGCCATGCGGAAATCGTAGTTGTCATAGGGCGCGCCCTCCATCCGCATGGGATGGGTGAAGGCGAGGTTCGATTCGGTGTCGATGATCTGCGTGCCCGCCTTGCGCTTCAGACGGTTGATCGTCTTCAGGTCGGGACGGTTGATGACATGCACCTCGCCGGTGACCAGCGCGTTGACGCGGGCCGTATCGTCGAGGATCGTCACGAGCTCGCAGCTGTCGACATGACCGAAGTCGTCGCCCTGCCACGCATTGGGGTTCTTTTTCATCACCGCGCGGATGCCCGGCTCGAATTCTTCGAGGATGTAGCAACCGGTGCCGATGGGCGAGGTCGCATCTGCCTTGCCGTCAACGGTCGGCACGATGTTCATGTGATAATCGGTCAGCAGGAACGGGAAGGCCGCGTTGCCCGAGGAAAGCTTGAAGACGACCGTGTCCTTGCCGTCGGCGGAAACGTCCTCGATGCCTTCGAACACGCCCTTGGCTCCGGATTTCGAATCCTCGCCCCGGTGCAGGTTGACCGAGTTGATCACGTCTTCGGTGGTCAGGCTCTTGCCGTTGGAGAACTCGACGCCCGAGCGCAGCTTGAAGCGCCATTCCTTGGCGTCGGCGGAGGCTTCCCAGCTTTCGGCCAAACCGGGCGCGGCGCTGTCATCCTGACCGACTTCGACCAGGCTGTCGCGGACCGAACGGCCAATGACGATCATCGTCGTGGCGTTCCACGTCGTCGGGTCGAGCGAGTCGATGGTGTTCGAATCGTTCAGGCCGGCGATCATATGACCGCCCTTTTTCGGGGTCGCGGCGTGAGCGCGGTTAGTCCAGAGCGCGGAGGCCGAAGTCGCGGTCAGGCCAAGGGCGGTTGCCCCGACCATAAAGTCGCGGCGGCTGGTGGACTTATCCGCCAGAATGCGTTCGATCAGCTGTTTTTCGTCAGACATCGTTTCTCCCAAAGATTTTTTGATTTGTTACTCGGATCGTACCGTAGCAGGCTCACACGCTTAGTTTCAAATCAAGTTGAAAAAGCGACGGATTCCTGCGGATTTACGTCAATTCGCGAGGGCAGCCGGATTTTGCCGCGTCATACGGATACCGACGCCCTCGGCAAGGGCGAAGATTTCGGGCTTCATAACCTCGACGGTTGCATCGAGGATGCGATTGTCGCGGAAAAGAAAGTCAAAGATTTCATCCGCCAGTTCTTCGACAAGATCAATGTGGCGACCGCTGTCCGACAGGGCGATCAGGTGTTCGACCACCGGCGCGTAGGAAACATAATCCTGCGCCGCCTCGCTGGGCCGGTCAGGGATCGAGACCTGCATGTCGATGGAGATCACGACCGTCTGCGGTGCCTCTCGTTCTGCGGCCAAAACCCCGATGGAGAGAGGCAGTCGCAGGCGGTCGATGCGTAGGAAAGTGCTCATAACATGCCCGCCGATTTTGGAGAATAAAACGACGATCCTCCGTCGACGGCAACGATCTGACCGGTCACTGACTCCGCCGTGGCGAGGGCGAAGGCCATGCGGGCAATATCCTCCGGATCGGGACCGCGCCCCAGCGGATTGTCGTGGTGAGCGGCCTCGAATTCGGCATCGGTCTGCTTGCCCGAGCGCAGGACGAGGCCGGGGGCTACCGCATTTACCCGCAGCTTGGGCGCGCAGGCGCGGGCTGTCATTCTGGTCACGTCTTCGAGGGCAAGTTTTGACAAGGTGTAGGAGAAGAACGCGGGCGTAATCTGGTCGATCTTCGCGTCGATGAGATTGATAACCCATCCCGGCCCG
>CALGNO010000098.1 GCA_937958625.1 uncultured Neomegalonema sp.
TGCCCGACGGCGCACCGCAAGAGTGTGACATTGTCTTTCATACATCCTGTACGAGCGCGGGGGCGGCGACGGCGCTGGGCTGTGGCGGTCTGGAGGCCCGAATCATCGAAATGAGCTGGTTTGGCGATGCCGCGCCGCCCCTGCCCCTGGGCGGTTTGTTTCATTCCCGGCGTCTGACCTATGTGTCATCCCAAGTCGGACAGGTCGCCCCCTCTCGCCGTCCACGCTGGTCCTATGCGCGCCGGATGGCGAAGGCGCTGGACCTGCTCTGCGACCCTCGCTACGACGCGCTGATCACCGGCGAGGTGGCCTTTGGCGACTTGCCCACCATCTTGCCCGATATTCTGGCCTCCGGCGCACCGGGGCTGGCGACGGCAATCAGATACGAGGGATAGGCATGTACGCCATCGAGGTCCGCGATCACATCATGATCGCCCACAGCTTTCGCGGAGAGGTCTTTGGCCCCGCCCAAGCCCTGCACGGCGCGACCTTCGTCGTCGATGTCGCCTTCTATCGGGCCGAGTTGACCGAGGATGGCATCGTCGTCGATATGGGCCGCGCGCATGAGGCCCTGAAAGCCACGCTGGGGCCGCTGAACTACGCCAATCTGGACGAAAACCCGGCGTTCGAGAGCCGCAATTCGACCACCGAAGTCCTGTGCCGTCATATCTTCGATGCCATGGCAGGGGCGGCGAAGTCCGGCGCGCTGGGGCCGGGGTCCGAGGGCATCTCGCGCATTCGCGTAAAGCTGAACGAGAGCCATGTTGCCCGCGCATGGTACGAGGCAGACCTCTGATAACCTTTGCGATTCCCGGCGATCTTGCTTCGCCGACCGGCGGGTATGAGTACGCGCGCCGGGTGCTGGCGGATTGGCAGGCCGGCGGGGTTGCGGCGCGTGCCCTGCGGTTGCCCGATGGCTATCCGTATCCGAGCGATGCCGAGATCGAGGCCACGGCGGCGATGCTGGATGCCGAGACCGGGCCGCTGTTGATCGACGGACTGGCTTACGGGGCGTTTCCCGAAGACCTGGCGGCCCGCATCGGCCCCCGTGCTACGGTATTGGTGCATCACCCGCTATGCGACGAGCGCGGCATTGCACCCGACATCGCGTCCCGGTTGGAACAATCAGAGCGTATGGCGCTGGCCCATGCCTCGCGGGTCGTGGTCAGCTCGCCCAGCACGGCCCGCGACCTCGCCGCCCGGTTCGGAGTGGCCGGGGCCGTGGTGGCGATCCCGGGCACGGGCCCGGCTCCCCCAGCGCCGCTGGAGGGCGTCCCGCCGCATCTTCTCGCCGTCGGAACCGTGACCCCGCGCAAGGGTTACGGCGTGCTCGTCGAGGCGCTGGCCGCCTGTCGCGATGTGCCCTGGCGGTGCAGCATCGTCGGCGCAACGGATCGCGATACGTCCGAACACGCCCGGATTACTGCGATGATCGACGCGGCGGGCCTGTCGGATCGCATCACCCTGACCGGCCCGGTGATGGATATGTCGCGAACGTATCTCTCTGCCGACCTCTTCGTCGCGCCATCCCTGCACGAAGGCTATGGCATGGCTGTCGTTGAGGCGATGGCCCACGGCTTGCCGGTGGTGACGACGCGTGCCGGAGCGTTGGCGGAGACCGCGCCCTGCGCCGAGCTGGTGCCGCCGGGGGACGCCGATGCCCTTGCCGCGGCCCTGCGCCCCCTGTTGCAAAGCGGCGAGGCGCGGCGCGGTCTCGGGGTACGCTGCCGGGATTTTGCCCGCAACCTGCCGGGCTGGGATGAAACCGCGCGTCTTTTGGCGGGTGCCGTCGGAGAACGCCGATGAGTTTCGACACCAAGTGGCTCGACCTGCGCGAACCGGCGGACCACGCCGCCCGCGACCCGCATCTGATGGCGCGCTTTGCGGCGCATATCGGCCCCGCGCCCTCGATCATTGATCTGGGCAGTGGCACCGGCTCGACCGTCCGCGCGCTCTCGCCTCTGTTGCCCGATGCCCGCTGGCGCTTGACCGATAACGACCCGCTGCTGCTGGCCGAGGCGCGGCGGCGGATGCCCGATGTCGAAACCGCCGAGATCGACTTGTCGAGCGACCTCAGCGCCGCAATCCCGGGCGAGGCCGATGCGATCACCGCCTCGGCCCTGATCGATCTGGTGTCGGCGGACTGGCTCGACAGCCTCGTTGCCTGCGCCAAGGGTCGCCCGCTCTATATCGCGCTCAGTTATGACGGGATCGGGCGCTGGACCCCCCGCCATCCCGATGACGAGGCCGTGCTGGCCGCCTTTGCCGAGCATCAGCGCGGCGACAAAGGCTTCGGCCCCGCCCTTGGCCCCGATGCCGCGTGGAATCTCGCCCGCGCCTTACATGCCCAGGGCTATCATGTGCAGACCGCCGCCTCGCCGTGGCAGGTCAAACCCGGCCCGCTGGCCGAGATGCTGGTGGCGGGCATTGCCGATGCCGCAATCGAGGCGGGGACAGCGCCGGACACCGCCGCGCACTGGGCTTCGAGCCGACAGAGGGCTGACAACTGCGAGATCGGGCATGTCGACTTGTTCGCCCATAAGTAGAGCGCCATTCGACGTACTTCCCAAAAAAGTAATCCGGAATTATTTGACACCGCATTCTCGAGGGTTAATCTATAATACAGAACGCGGGGCCAAAACTACCCCTCACCCCCCCGGTCTCGCGTTCCAAATCCCCTTATTTCGATACTTTGTAAGGCTTTAAGGCCAATAACGCTGTGGGTTTTTGCACCTGCTCAAGCCCTACGAGAAATCCACGGCCTCTCGTTGTTTGCGCAGCTGACAGGCGAAAAGCACGTCGCCATCCTCAAAATTCCAGGTATCGGCTTCCGGTCGCATGGCATCCGAAAGCCGTGTGATGGCGGGCAGGGTAAAACCCGGTTTGCCCGATCCCAACAGCATGGGCGCAACCATGACGTGCAGTTCGTCGACGATCCCTTGTTCGACTGCGAGGGACAGGGTATGCGGCCCGCCCTCGATGAGAATTTTCTTCGCATCGCGGCCCGTGAGCAGGGCCATCACATCGGCCATGGCCAGCCGGTTCGAGGCATCGGAGGGCAGCGCGATGATTTCAATCCCGTCCGGCGGCGTTTGTACCGGCACCGCACCCGCCGCGTGAATGACGACGACCGGCCCTGCATCATCTTGAAAACACTGGGAATTCGACGGTATACGCCCGGTCGGATCAATGATCACGCGCAGGGGGGTTTCTCCCTCGGCCAGCCGCACGGTCAGGCGGGGATTATCGAGCGCAACCGTACTCGCCCCGACGACGATCGCATCGACCGCCGCGCGCAGGCGATGCAGATGGCCCAGGGCACAGCGCCCGTTGATATAAAGCGACTCGCCCGTTTCGGTCGCCACGCGCCCGTCGAGGGATTGGCCCAGCTGGCCAATCACCATGCGGTCGGCGGCGTTGAGGCGCGCCAGCGCTTTATCGGGGTCGTATTGCATCTCGGGTCCGTCGCCTTGCTTCCGGAGAGCACGCAGCATGTCGCGCCGCATTGGGGTCGAAAGATGGCCGCTGCCGCCGCCGTTCCACTTTGCCACATCTAGGACAATTCGCTGTCGGGGCGAAGCCGGTTCAACCCTTCGTGTTCACGCCCCGCGCCACCGCGAGCAAGCCATCGACGTCGATATGCGTCTCGATATGGCTGGCGAGGGCATCGAGGGCGCTGTCAACGCCCGCGCCATACTGCGCCGTGCCCCGCGCGCCGAGCCGCTCCAGAAACCGCCGCCGATAGCCGTCTTCGGCAAAGACGCCGTGCAGATACGTACCGCGCACCCGTCCATCCGCCGACTGCGCGCCTTCTTCGGTGCCGTCGATCTTAAAGAGAGGCCGTGTGCGGTCGGGGCCGGTCGTCTGGCCGATATGAATCTCGTAACCCGATACCGCCTCGCCGCTGTCGAGGTCGGTGGCGCGGGCGCGGGTGAGCGATTTCTTCGGTGTCATCTCGGTCGTCACATCGAGCAGGCCGAGGCCCTCCGAACATCCCGCCGGTCCCTCGATGCCGCCGGGGTCGTCGATGGCCTTGCCGAGCATCTGATATCCGCCGCAAAGCCCGAGGATATGCCCGCCCCGGCGATAATGGGCGTGCAAGTCGATATCCCAGCCTTGGCCGCGGAGGAAGGCGAGGTCGCCCCGCGTCGATTTGCTGCCCGGAATGATGACCAGATCGGCATCGCCGGGAATCGCCGACCCGGCGGACAGCATCTCGACCGACAGTTCCGGTTCTGCGGCCAGCGGGTCGATGTCATCGAAATTCGCAATCCGTGACAGGGCGAGCACGACGATCTTCACGGGCGCATCGGCACGGGGCCTCGTACTGCCCAGATCGGCGGAATCCTCGGCGGGCAGGCGATGGGCCTCTGCAAACCAGGGCACCACGCCATAACCGCGCCAGCCGGTCTTGTCTTCGATCAGGCGATAGCCGTCTTCGAAGAGGGTGGTGTCGCCCCGGAATTTATTGATCAGAAAGCCCTGCACCAGCGCATTGTCTTCGGCGGCCATGACGGCCTGCGTGCCGACCACCTGCGCGATCACGCCGCCCCGGTCGATGTCGCCCGTCAGGATGACGGGGGTTTGGGTCGCCTCGGCAAAGCCCATATTGGCGATGTCGCCGGCGCGCAGGTTCACCTCCGCCGGACTGCCCGCCCCCTCGACCAGCACAAGATCCGCCTTTGCAGAGATTCGCTCGAAGCTATCAAGCACGCCGCGCATCAGTTCAGGCTTGAGGCGAAAATAATCCCGCGCCGTGGCGTGGCGCAGGCGCTCGCCTTGCAAAATCACCTGACTGCCGCTGTCGGTTTCGGGTTTCAGAAGCACCGGGTTCATGTGGACGGTGGTCGGCTGACGCGCGGCGAGGGCCTGAAGCGCCTGTGCCCGCCCGATCTCGCCACCATCTTCGGTCACGGCGGCATTGTTGCTCATGTTCTGAGGCTTGAACGGCAGGGTCCGCAAACCGCGATTGGCACAGGCGCGGGCGAGACCGGCGACGAGCATCGACTTGCCGACATTCGACCCGCATCCCTGAATCATGAGGCGAGGGGTCATACTTTTTCTGCCCTCACCCTGAGGAGCGGCGCAGCCGCGTCTCGAAGGGTGAACCGCTGCGCTCGGGATCGCATCCTTCGAGACAGCCCTTCGGGCTTCCTCAGGATGAGGCTGGGTCTTTTGGATGCGGGAGGCGAGCTGGGAAAGTTTGCTGACGTCGTTGTCAGCTAGGGCCTCTTCCGCGTCCTCACCCTGAGGAGCGGCGGAGCCGCGTCTCGAAGGGTGTGCCGCAGGTCTCAGCTTCGCATCCTTCGAGACGCCGCGTTGCGGCTCCTCCGGATGAGGTCGGTTCTTTTGGCTGCGGGAAGCGAGCTTTGGCAGCTGGTCGAAATCGCCGCGAATGAGGGCTTCCTTCTTTTCGCGTCGCCATCCCTTCACTTGACGTTCCGCCACGATTCCATCGGTGAGAGTTTCGAAATGCTGTGACCACACAAGCGACACCGGCCTGCGATTGGCCGTGTAACCACCAAATGTCCCGGCATTATGCTGGTCGACGCGCTGTTCTAAGGTGCCGCGTGTCAATCCCGTGTAGAGCGAGCCGTCAGCGCAACGCACGATATAGACCCACGCCCTCACGTCTCGCCCTTCAGCACCAACGGCAATCCCGCCGCAATAAAGCGCACATGGTCCGCCGCCGCCGCGACCCTCTGGTTCAGCCGTCCTTGTGCGTCGCGAAAGTCCCGGCTGAGTTTTTCCATCGGCACCAACCCCAGCCCGACCTCGTTCGAGACCAGCACCACCCGCCCCGGCACCTCCTGCACCGCCGCGATCAACGCTTCGGTCTCGGTCGCCACATCGCGCCCCTCATGCATCAGGTTCGACAGCCACAGGGTCAGGCAATCGACCAGCAGCGACCGCCCCTCGGCAGCCTCTCGCCGCAGGGCACCGACCAGATCGAGCGGTGCTTCCGCCAGACCCCAGCTCTCCCCGCGCTCGGCCTTATGCGCCGCAATCCGCTCGGCCATCTCGCCATCCAGCGCCTGCGCCGTCGCGATATAACAATGCGGCGCAGGGCACGCGGCAAGCGCATGGGCCGTCTTGCCGGACCGCGCACCGCCGAGAATGAGGGTCAGTTCAGCCATCAGCCCAGCGGCGGGATGCGCGCCACGAAATGTCCCTTCACGCCCTGGGGCCACGTCTTGAACGGCACTTGCCCCTTTTCGCTGGCGGCGTGCAGCTTGGCGTATTCGACTACCGCCTCGGCGGAGTCCGGCACCGGCTCGAACCGCCCGATCACATAGGACAGCTTGCCTGGTGCGGTGACGGCGGTGTTGCAGTGCCGGTCACAGCCCATGAGGCATGACTGCCGCCGCACCTCCAGTTCGGGCACGTCGGCGGCCAGCCGCTCGATATGCTCGGCGAGAATCTCACCGCCGCTTTTGCCATCCAGCAGCTTCATATCGCTGGAGTAGTTACAGGTATCGCACACGAAGATCGTCGTGGTCATGGCTTTGCTCCGCTCAATCTACCGCTACATAGAACGCCACGGCCCGAAGTGACACGCCGTTTTCCATGCGGCATCGAACATAATCCGCATCACGGCGTTGCTATCGGATCGGATATTTCGGCAAAAGGATCGAGCGATGACGTCCAGACTTTTTCCCGCAGGTCTTGCGGCCCTGATGCTGACCGGATGCGCGGGCAGCGATCCCACGCCCTTTGTCGCCGCCGGTGTCCAGACCCTCGCCGATGCCGGGGCCACGCGGGCAAATCTCGGCGCGGATGCGGAGCTCAACCTCGCCCGGGAAAAGGATGCGCAGCTCAGCCGGTCCGGCAAGCTCTTGGCCGACCCGCAAGCCCAGGCATATCTCGACGAAATCGTCGGCAGGCTCTCGCCCCATCGCCGGAATGCGCGGTTTCCGATCACCGCGCGGATTATCGACGATCCGGTCTACAACGCCTTTACCCCCGGCGGCGGATTTCTCTATATCAACTCCGGCCTGATTGCAGGGCTGGAGAACGAGGCGCAGTTGGCCATGGTCGTCGCCCACGAGATCGCTCATTTCGACGAGGGCCATCTGGATCAGAACCGCATCGGCAATGTCGCTGTCAGCGGGGCAGGGCGCTTTGCGGGCGCGGCCTTGGGACAGACGGGCCTGACCGGCACCGGCGCTGTTCTGGCCGAAGGGGCGACGGCACTCGGCCTGCAAGCGGCGGCGAACACGTTCTCGCGCACTCAAGAGGTCGAGGCGGATCGCAGCGGCTTCGGCACACTGGTCCGGGCCGGTTACGATCCGGCCCAGGCGGCGCGCACCTTTGCCATTATCGGCGCGGGCAAAACCGAAAGCCGGCTCACCAACGCGCTCTTCAGTTCGCACCCGATGAGCGCCGCCCGCCAACAGGCGCTGTCGCAGATGGCCGCGGGCCTGCCGCCAGGTAAAGTCGGGGCTGACGAATACCGGGCGCGGATGGATGGCGTCTTTCGCAGGGTGGCCGGAACGCGCCAGCGATGAGGCCCGTCGAGATTCCGTTTGCGGGCCGCCGCGCCGGGGTCTAAAGCGGACGCCACGAAACAGTGCGCTCTCTTGCGGGAGGGCTGAATGGAATCGCGCCGGGATCGACCCAAACAGGGGATCGGCGGAGCGGGCCTGTTTGCGGCGCGGGCTTTCCGCGCCTCATCGGCCCATGCCTTGGAGGGACCGATGAAACCACTAGCGATAGTCTTTGCCCTGACTGCGACGCCCGCCTTCGCCCATCTCGGGCATCTGGGCGAGGCCGCCGGTCATGGTCACTGGATCGCCGCCGGAGCCTTGGGCGCAGCGGCGCTGGCCGCGTGGCTCGCCGCAAAGGGCCGCAAGGCAAAGCCCGAGGCCGAACCCCAAGACAGCGAAGACGCCGAGGGAGCTGAGGCATGACTAAATATGGCGTGATGGTTTGCGGCCATGGCTCGCGGTCCCAGGCGGCGGTCGATGAATTTTCAGTCGTTGCCGAACGGCTGAAGGCGCATTTCCCCGACAGTCCGTGCGAATACGGCTATCTCGAATTCGCCAACCCGGTGATCCGCGACGGCCTCGATGCCCTGCGCGATCAGGGCTGTGATGAGATTCTGGCGGTTCCGGGAATGCTGTTCGCCGCGGCCCACGCCAAGAACGACATCCCCACGGTGCTCAACACCTACGCCGCCAAGAATGGCATCAAGGTGCATTACGGACGCGAGCTGGGCGTCGACCCCAAGATGATTGCCGCTGCCGGAGACCGCGTGCGCGCGGCCGTGGACAAGGCGAATGCCGAGCTGGGCGAGCTGCCTTTGCACGAGACGTGTCTTGTGGTCATCGGGCGCGGGGCGAGCGACCCCGATGCGAATTCCAACGTCGCCAAGATCACCCGGATGCTGTGGGAGGGTATGGGATTCGGCTGGGCCGAGACCGGTTATTCCGGCGTGACCTTTCCACTCGTGGAACCGTGCCTGCAGCGGGTGACCAAGCTTGGCTTCAAGCGGGTGATCGTGTTCCCGTATTTCCTCTTCACCGGCATCCTGATCGACCGTATCTATGGCTTTACCGACGAGGTCGCCGCCCAGCACCCGGACGTGCAGTTTGTGAAGGCCGGATACCTCAACGACCATCCCCAGGTTATCGCGACCTTCGCCGAGCGGGTGACGGAGATCCTCGGCGGCGAAAACCTGATGAACTGTTCGATGTGCAAATACCGCGCACAGGTGTTGGGCTTCGAAGCCGAAGTCGGCGCACCGCAAGAGAGCCACCACCACCATGTTGAGGGACAGGGCGCGAGCGCGCCGGGCTCGAACGTCGCCGATTGCGATCTGTGCGACACGTTCTGTACCGGCGCTTGTCGGTTGGCGATGCAGGACGCCCATGACCACGCCAATACCCATGGCCACGATCACCACCACCACGACCATGTGCACACACCCTATCCCCACGCCGACCACCCGCTGGGACCGGAAAGCGTGCGGGATCGGGTGAAGAAGTGAATGCCTCGATGACCCCCCTCCCAACCCTCCCCCCGCAAGCGGGGAGAGGGCTTCGCGGGCTGCAACCACTCCCTCTCCCCACGCAGTGGGGGGAGGGTCGGGGAGGGGGGTTATGAGTCGAAAGCCGAAATGGCTCACGGATAATGCGCGTGACCTTAGGGCGAACCAGACGGAAGCGGAAAAGCTGCTTTGGTCTCGGCTGCGAAGGCACGCGTTGAACGGCCATTCGTTCCGGCGACAGGCACCGATACAGGACCGCTACATCGTCGATTTCCTGTGTCCCGCCGAAAAACTCATCGTCGAACTTGACGGCGGCCAGCACGCTGACAACCCCGATGATACAGCACGAACCGAATGGCTGGAATCCCAAGGCTACCGCGTAGTCCGCTACTGGAACAACGAGGTGATGGAAAACCTCGATGGCGTACTGGAGGACTTGTCTGTGAAACTGACCTCCCCTCCACTCGCGAGCGGGGGGAGGGCTAGGGAGGGGGGCCTCTCCTATGAACGCGACCCCACGGCCATCTACGCCGCCAGCTTCGCGACCGTCCGCGCCGAGGCCAACCTCGCGCGCCTGCCGGATTCCCTCCGTCCGGTCGCCACCCGCCTGATCCACGCCTGCGGGATGGTCGACGTGGCCGATGACCTGACCTTCTCGCCCGATGTCGCCGACGAGGGCCGCGCGGCGCTGGCGGCGGGGGCGCCCATCCTCTGCGATTGCGAGATGGTTGCCAGTGGCATCATCCGCGCGCGCCTGCCCGCCGAAAACCAAGTCATCGTCACCCTCAATGACCCCCGCGTGCGGATGCTGGCGAGCAAGCTCAAGACCACACGATCCGCGGCGGCGGTCGTCCTCTGGCGCGAGCATCTGGAGGGCGCGGTGGTGGCCATCGGCAATGCGCCCACGGCTCTGTTTCACTTGTTGGAGCGTCTCGATACCGGCTGGTCCAAACCCGCTTGCATTCTTGGCTTTCCGGTCGGGTTCGTCGGTGCGGCGGAGAGCAAGGCGGAACTCGACGCCGATCCGCGCGGCGTGCCTTATCTGGCCCTGCAAGGCCGCCGGGGCGGGTCCGCCATGGCAAGCGCGGCGGTGAACGCCCTCGCGGCGGAGTTGGAGGCGTGAACGCGCCTTGGCTCAACATCATCGGCATAGGCGAGGATGGCATGGCCGGTTTGTCCGCCGCCGCCCGTGCGCAGGTGGAGGCTGCCGAGATCATCATCGGCGGTGACCGGCACCATGCCCTCGCGCCCAATGTGACCGCCGAGCGTATTGCGTGGCCGTCGCCCTTCGATGCCATGATCGAAACGATCCGCAGCCATCGGGGACGCCGCGTGGTCGTGCTGGTGACGGGTGATCCGCTCTGGTTTTCCGTCGGCGCACGGATTGCCAATCCGAAAATCGGCGATGCGATCCCGGCATCCGAGATCACCTATCACCCCCAGCTTTCCGCCTTTCAGTGGGCCGCCTGCGGCCTCGGCTGGTCACTGGCCGATTGCGAGACGATTACGGCCCATGGCCGCGCCGTCGAGCAGGTCATTCCCTATTTCTGGCCCGGTGCGCGGCTGCTCATCCTGACCGCCGGGGCACAGACTCCCGGCGAGGTCGCGGCGTTGCTGACCGAGCGCGGCTATGGTGCTTCGCGCCTGACTGTCTTCGGCGCGCTGGGCGGCGAGCGGGAAACCCGGCACGAGGGCATCGCCGCCGATTGGTCCGAAGACGTGCCCGCCTTCAACACCCTCGCCGTCGAGGTGATCGGCGCCCCCGCCGCGTTACTGCCGCGCATCCCGGGCCTGCCTGACGATGCCTTCAGCCATGACGGCACCATGACCAAGCGCGAGATGCGGGCGCTGACGCTGGCCAAGCTGATGCCTGCCCGGGGCGAGATGTTGTGGGATATCGGGACCGGATGCGGGTCGGTCGCCGTGGAGTGGATGCGCGCCGCCCCCGATGCGCTGGCGATCGGGATCGACGAAAAACCGGCGCGGCTTGCGATGGCGCGGGAGAATGCGCTTGTGCTGGGCGCGCCAAAGCTGCGCCTGATCGAAGGCCGCGCGCCCGAGGCGCTGGAGGGCTTGCCCGCCCCCGACGCCATCTTCATCGGCGGGGGCCTTAGCCGTGATCTGGTGCTGCACTGCCGTGATGCACTAGGGCCGAACGGACGGCTGGTGGCGAATTGCGTGACGCTCGAGAGCGAGGCTCTGTTGATCGAATTGCACGCGGAACTGGGCGGCGAGTTGGTGCGGATTGTCCCCGCTCGGGCAGAACCGGTCGGCCCCTATCGCGGCTGGCGCACGGGGATGCCGGTGACCCAGTGGAGTTTGCGGGGATGATCGGGATGCTTGGCACCAGAGCCGCGCAGCGGCGACACGCGCTCGCTCGCCCAATCGAACGCGTGTTCTGGACCGAGAGGGCGTTCAAATGACCGGCACCCTCTACGGCGTCGGCGTCGGCCCCGGCGACCCCGAGCTGATGACCCTCAAGGCCCATCGCCTGATCGCCGCCGCGAAAGTCATCGCCTATCCTGCCCCCGATAGCGGCGAGAGTTTCGCCCGTGCCATCGCCGCCGATGCCGTCCCCGAGGGCGCTATAGACATCCCGATGATCGTGCCCATGCGCGTCGCACGCTTTCCGGCGCAGGACGTCTACGCCCGCGCTGCCGAGACCATCGCCGGTCATCTCGATGCGGGCGAGGATGTCGTCGTTCTCTGCGAAGGCGATCCGTTCTTTTATGGCAGCTTCATGTATCTGTTCGCACGGCTCGCGCATCGCTACGCGACCGAGATCGTCCCCGGCGTGTCGTCGCTGGGCGCTTGTTCAGCCGCCCTGCGCCGTCCGCTGACCGCCCGCAACGACGTTCTGACGGTCCTGCCGGGTCCGCTCTCTGACGACGACATGCGTGCCAGGATCGAGGCGGCGGAGGCCGTCGCGATCATGAAGGTCGGGCGGCACTTATCCCGCATCCGCGCGCTGCTGAATGCCATGGGCCTGACCGCGAATGCAGGCTATATCGAGCGCGCATCGGGGGCGGAGGAGACGGTGTTGCCCTTGGCGGATGCGCCCGGAACCGCCCCCTATTTTTCGATGATCCTGATCTATAAAGGCGATGACCCGTGGCTGACCCCGTAGTTCTTTGCCTGTCCCGTTCGGGCGAGCAAACCGCCCACCGCATTGCCGCCGCCCTCGGGGCCAAGGTCCATGGCCGCGAGGGCAGGGTAGAAAAGGCCGACGCATTCTTCCCCGATGCGCTGGACCATACCCGCACGCTCTTCGCGGCGCGCACGCCCATAATCGGTGTTTGTGCGGCGGGCATTCTGGTGCGCGCGGTTGCCCCGCTGCTGAACGACAAGCGTGAAGAACCCCCTGTGATTGCGGTGCCGGATGATGGCTCGACGGTGATCCCCCTGCTCGGCGGCCATCGCGGCGCGAACCGGCTGGCGAAGCAGATCGCCGGTGTGCTCGATGCCCACGCCGCCATCACCACTGCCGGAGACGTCGCGCTTGGCGTTGCTCTCGACGAACCCCCTACAGGATGGCGGCTCGCCAATCCCGGCGATGCCAAGCCGTTCATGGCCGCGATGCTGGGCGGCGAGGGCGTCCGGCTCGGCGGTGAGTGCCTCGATGATGCCGAATGGCTGCTCGACCTGCCCGCCGAAAACGCCGTACGCCTGCAAGTAAAGGCAACCACCCGACCGGTGAAGGCCGATGCGAACACGCTGGTTTTTCATCCCGCCGTCTTCACCCTCGGCATCGGCTGTGCGCGGGGCTGCGGAGTCGATGAAATCCGCGATCTGGTCAAGCAAGCCACCGAAGGCGCAAACATCGCACCGGGGGCCATCGCCGCAGTTGTCTCCATCGACTTGAAAGCTGATGAAGTCGCCATCAACGCGATTGCGGCAGAGTTGGGCGTCCCGTTCCGCGTCTTCGATGCCGCCACGTTGGAGGCCGAGGCCCCCCGCCTCGCCAATCCGTCCGAGGTGGTCTTCGCCGAGGTCGGCTGTCATGGCGTCGCAGAAGGCGCGGCGCTGGCTGCCGCCGGTCCAGATGCCGCGTTGGTAGTGCCGAAAATCAAGTCCGCCAATGCCACAGTCGCCATCGCCCGCGCTCCCGAGCCGATTACCGAACTGACGGGCCGCAAGCGAGGCCGCGTGTCGCTCATCGGCATCGGTCCCGGCAAGGCCGAATGGCGCACGCCGCAGGCTTCTCGGCTGGTGGCGGAAGCAGAAGAGCTGATCGGCTATGGCCTCTATATCGACCTGCTTGGCCCGCTGGCCCATGGCAAACCGCGCCATGATTTTCCGCTGGGCGGCGAAGAAGACCGCTGCCGCTTTGCCCTCGAACGCGCGGGCGAGGGGCGGGATGTGGCGATCATCTGCTCGGGTGATGCGGGCATCTATGCCATGGGCGCGCTGGTGTTCGAGCTGCTGGACCGGAGCGACCCCGGATCGGGTCCAGGGCAGGCATTGAGCGATGCCGCGCGGCGGGTCGAGGTCATTTCCGCCCCCGGTGTCTCGGCTTTGCAAGGCGCGGCGGCGAAGGCAGGCGCGCCGCTCGGCCACGACTTCTGCGCGATTTCCCTGTCCGACCTGCTGACCCCGCGCGAGGACATCCTGCGCCGGATCAAAGCCGCAGCCGAGGGCGATTTCGTCATTGCATTCTACAATCCCGTCTCGAAGAAGCGCCGCACGCTGTTGGCCGAGGCGCGGGAGATATTGCTCGCCCACCGCCCCGCCGATACCCCCGTCCTGCTGGCGAGCAACCTTGGCCGCCCCGAAGAAAAGCTGGTTTATCGCGACCTAGCTGCGCTGGAGGTGGATGAGGTGGACATGCTGACCGTCGTGCTGATCGGATCGAGCCAGTCGCGCCTAGTCGGCGACCGAATGTATACGCCACGCGGGTACGCGAAGAAGATGGGGAATGTAGGATGAAATTCTTTCTGGTTCGCGTTGCGAACCTCAGCCTTGAAAAATGGGAGCCGCGAAGCGGCGACACGCGCCAGCCCGCCCACAGGCGGCGCGTTCCGCACCGCCTCGGGCAGGCGCTTATCTCTCCATCTTGCGACCGGAATTTTCAATGACCGTCCATTTCATCGGTGCCGGTCCCGGCGATCCTGACCTCATCACCGTCAAGGCCCTGCGACTGATCCGAGAGTGCCCGGTCTGCCTCTATGCAGGCAGTCTCGTGCCCGAAGCCATCGTCACCGAGGCCCCCGGCAAGGTCATGGACACCGCCCCCATGACCCTCGACGAGATCATCGCCGAAATGGAGGCCGCCCACGCGGCGGGCCACGATGTCGCCCGCGTCCATTCCGGCGACCCGTCGCTCTATGGTGCCATCGCCGAACAGATCCGCCGCCTCAAGGCCCTCGGCATCCCCTACGACGTGACGCCAGGGGTCAGCGCCTATGCCGCCGCCGCCGCCGCGCTGGGCCGCGAGCTGACCATCCCCGAGGTCGCCCAGACTGTCATCCTCACCCGCACCGCCGGCAAGGCCAGCGCCATGCCCCCCGGCGAAGACCTCGACACGCTCGGCAAGACCGGTGCGACCCTCGCGATACACCTCTCGATCCGCAACCTGCGCGAGATCGAACGCACGCTCGCGCCCTATTACGGGGCCGATTGCCCGGTCATCGTGGCCTACCGCGTCGGCTGGCCCGACGAGGCCTTTATCGAGGGCACGCTGTCAGACATCCGCGAAAAAGTGCGCGCTGAGAAAATCACCCGCACTGCCCTCATTCTCATCGGCCCCGCCCTGCGAGAGGTCGATTTCCGCGACAGCGCGCTTTATGACGGCGACGCACCCCATATTCTGCGCCCGAAAAGGAAAACACCATGAGTGACACACCGATGTTCGACAGCCTGCCCGTCCTGACCCACGAGGCAGTCATGGCCATGCTCGAAAACGGGGCTGCCAAGGCCACCGAGATCGGCCAGCCCCAATGCCTCGTCATCGTCGATGCCTCCGGCGAAACCATCGGCAGCCTGCGCATGAGCGGCGCGAAATACCTGAGTATGCGCTCGGCTCGCACCAAGGCGCGCACGGCGGCCTCGAACCGCGTTGCCACGGGCGGCATGGATGAGAGCTTCGCGCACAAGATCGCCTCGGCCACCGGCAATTCGGTCACCAACCTGCCCGGCGGCCTGCCCGTAATGATCGACGGTCGCCTCGCGGGTGCGGTCGGTGTCGGCTCCGGCACCGGAGAGCAAGACATAGCGGTCGGCACCGCCATGCTCGAAGCGGTCGGCGCGGACAGCGTCTGACGCTTTCGGAGACTGACGGGAACATTCCCGCAGGCCAGTCCTTATCCCCACGACCGAAACCGGGGCGGCCAATTGCCGTCCCGCGTAAAGAGGATTTGAGTATGGCTGACAAGACGCAGACGCTTTCGACCGATCAGGCGCGCGGCGGCGAAACCCACGACCGTAAATGGCTGTTCGTCGGCCTTGCCGCCGGTTTTGCCGTCGCCATCGTGTTCTTTCTGGTGATGTCCTGATCGAACCCTGTGCGGTTTGCTTTAATCGCGTCAGGCAACGCTGCGCATTTTATCTATTTCATCCAGAGCGCTGCGCCCCATCGGGCGTCGTTTGCGTTTAGAAGGAGGCCCTCGCCATGGCGACCCCGTCGAAGACTGTCGAAATCGAAGACTTGCAGGCGCAGTTCGACCTGCTTCGCAATGACCTCAAAGACCTGACCGATATGGTCGGTATGGGCGTGAAAGAGCGCGCGGCTCTCGTGAAAGACCGCGCCTCGGATCAGGCTGCCGCCCTTCGCGACGAAGCAACGGAAAAAGCCCTCGACCTGCACCGCGAAGCGGAACAGGCGGTGCGGGCAAACCCTCTGATGGCCGTCGCGCTCATAGCAGGGGTCGGATTTCTGCTGGGGGCGGCGGCCCGTCGATGACCGGCTCCTCTGCATTGTCCGCTGCGACGGGCGCGGCGGAGTCGAAAATGAGGCAGTGGAAGGTCGGGCTGGCCTATGGGCTGGCCATGGCCGTTTGCGGCCTGATTGCGGTGGTCTTTGTCCTCGTGGCGATCACCATCGCGCTCGCATCGCGCTATGGCGCGGTAGAGGCCTGTCTGGGCCTTGCGGCGCTCTTTGCAATCGGTGCGATAGCGGCGGCGTATTTTCGCCGTCGCGCGGTTGAAAAGGCCGAGAAGCGGGCAAAGCAAGATGCGCGGCGGGCCTTGGTCAGCACCGTGACGGCGGGGGTGACCTCGTCCCCGAAAACCGCGTCGCTTTTTGCCCTGATCGCCGGTTATTTCCTGTTGCGGAAGTAACCGGTCTTTCTATTGCGCCGCGACGCCGAGGAATCCGCCGGATTGCCGCGTCCAGAACCCGGCATAAAGGCCGCCTTTGGCGATGAGTTCCTCGTGGGTGCCGTCCTCGACAATGCGGCCCGCGTCCAGAACGACGATTCGGTCGAGATGGGCGATGGTGCTGAGGCGGTGGGCGATGGCGATGACCGTCTTGCCGCGCATCAGCGATTCCAGTTCGTCCTGAATTTCTGCCTCGACCTCGGAGTCGAGGGCCGAGGTCGCCTCGTCCAGCACCAGAATCGGCGCGTCCTTCAGCACGGCGCGAGCGATGGCGATACGCTGGCGCTGGCCGCCGGAAAGCTTGACCCCGCGCTCGCCGATATGGGCGTCAAAGCCGGTGCGCCCGTCGCGGTCCTGCAAATCCTCGATAAAGACATCGGCGCGGGCAATGCGGGCGGCCTCGATGGCATCGCCGCCGTCGCTCGCGCCGTAGAGAATGTTGTCCCGGGCCGACCGGTTGAACATCGCCGTGTCTTGGGTGACCATGGCAATCTGTCGGCGCAGGCTTTCCTGGGCCACCCCACGAATATCGTGGCCGTCGACGGTAATGCGCCCCTGCTCGACATCATAAAGGCGCAGCAGCAGGTTCACGAGGGTGGATTTCCCCGCCCCCGAACGGCCCACGAGGCCGACACGGCTGCCCGGCTCGATTTCCAGGTCGATGTCCTGCACGCCCTTGTTGTCCCGGCCATAACCGAAGCCGACGCCCTCGAACCGGATGGCCCCTCGCGCCGGGGGCAAAATCTTCGCATCCGCGCCATCGGTTATCTCATGGGGCACCGACAGCGTCCCGGCCCCGTCCTCGACCACGCCGATGTTGGAAAAGACGCCAAGGGCCGACCACGCGACCCAGCCGCTCATTTGTGTGGCGCGCAGGATCATCGCCGCCGCCGCGCCCAGATCGCCGATGCTGGCGCTGCCGATCTGCCATAGCCACACCGCCAGCCCGATCACCAACAGCGCGCCAAAGGCATTCAGAAACGCCAGCCCCAGGCGCATGGTCACTGCGATGCGCCCAAAGACCAGCCCCGCCTCGCGGAACTGTTCGATCCCCTCGCGGGCAAAGGTTTCTTCCCGGCCTGCATGGGCAAAGAGCTTCACGGTCGTCATATTGGTGAAACTGTCGACAAAGCGCCCGTTGAACGCGGCACGCTTTTCCGCCCGATGCTTGGCCGCGCGGCGGATGCGGGGCAGGCACCACGCCACCCACCAGGCATAGGCCGCGACCCAGACCGCCATGGCCAGCGCCAATCGCCAGTCCACGGCGGCCAGCACCGCGCCCATACCGATGACATAGGCCAGCAACAGGCCGATCGACCCGACCGTATCCAACACCACATCGACCGTTGATTGATAGGTCTGCATCTGCTTCGACGCGATCCGCCCGGCGAAATCGTCGTTGAAGAATGTCAGGCTTTGGCCAAGCGTATGCCGGTGCAGCCGCCAAACGATGCGCGGCCCCATATTGGGCATGATGGCAAGGCTCATCATCGCGCTCTGAAATGCATAGGCGGCGGGCCGCACGAGGGCGAACAGCA
>CALGNO010000099.1 GCA_937958625.1 uncultured Neomegalonema sp.
GCGACGGGAAGGAAAACATCATACGCAAGCCCTCATCGCACTCGCCAGACGCCGCGTCACCGTCCTTTGGACCATGATCCAACGCCGCCAACCGTTCTCTCCCACCCAAAAAGCTGCTTGACTGACGCATTACTCAGCTGCAATTGTGCTGGTGTCTTCCTGCGGTCCGGCTTTTAGAGCATTCACCGCTTTCAGGATCACCATGATTGCCGCCGTGAGAATGATCAGATCGAGGACCAACAACACCCAGTTCCCCTCGGTCCAGAAGTCCCCGAGTTGAAGCAACAGGGCCAGCACCGTCATTGCCAGCAGAAACGTCAGCGGTATCAGCGTAAAGAGCGTCGGACGGCCCCGCTTCATGAGCATGATGGTGATGACGCAAAGCGTCAGACCGGCGAGAAGCTGATTAGAGGTGCCGAACAGCGGCCAGATCGCCATGCCACCCGATCCGTCGGCCCCAGCCCCGAAGGCGATGGCGAAGCAGGACACGAGGGCGATGATGGTTGCCAGCAGGTTGCTGTTTTTCACGATGCCGATCCCGGCAATGTCTCCGGCTTCTTGGATCACATAGCGTTGCAGGCGCACGCCGGTATCCATGGTCGTGCCAGCGAACAGCGCAGCCGTCACCGTCAGAATGGTCGCAGCCAATGCCTCCGGCAAACCAAGCCCCGCCGACACGATGGACGCGCCGCCCTCGACGAAGGCCCCGACGGACCCGTCGCCGAAACTCGCATAGGTCTCCTCCCAGGCTTCGAGCGAGGCAAACCCGGCGGTCGTGCAGATGATCGCCGCTAGGGCGAGCAGGCCCTCGCCAACGGCACCGAAATATCCGACGAAGCGCGCGTCGGTTTCTTTGTTCAACTGCTTCGAGGTCGTGCCCGAGGCCACCAATCCGTGAAACCCGCTGACCGCGCCGCACGCGATGGTCACGAAAAGCAGGGGTATGACGCTCGGCGTGCCCTCGGGAACATTGGTGTTGTACATCGGCGCGACGATCTCGGGCGATGCGATAAACGTGGCCAGATAGATGATGCCGAGGGCGAGGAACAGTTGCAGGCCGTTGATATAATCGCGAGGCTGCAAGAGCATCCACACCGGTAACACCGACGCGACCCCGGCATAGACAAACAGGATCAGCACCCAGGCAATCTTGTCGGACATGCCGAATACGGTTTCAGGCAGCGCAATGGGCACAGCATCGCCCACGAGGATCAGGGTGTAGAGCAGGACAACTCCGACGATCGACGGCCACAGCAGCGGCACGTTGAATCGATAGATCAACTGCCCAATGCCGAGGGCGACCACGATGGCACCCCACACGGGAATGACGGCACTGGGAAACTTGATCAGCAGTCCTGCAATCACGGTCGCGAACGCTGCGTTGACCATCAGCAGGACAAGAAACATCACGATCATGAAGAGTGACCGCGCATTGGCCCCAAGCACGCTTTCGGTCAGCGCGCCCATCGACTTGCCCTTATTGCGAACCGAGGCCCAGAGCGCGCCGAAATCATGGATGCCCGCAAAGAAAACCGTGCCGAGCGTCACCCAAAGAAATGCCGGACCCCATCCCCAGATCACGGCTATGGCTGGCCCGACGATGGGCGCGGCCCCGGCGACCGACGTGAAGTGATGGCCCCAAAGGACAAACTTGTTGGTCGGAATGAAATCTACCCCGTCCTGTTCGCTATGGGCCGGGGTCTCGAAATCGGGATCGAGCGCGTAAATGCGGCTCGCAATGAATTTTGAGTAGAAGAAATATCCTGACAGCAGGATGACCACACCGATGCCGAGCAGTAAAACGACGCTCATAAATTCCCCGCACGATGGCACCATGAATGGCGCTCTGTATCGTTTTACGCCGGCTCGGTTCTGAGCCGACGCAACGTCAACAGGGTAAATCCGGTATTTGTTCCAGGCTTTGTTAACGGACCCAGCCGGATTGGCGGAACCTCTCTACAAGTGCCGCCTCGCAGCGCGCGCCCAAGACCTGAATGACGACCCCCGCAGCGGCGCAGCCCATCTTGCCACAGGTTTCGGGATCTTGACCGGTTGTCAGACCATTCAGAAAACCGGCAGCAAAGAGGTCACCGGCGCCGGTTGTATCCACAAGCTCCCGA
Source organism: uncultured Neomegalonema sp. (assembly GCA_937958625.1). Classification (GTDB taxonomy): domain Bacteria; phylum Pseudomonadota; class Alphaproteobacteria; order Rhodobacterales; family Rhodobacteraceae; genus JAHDDY01. Next base: position 2,121 of record CALGNO010000099.1, read on the forward strand.
ACCGCATCGGCGGCCACATCGGCCCGCGTCCCGTCTGAAACAACGACAGCGCCCTTTTCGGAGCGGGTCACGGCGAGGGTCGCGACTTGGGCGGAAACGGTTTTCAGCGCAGCCTCGAAATCGTCGGTCTGGACCAGCGACAGCAACTCGGCTTCGTTGGCAAAGAGAATATCGACACCATCGGCGATGATCTCGCGAAAGCTGTCCCTGTGGCGTTCGACGCAGAACGGATCGGACAGCGAAAGGGCGACCTTGCGACCGGCGGCATGGGCCGTGTCCATGGCGGTGCGAAAGGCGTCCTTGGCCGCGGGTTTATCCCAAAGATACCCCTCCAGATAAAGCACGGACGCCGCCTCGATAGCGCCCTTGTCGAGGTCATCCGGTCCCAGATCGGTTGCCGTGCCCAAATAGGTCGCCATCGTCCGGTCGGCATCCGGGGTGACCATGACCATGCAGCGCCCGGTTTCCTCGCCCTCTGTGCGAGGGGTCGCGGCAAAGGTCGCGCCGGTGGCGGCGATATCATGGGCATAGACCTCGCCGAACTGATCATCGCGCACCCGCCCGATAAAGGCCGCCTTACGCCCGAGGGCGGCGAGGGCGGCAATGGTATTCCCCGCCGACCCGCCGGATTTCTCGGTCGTCGGGCCGAGCCGGTCGTAAATCGCGCGGGACTGATCCAACTCGATCAGGCTCATGGCCCCCTTGGGCAGGGCGACAGCGTCGATGACCAACGGCTCGACCTGGGCAACGATGTCGACGATGGCATTGCCGACGGCGGTGACGTCATAGGTGGTGGTGGGCATGGGTTCTCAATCTTTCAGTCTGAGGTCGCGATAGCGGACCTTCGTTTCCTCAATGACGACGAGCGTGGAACCGATAGCATCCATGGTGACGATGATACCGTGCACCCGATCTGTCTGTTCTGCGATTGTCATCCGTTTCAGTCGCGGGAAGATGATCCCGAATGGCGCGGCGATGTCATCGCGAACGGCGAGTGTGCCGAAGTCGGAGTCGAATGTCAGAAGCGTTCGCCCCGATTCTGTTGCGCGTTCAAGCACGCTTGGATCGGTCGATGAAGGTGCATCTTCGAGAATCCACCAAACATCGTATCCCGATTCTCGCAGTCGCCTGACGAGGCCGCCCGCAACGTTCTCGTCTGCAATAAGTTTCAATGCTTACTCGGCTGCGGTAGCGGCTATTGTCGTGGGCAGATGCTCGCGCGCGTAGATTAGACAGGCCGTAATCATCTCGTTGGTGAGGTTCGGATAGTTACTCAGCAAGTCCTCGCGTGTGCTGCCAGCCGCCATGAAGTCGATAATCAACTCCACCGATAGCCGCGTTCCTTCGATCGTCGGCTTGCCGCCGAGAATGTCGGGATTCCTGACGATCTTTACTTCGGCCATCACGCTCTCCTGCGCCGCGTCAGATGTGAGAGTATCTTACGCGGCGCGTGCCCTCAACCTCGGCTGGCCGCCGCTTTCAGCGCGTCGGCGATGTCGGTTTTCTCCCACGAAAAGCTGCCATCGGCTTCGGGCTGACGACCGAAATGGCCATAGGCGGCGGTCTTGCGATAGATCGGGCGGTTGAGGCCCAGTTTCGTCCGGATGCCGCGCGGCGTCAGGCTGACGGTCTCGCGGATGGCGCGCTCGATTTCCATCGGGTGCACTTCGCCGGTGCCGTAATCATCGACATAGATCGACAGCGGCTCGGCCACGCCGATGGCATAGGAAAGCTGCACGCAGCATTTCGTCGCCAGACCCGCGGCGACGATGTTCTTGGCCAGATAGCGCGAGGCATAGGCCGCCGAGCGATCCACCTTGGTCGGGTCTTTGCCCGAAAACGCGCCGCCGCCATGGGGAGCCGCGCCGCCATAGGTATCGACGATGATCTTGCGCCCGGTCAGACCGGCGTCGCCATCGGGTCCACCGATCACGAACCGGCCCGTCGGGTTCACGTGCCAGACGGTCTTGTCATCGACCCAGCCATCGGGCATCGAGCCGATGATATGCGGCTCGACAATCGCGCGGACGTCATCGGAGTCGAGACCCTCCGCGTGCTGGGTCGACAGCACGATCGTATCGGCGCGGACTGGCTTGCCGTCGCGGTATTCGACGGTGACCTGCGACTTGGAGTCTGGCCCCAGACGCTTTTCGCCGCCATGGCGCACATCGGCGAGGGTCTTGAGAATACGGTGGGAATAGAGGATCGGCGCGGGCATCAGCTCCGGTGTTTCATCGCAGGCATAGCCGAACATGATCCCCTGATCGCCCGCGCCCTCGTCCTTGTCTTCGCCGGAATCGACCCCTTGGGCGATGTCGGCAGATTGTGCATGGACATAGCAATCGACGTGGCACGTGTCCCAGTGGAAGCCCTTTTGCTCATAGCCGATTTCGCGGATGGTTTTGCGCGCGGCAGCGATCATCTCGTCTTGGCCGACCGACCCACGCACCTCGCCCGCCAGCACGACGTGGTTCGTCGTGGTCAGGGTCTCGACGGCCACGCGGGCCTCGGGGTTCTTGCCGAGGAAAATATCCACGATGGCGTCGGAAATGGCGTCTGAAACCTTGTCCGGGTGGCCCTCGGAGACGGATTCGGACGTGAAGAGGTAATCTTTGCGGGACATGGGTGCTGGCCTTCTCATGGCGCTGCCCCGGACCTGATCCGGGGTCGGTTCGGGATGTGAAAAGACCCCGGATCAGCGTCCGGGGCCTCCGCATTATCGTTACTTAGTAGCGATAATGCTCCGGCTTGAACGGGCCCTGCTGGGGCACGTCGATATAATCGGCCTGTTCTTTCGACAGCTTTGTCAGTTCGACGCCGAGTTTTTCGAGATGCAGCGTCGCGACCTTCTCATCGAGGTGCTTGGGCAGAACATAGACCTGATTGTCGTACTGGTCGTTGTTCTTATACAGCTCGATCTGCGCCAGCACCTGATTGGTGAACGAGGCTGACATCACAAAGGACGGGTGGCCCGTCGCACAGGCGAGGTTCACGAGGCGGCCCTCGGCCAGCAGGATCATCTTCTTGCCGTCGGGGAACTCGATCTCGTCGACCTGGGGCTTGATGTTGGTCCATTTCATATTGCGCAGACCGGCGACCTGGATCTCGGAATCGAAGTGGCCGATGTTGCAGACGATGGCCCGGTCCTTCATGTCGCGCATGTGGTCGACGGTGATGACGTCCTTGTTGCCGGTGGTGGTGACAAAGATGTCGCCCTTGCCCGCGGCCTTGTCCATCGTGGTGACTTCATAGCCGAGCATCGCGGCCTGAAGCGCACAGATCGGGTCGATTTCGGTGACCATCACGCGCGCACCCTGCGAGCGGAGCGATTCAGCGGAGCCTTTGCCCACATCACCAAAGCCGCAGACGACGGCGACCTTGCCGCCCATCATCACGTCGGTGGCGCGGCGGATGCCATCGACCAGCGACTCGCGGCAGCCATAGAGGTTGTCGAATTTCGACTTGGTCACGCTGTCGTTCACATTGATCGCAGGGAAGGGCAACTGGCCCTTTTTCGCGAGCGTGTAGAGGCGGTGGACGCCAGTGGTTGTTTCTTCGGAGACACCCATGATCGCGTCGCGGCGCTTGGTGAACCAGCCCGGCGACTGTTTGTGGCGCGCGTAGTTCTGCGCCTTGACGACTTCCTCTTCCTCGTTTTCGGGGTTCGGAATGATGTCTTCGCCCGCCTCCAGCTTTGCGCCGAGGATGATGTACATCGTCGCATCGCCACCATCGTCGAGGATCAGGTTTGGCGTGCCCTCGGGATTTTCGGCGGTCACGGGCCAGTCGAAGATTTTGTCGACATAGAGCCAGTAGTCTTCAAGGCTCTCGCCCTTGATTGCATAGACCGGCGTACCACCCGCAGCGATGGCGGCGGCGGCGTGATCCTGCGTCGAGAAGATGTTGCAGGTCGCCCAGCGGATATCCGCACCCAGCTCTGCCAGCGTCTCGATCAGAACGGCGGTCTGGATCGTCATGTGCAGCGAACCGGTGATCCGCGCACCCTTCAGGGGCTTGTCCTTGCCGAATTCTTCGCGGCAGGCCATCAGGCCCGGCATTTCGGTTTCGGCGATCTCGATTTCCTTGCGACCGTAATCAGCGAGGGAAATATCGGCGATGGCGTAGTCGTTCTGGGTCGGCGCGTCCATGTGGCAATCCCTTTGACAGTAGCGCGAATAGAGAAAGGCGGATCGGGTTTGCACACCTGATCCGCCAATTTGGTTGAAAGTCTCATAACACACAGCACCAATAGACACAATAACGATATGCGCAAATCGTTATATGTTGTGTAAGGACGAATGCCGTACGATATACAGCCTACGAACTCCGCGAGCGGTTGGTTTCATCCAGCGCTTTTGCAAGGCGGGCGTGTAGATCGAAATAGCCGATCGCGGTTTCAAAGTTGCGGTCGATGACCGCGCGGCGGTCCTCGTAATCCTGTTCGGTAACCGTCTTAACGGCCCGGTCGATATCTTTTTCGGTCTGGCAGTCGATGACCCCGTCCATGTCGAAAAACCGGCCCAGTTCAGGGTCACCCCAATAGATCGGGATCGTCCGGGTCAGAAAGCAATCCAGCACTTTTTCGGTGAAATACCCGGTCGAGCGGCTGTTCTCGACCGCCAGTGAAAAGCGGTAGTTATCGAGCGCCTCGTTCTTCGACTCCACCGGCTGATACGCCTTGCCAAACCGGTCGAGCCGATCCGGCCATCGTTCGGAAACGCGCAGGCGCAGGCGGTGGCCGGGAAGGTCGCGCTTTGCTGATGTCACCACCGAGATATGCCCGGTCTTGATAGGATTGCTCGGGTCCACCCATGGCACATGACCGTTGAAATGAACCGCGTTTGTCGCTGCCGATAACAGCCTTGCGTCATAGGTGAACAGCCTGTGCCAGCGGCGGCTGAACCACCGGTGCAGCCGGTATTGGACGGGCCGAACCCCCGGCGGCTCGAAAAGAAACGGCGATAGCCTCGCCTTAACGCCGGGATGGGGCGTGAACAGGCTGGTATGGCACTTGTGGATGATGTGGTCATCCGGTCCCAGATCACCCACGGTCAGGCCATTGCCCGTGACCTCGCGCGCCGCGTCGTTCAGCGGCACGAGATCATACAGCGGTATCGCCGATTTACGCCGTTTGCGGTGCGGGCCGTGCTGGATATAGAAATGCCTGCTCATGGCGCGTCGATAGATGTAGGGTCGCGCGCGGGGCAAGCGATTTATCGGCGAGGGCGGCTTGAGCGATCCATTTACCTTAGCGGGAAAGCGCGTTTTCGTGGCGGGCCATCGCGGCATGGTCGGGTCGGCCCTGTGCCGAGCGCTCGCGGGCGAGGGCTGCACAATCCTGACCGAAGGGCGGGGCACCCTCGACCTGACCGACCAGCGCGCGGTGGGCGACTGGCTGGCGCGCGAAATGCCGGATGTCGTGGTCGTCGCGGCGGCGAAGGTCGGTGGGATCAAGGCCAACGACACCTACCCGGCGGATTTTCTCTACGAAAACCTGATGATTGAGGCGAACCTGATTCACGCCGCGCATGTTGCCGGGATCGAGCGCCTCTTGTTCCTTGGCTCAAGCTGCATCTATCCCAAGTTCGCCGAGCAACCGATCCGCGAAGACTCGCTCATGACCGGACCGCTTGAGCCGACGAACGAATGGTACGCGGTCGCGAAGATCGCTGGGATCAAGCTGTGCGACGCCTATCGGCGACAGCATGGGCGGCATTATATCTCGGCCATGCCGACCAACCTTTATGGTCCCGGCGACAATTATCACCCGGAGAACAGCCACGTCGTCCCGGCCCTGCTGCGCCGGTTCCACGAGGCGCGAGAGGCTGGGGCCGAAAGCGTTACGCTCTGGGGCACCGGCACGCCGAGGCGCGAGTTTCTCCACGCCGATGATCTGGCGGCGGCGCTCGTTGTGCTGATGCAGCGGTTCGACGAGCCGGGACCGATCAATGTCGGCTTTGGTTCCGATGTGACCATCCTGGAACTGGCTGGTCTGATCGCCGAGGTCACTGGCTTTGGCGGCAGGATCGAGACCGACCCCACCAAGCCTGACGGCACGCCTCGCAAACTGCTCGACAGCAGCCGGATGCACGCGCTCGGCTGGGCTCCAAAAATCGATCTGCGCGAGGGGCTGGAAGACGCCTATCGCTGGTTCCTCGAACAGAAAGAAATGGTCGCATGAAGCGCGCGCTGATTACCGGGGTTGCCGGTCAGGACGGATCGTATCTGGCGGAGTTTCTGCTGGAAAAGGGCTATGAAGTTCATGGCGTCAAGCGCCGCGCGTCCTCCTTCAATACCCAGCGTATCGACCACCTGATCGAGGGACCGCAGGAGCAGGGCGGCAACTTCTATTTGCACTACGGCGACATGACCGATGCCACCAACCTGATCCGGCTGATCCAGACGATTCAGCCCGACGAAATCTATAATCTTGCGGCCCAAAGCCATGTGCAGGTGAGTTTCGAGACGGCGGAATATACCGGCAATGCCGATGCGCTGGGCGTACTGCGGTTGCTGGAGGCCATTCGCCTGTTGGATATGACCGACAGTGTGAAATTCTATCAGGCCTCGACCTCGGAACTTTACGGAAAGGTCCATGAGACGCCCCAGAGCGAGACGACGCCGTTCTACCCGCGCTCGCCCTATGCCGCTGCCAAGATCTATGGCTACTGGATCACGGTGAACTATCGCGAAGCCTACGGAATGTATGCCTCAAACGGCATTCTCTTCAATCACGAAAGCCCGCGCCGGGGCGAGACCTTCGTTACCCGCAAGATCACCCGTGCGGTGGCGGAGATCGAGCATGGGATGGCTCAGACGCTTTATCTCGGCAATCTCGACGCCAAGCGCGACTGGGGTCATGCCATCGATTACGTGCGCGGCATGTGGATGATCCTGCAACACGAGACACCCGATGATTTCGTGCTGGCCACGGGCAAGACTCACAGCGTCCGCGAATTTGTCGAGCGGGCCTTTGGCGAGGTGCAGCGCAAGATCGTCTGGGAAGGCGAAGGCACCGATGAAGTCGGGCGCGACGCCCGCACGGGCCAGACCCTTGTCGCCATAGACCCGCGCTATTTCCGCCCCACCGAGGTCGATCTGCTGCTCGGCGATGCGACCAAGGCGCGTGAGGCGCTGGGCTGGCAGCCGGAAGTCGGGTTCGACCGGCTGGTCGAGGAAATGATGGCCGCCGATATGGCGGTGATCGGCGCGGAGGCGGGCAGGGCATAAATCCTTTCCCGAGCATGAGCGCGGGACAACAATCAGCGGTGTACCTAAAGGCGATCATTTTCGCCGCGTGCCTCGCATTGATTGTTTTTGTGACCCTCGGCACATTGAAATTTTGTCGATTTTGGGCATCATACAACCTGTTCGTGAGCCAGTTCAGGTGTCCCCGTGTTTCAGTTGTCGAGTGTTCAGGTCGAGGATATAGAGACCGACCGCATTACCGCCCATCGCCAAAAGCTGTCGTCTTTTCTGTCGAAGCAAGACATCGGTTGGGATGACCTCGACGATGAGGTCCAATCCGCCTTTCTCGACGAAAACGAGCGCCGCGCCCAAGATTACGGCATCGAGACCGAACTGAGCCGTGCCCGCCTCGCCCACGCGTTTTTCTGGAGCGGTGATGCAGGGGCGTTCGAAAAGCGCGACGATGTGCAGGAAATCCTGACCGCCGCCGATGTGACCGAGGACGGCAAGGTGCGCCGCCTTCACGCCATCGCCTATGACATCGTAAACAGCACCAGCCTCTTTACCAAGGCGCCGCCCCCCGAGGACAAGACCTTTGTGCCCGCCACCGTGATCCAGTTCGGGAAGGGCGTCTGATATGGCCGGTAATCAGATGATGGATGGTGGCGGCGGCGGGTACAGCTATAGCCATGAGGACGAATGTAACGACACGGTCGTCGAAAGCGCTTCGGAAGAGGGAATGGGCGAAGAAAACCCGTTCCAGATCGCGCTGCCCTGCGGCAAGACGGTAGACCGCAAGCCATCAAAACCTTGCAGCGTCCAACGTGCCAAGATCACCGACAAAAAGAACAATGCCAGCGTTGAGTGCATGACACCCAACAGTCGCAGCGCCAATCTGAGGAAAATCCACAAGAAGGATAAGAAATACCTCGACGGTTATGACATGCTCTACGAGTTCATTGGCCAGCAAGAGGACGCGGATAAAGAAGGCCGCGCCCATGCCGATATTGACCTGTCGATGGTACTGGACGGGTCATGCTCGGTGGACGAACACTCGCGCATCTATGTCAGCGGCGAGATGAACAAGATCGGCAAGGAAAAAGCCGGGACGCTCTCTCTCGGCAAGCTCTACGCCAAGCCCTACAACTCGGGCCGTATGTCAGCGATTGCCGACATCTGGAACGTCCATCGCGGTGCGGCGGAGTACAAGCTGGAATTCCGCTCGTGCGGCTATCACCCCAGCTTTGTGCCGAACCGCAAGCTCGACGGCCTGATCCGCATTTATCAGCCGAACAGCGTTGAGTTGACCCTCGGCATCGCGGCCCGCGGCAAGCTGAATGTCGCCAAATCCGCATCCCACCGCTTGGGCGGCGAGACCGTGCGCACGTCGTCCACCTCAAGCCAGTTGGGCGGGACGTCGAACAGCCGCACCGAGACCAGCCGAGTCAACAAGGGCGCGGGCACCGAGTCCAGTTCGATCGAATGGGTTTCTACCGGCAGCGGGCCGCCGGTGCGCACGTATGTCGAAGATGGCACGAAGGCCGATTTTTTTGGCGACCCCTATCACTTCAACAATTTCAGCCAGTCGAACCCCGATGATGACGTTGTCGATGGGATGCTGGTCACGCGCTCGGCGGGCAAGGGCGAGATTACGGCGGGGAAGATCACCTCGATCAAGCCTCAACTGACGATCACCCATAACGGGGTTCCGTTCAAGGCGACGGAGACGATCAACTCGCTGCTTTCCTTTATTAACAGTTTCAAGGCGTTCTGGGACAAGGTTCAGCAATGGGTTCCCCAGGTTGGGTGGAGTTTCGGTTTTACCTTTGAAACGCTGTCGGGCGAGATCAGCGTCGGCATGGGCCTGAAACCGGTGCGGGGCCTGACCTCCGGTCGCTGCATCGCCATCGAGCGCGAGTTTTACGCAAAGTTCAAATGCACCTTCCTCAAGTGTAAGGCTGAGATCAGCTTTGGCGTTTCGGCGGCGGGGCAGGTGGCGAAGATTCTCGGCGATGTGACCGCCGAGGTCGGCGCCGACTACGAGGTCGCGAGCAATGGCGATCAGTCCGGCGGCTTTCAGGCCTCGGCGGCGGTGGGTCTGGAAGGCAAGATCGTTCTCGACATTTACGTGGCGTCCTATGAATGCAAGGCGCGGGTCGAGGCCAAGATCGTTTTCGCAATCAAGGGCGAGTGCACGGTCGACAAGCCGCTGGAAATGAAAGGCTCGCTAAAGCTGAACAAATGCGACCTGCGGGTGACCCGCGTGAAGAACGGGCGACCGAAGACGCTGGCGCTTGTCCCGCTGTTCGGGGGCAAGGACATCTGGCAGGGCGACCTGCTGAAAGACTGAGCGAGGGAAACCGGCCATGGCCGATGCGATACTCATGCAACTGCGCCTGAAGGGCGGCATGGCGGAGGTGCGGGTGAACGATATTCCCGTCAACCGCACCGTGGATGACGAGATCGTCAATGTCACCGTGCCGGTGCCGGAATTTCTGGTGAATGGCGAGAATACCCTCAAGCTTTACGCCGCGCCAACGGACCCGGATAACCCCGGCGATTTTTCCGCCAAGGCACGCATCGCGGGGTTCACCTTTGGCGATACGGTGGATTTCGACGAGGGCGAGGAGTTTGCCCTGCTGGAATGGACCGAGGAGAACGCCGGTCGGCCCGTTGGCCAGCGGTTCGACTATGCGACCGATCACAAATGGGTTTGGGAGAACGCGCCGAAGATCACCCTCAGCGCCGATGTGCGTGCGCGGCTCGATGCCTTCACGGCGCGGATGCAGGCCGCATTCAGCGCCCGCGACCCCGGCCCGATCAACGCGGCGCGCGAAGTATTCTACAAGGAAATCGCCCGCGCTTATCCGCCGCCCCTGTTGGCGCGGACCGCTGAGGAATTCGCCGACGATCTGAAATCCGAGGACGAGGATGCCTGGGGGGTGAAACTGTTCGAGCCGAGTCCAGACAACTATCGCTTGGTCGCCGATGGACGGCTGGTCGATCTGGTGGGGCCGGACAATATTCCGCTGGTCGGGACTATCCCCGGTTTTGCCGGCGCGCCGCCGGACGAAGCCTGGAACCTGCCCCTGCGTGTTGCCATCAAAGGTGACGAGGTGATCGTCGTGCGATAGGCTGGGGCCTCGCGAATGAGGAGTTTATGAGGTCTGGGTCACGCCTTTTGCGACGATGGATGCGGGTCAGTGTCGTTGGAACGATGCTGGGGCTTTCGGTGTCGGCTGCCCATGCGGCATGTTCTTCGTATCCCGAACCCCGCGTCGATTGGTCGGGCTGTACTAAGATCAACAAGATCCTGTCGGGCTATGACTTTTCCGGTGCCGACTTAACCGAAGCGGACCTTTCCGGCTCGGATCTGCGCGATTCCGTGCTGTCAGGGGCGAATTTGCACAAGATTACGATGGTTCGTGCGCTCTTGACCGGCTCGCGCATGGACGGGGCTGATTTTTCTCAGGCCGAGGCGAGTCGCGCCGACTTTTCGGGCAGTGATCTCTCGGGAGCCGATTTCAGCAAGGCCGTGATTTTCCGGGCCGATTTTTCCGGAGCGTCCCTCGACGGGGCCGATTTTAGCCGGGCGGAGTTCAGTCGCGCCGATTTTACTGGCGCTGACCTGACCGGCGTAACGATGCAATTCGGCAATCTGTCCCGGGCCATCTTCACTGGCGCTCAGCTCGATGGGCTGGATGTCGATACGAGCTGGGCGTTTCGGGCGCTGGTCGAGGGCGTCGACCTTTCTGGGGTGCAAAATATGACCCAGGCGCAGCTCGATTTGACGTGCGGCGATGCTCAGACGACCCTCCCGAACGGACTATCGCGTCCGGAAGGCTGGCCCTGCGAGGGCGATTGAGCGTTCAGTAATTGACCTTGGTCGCACCATAGATCGGGCCGACTTCGCCCTGCTGTACGATCACGGCAAAGCCGCCATTTCCCTGGGGTTTGCGGTCGCGCAGGGTGAGGTTGGACTTGCCGTCCCACCGACCGACTTCGCGCCATTCGCGAACGACATTGCCGTATGTGATCGTCCGTCCTCGGTTCTCGCCGCCACCGATGCGCCGCTCGACATCGGAATCGTATCCGACCAGCCAGACGATGGCCTCTTCTCTCGTGCCCGAGAGGGGCGCGACCGACAGGCTGACCGTATCGCCCGCGACCTGGGCACTCACCGAGGCGCGGTCGTTGTTTCGGGCATAGCTCGCGACGGCTGAATCGACCTGAGAGCGACGGCTGCCGACGACATCCATGCTGCCATCGATCATCATCTGGGGCGTATAGACATGCCGGGACCGCATCATCTTCGCATATTTACGCTGGCGTTTCGCATTGCCGGGCAGGGCGAGATCGTCCTTCCAGCCGAGATAATCCCAGTAATCGACATTCAGCGACAGGGCGACAATGTCGGAACGGTCTTTCAAAGCCTGCAAAACCTTGTCGGCGGCGGGGCATGAACTGCACCCTTGGCTCGTGTAAAGCTCCACCACGACCACGCCTTCTGCATGGGCTGTCGCGGCGAGCGGCGACAGGAACAGCGCCAGAGCGCCTGCGCGCAGCTTTTGAGAGAAGTGTTTAGCGGTCATCGTGCTGATCCCTTTGTTCCAATGAGTTGGGCGAGCAATGTCAGAATTCTAGAGGGGCACGATATTTCTGGCGAGTCACGCCTCCGCGAGAAGCATTTCATTACAATACACCCCGGTTTTCGGGCATTTACGAACCCCATTGCAAACCGCGTGCGCGTCTTTCAAAGTACGGGCGGGAAAACCGATAAAAAGATCGTGCGCGCCGCGTCTGGTGGCCGCAGGATGGGATACGAAGGGGAGAAAATCGATGAAACTCGATGGTGAGCGGCTGATCGCAGCCGACCGGATGACGGTGTGGCGCGCGCTGAACGATGCCGATGTACTGAAATCCGCGATTCCCGGCTGTCAGGAGATGACCAAGACCTCGCCGACGAATTTCGAGGCGGTGGTGGTGCAGAAAATCGGCCCGGTCAAAGCGACCTTCAAGGGTGCCGTCGAATTGCAGGACGTGGTGGAGGGCGAGAGCCTGACGCTGGTCGGCGAGGGCAAGGGCGGCGTTGCGGGCATGGCCAAGGGGTCAGCGCGCGTTGTCCTGACCGATGCCGATGGCGGGACGAAGCTTTCCTATGATGCCGATGCGAGTGTTGCAGGCAAGATCGCCCAGCTTGGCTCGCGCCTGATCGACGGTGTCGCGAACCGCATGGCCGACGCCTTCTTCGAGAATTTCAAGGACAAGGTCGAGGATGGTTCGTCCTCCGGCGCTGGCGGGTCCGCGCCGCAGGAGGGCGCAGCGGTTGCCGCGGTCGGCGGGGGCGGGGCTGTCCTTGCCGATGTGCCCGAAGACATGGTCGATGGTGCAACCACCACGGCGGACGAGGTCTGGGATACCGCGCGCAATGTCGCGTCGCTCGGTGCGGCGGGGGCTGCGACCGGCGGTGCGGCGGCGGCGGCGGTTGGCGCGGCGGCTCGGGATGCGGTCGCCGAGGCATCCGATCATCTCGGCGCGGCCTCGGGCGCTACGGGCGAGGCTGCCGTCGAGAAGGCAGGTGCTTTGATGGGCGACGCGGCCCGCGAGGCAACCGAGACGGTGGGACAGGCGGTCGAGGGCGCGGCGGCACGCGTCGATGGCGCTGTCGATATGGCCCGCGATGCGGCGCAGAACACGTCCGACGCCTCGGGCCGCGCTGTCCATGATGCGGCGCAGGGGCTTGAGGCCGTGGCCTCGGATGCCCAGGCGACCATCGCGGGCGGTCTCGCGGCGGCGGATGAGAAACTCGCAGCCGGTGTTGACGCCGCGCGCGAGGCTGCCAGCGGGCTCGGCGAACAGGCTCAGGATGCGGTGACGGGCGCGGCGGCGTCGGTTGCGGCGACGGTCAGCGAAAGCGCCGCTGATGCCGGTGCCCATGTCAGCGCGGCTGCCGCCAGCGTCGAGAACCGCGTGAGTGACCTTGCCGGATCAGCGGGCGCGGTCGTCGGTGACGGCACGGAAGCGCTCGAAAATGCTGCCCATAGCGCCGAGGCAACGGTGGCCGACGGGTTGGCGGATGCCCGCGAGACCCTCGCCGATGCGCATACGAATGTCGAAGCCGTCGACCATGCCTCCAATGCGGTCGACTGGGCCAAGGGCGCGGCGATTGGTGTCGGTGCCGCCGCCGCCGGTGTGGCGGCCAAGGCGGGGGGTGCTCTCGATTCGGCGCATGACACCGCGCGGGCGCGCGTGATCGCGGCGGGCAAGGATATCGACGAGGATCAGGCTTGGTCCGAGGCGAAAACCCACGCCGGTACGGCGGCGGGCGAGGCGGGCGATGCGCTGGAAGACGCGTGGGACGCCGCCAAGGCCAAGGTCAAGGGCGATACCGAAACCGCCGCGCGCGAGTGGGATGAGGCAAAAACCAATGCGTCCGAGGCTGTTTCCGCTGCCGGAAAGGCTGCTTCCAGCGGTTATACCGCCGCGAAGGGCGAGGCCGCGGACATTGCGCAAAATCCCCGCATGGGACCGCAAGGACGCCCATGGTATCTGTGGATCATTCTGGTGGTGATCGTGGCGCTCGTGCTCTGGATCATTTTCTAAATCAATACGCGCAAAAGCGCGATCTGAATTCAATGGGAGAAAACTATGACGACGATTACGATGACCGTGAACGGCAAAGAACGGTCGGGAAAGGCCGAGGGCCGGACGCTACTGGTCGACTTTCTGCGCACCGAAATGGGTCTGACCGGTACCCATGTCGGATGTGACACATCCCAGTGCGGGTGCTGCGTGGTCCATGTGAACGGCGAATCCGTCAAGGCCTGCGCAACCTTCGTCAGCGGCATGGACGGGGCCGAGGTGACGACGATCGAGGGCATGGCCAACGATGACGGCTCGCTCGGTGTTATGCAGGCGTCCTTCAAGGAGCATCACGGTCTGCAATGCGGATTCTGTACGCCGGGTATGATCATGTCGGCCACCGACCTGTTGGCCAACAACCCCTCGCCGAGCGAAGATGAAATCCGTACGTGGCTGAAGGGCAATATCTGCCGCTGTACCGGCTATCACAACATCGTCAAATCGGTTCAGGCCGCCGCCGCCACCATGGCCGGGGCACGCGAAGCCGCTGAATAGCGCGACAGAAACGCCCGCGACTATTTGCAAGAACAACAGGCCGTCTTCCGCCGATAGCGTTGCGGATATGCGGCAAGCCGGGGCACAACCCGGGATAGATTCTGGAGAGGAATAACCATGGCCAAAGACTTTGGAATAGGCGAGTCCGTCAAGCGAAGCGAAGACGTCCGCTTTGTGACCGGCAACGGAAAGTATACCGACGACATCAACCGTCCCGGACAAACCTACGCATACTTTCTGCGCTCGCCCGTCGCCCATGCGACGCTGGATAGCATCAATATCGACGAGGCGAAGAAGGCCCCCGGCGTCGTCGGCGTCTTCACGGGGCAGGACATTGCCGATGCCGGTCTCGGCGGCGTGCCCTGTGGCTGGCAGATCACCGACAAGCACGGCGATCCGATGAAGGAACCGGCCCACCCGATCCTCGCCCATGGCAAGGTGCGCCATGTGGGCGATCCCATAGTCTGCGTCGTTGCGGATACTTATGCTCAGGCCCGCGATGCCGCCGAAATGATCGACATCGATTTCGGTCAGCTTCCCGCCGTGGTCGACATGAAGGCCGCCGCCGAGGGCAACCCGACCAACGTCCATGACGAGGCCCCGGACAACGTCTGTTACGACTGGGAACTCGGCGACAAGGAAGCCGTGGACTCCGCCTTTGCCGGTGCCGCCCATGTCACGACGCTGGAACTGGTCAACAACCGTCTGGTCGCCAACCCGATGGAGCCGCGTTGCTGCATTGGCGACTGGGATTCCTCCAGCGACGATTACACGCTCTATACGACGTCCCAGAACCCCCACGTCATTCGCCTGCTCATGGGTGCGTTCGTGCTCAATATCCCCGAGCACAAGCTCCGCGTCTATGCACCCGATGTGGGCGGCGGGTTCGGCGCGAAGATTTACCACTACGCCGAAGAAGCCTTTGTTACCTGGGCCTCGAAACAGGTCAGACGTCCGATCAAGTGGACCTCGGACCGCTCCGAGGCGTTTATCTCCGACGCCCATGGCCGCGACCAGGTGACCAAGGCCGAACTGGCCATGGATGCCGAGGGCAAGTTCCTCGCCCTGCGCTGTGACACGCTGGCCAATATGGGAGCCTATCTGTCGACCTTCGCTCCGGCGATCCCGACCTGGCTGCACGGCACGCTGCTCGCCGGTCAGTACGCCACCCCGGCGGTCCATTGCCGCGTACGGGCGATGTTCACCAACACGGTGCCCGTCGATGCCTATCGCGGGGCAGGGCGTCCCGAGGCGACCTATATCCTCGAGCGCATCGTCAACAAGGCAGCGAAGGAACTGGGCCTCGACCAGTGCGAACTGCGCCGTCGCAACTTCATCCGCGATTTCCCCTACGATACGCCCGTGGCCGTCCAGTACGACACCGGCGATTTCGACAAGACGCTGAACAAGGCGATGGAAATCTCGGACTACGCGAATTTCGAACAGCGACGGCAGGAGGCGGCCTCGCGGGGTAAGCTGCGCGGCATCGGCCTCAGCTGCTATATCGAAGCCTGTGGCATAGCGCCGAGTTCGCTGGTGGGTGCGCTGGGCGCGCGCGCCGGTCTCTACGAGGCGGCAACGATTCGTGTGAACCCGACGGGTTCGGTCACGGTTCTCACCGGCTCCCACAGCCACGGTCAGGGCCATGAAACGACGTTCGCACAGGTCGTCTCTGACGCCTTGGGCATTCCGTTCGAGTCGGTGGACATTGTTCATGGCGACACGTCGAAAGTGCCGTTCGGCATGGGCACCTATGGCTCGCGCTCGCTGGCCGTTGGCGGTTCGGCAATCGTGAAGGCCGTCGACAAGGTGGTCGAGAAGGGCAAGAAGATCGCCGCGCACCTGCTCGAAGCCGCCGAAAGCGACATCGTTTTCGAAGATGGCCAGTACAAGGTTGCAGGCACCGACAAGGCGAAGGCCTTCGCCGAGGTCAGCCTCGCCGCCTATGTCCCGCACAACTATCCCATCGAGGATGTCGAGCCGGGCCTCGAGGAAACCGCCTTCTACGATCCGAAGAACTTCACCTTCCCGGCGGGCGCGTATCTCTGCGAGGTCGAGGTCGATCCCGAAACCGGCAAGGTCGAGATTATCGATCTGTTCGCGGCGGATGACTTTGGCAATATCGTCAATCCGATGATCGTCGAGGGACAGGTCCACGGCGGACTGGCCCAGGGTCTCGGACAGGCGATGCTGGAAAACTGCGTCTATGACGAGGAAGGCCAGCTCACCAGCGGATCTTACATGGATTACGCGATGCCGCTTGCCGGTGATCTGCCGATGTTCACGGTCTCCTCCGAGGACGGCACGCCCTGTACCCACAATCCGCTGGGTGTGAAGGGCTGCGGCGAAGCCGGGGCCATCGGGTCGCCGCCCGCGCTGGTTAACGCGGTGATCGACGCCCTGCGCGACCACGGCATCGAGCATATCGACATGCCACTCAGCCCCAACCGCGTCTGGTCGGCAATCAACGCCGCCAGCCACAAACAAGCCGCAGAATAAGGAGAGACGGAAATGTACGCATTTGATTATCAGAAACCGTCCGATGTCGACTCGGCAGTCGCAGCGCTCAAATCCGAGGGCGCACAGCCGCTCTCGGGTGGGCAGACGCTGATCCCGACCCTGAAAATGCGGCTCAATATGCCGGAGGTTTTGGTCGACCTCAGCGGCATCGAGAGCATGAAGGGCATCAGCCGCGATGGCGATACGATCCATGTCGGTGCCGCGACGACCCATGGCGCGATTGCCAAGAGTGCCGACATCCAGTCGGCGATTCCGGGCCTTGCGCATCAGGCCTCGCGCATCGGTGACCCGGCGGTCCGCAACCGCGGCACCATCGGCGGCGCAATCGCGAATAACGATCCGGCGGCTTGCTATCCCTCGGCGTGCATGGCGCTGAATGCGACCATCGTGACGAATACGCGCGAGCTTTCAGCCGCCAATTTCTTCCTCGGCATGTACACCACGGCGCTGGAAGAGGACGAGATCGTCACGGCGGTCAAGTTCCCGGTGCCGAGCGGGTCGAGCTATCAAAAGTTCGATCAGCCCGCCTCGCGCTTTCCGCTGGTCGGCGTGTTCGTCGCAAAGACCGCCGAGGGCGTGCGGGTCGCAGTGACCGGCGCAGGTTCGGATGGTGTATTCCGCCACGAGGGGCTGGAGCAGGCCCTGTCGGGCAGCTTCAGCGCCGATGCCGTGGGCGGTGTCACGGTCTCGTCTGACGGTCTGATGAAAGACCTGCACGGCACACCGGAATACCGTGCCAACCTCATCAAGGTGCTGACGAAGCGCGCGGTGCAGGAAATCGGCTGATCTGACTGTACGAACGTGCCCGCAAGGCGGGCTTGAGACAAGAACAGGCGCGGCCATGGGAAAATCCTGTGGCCGCGTTCTTTTTACCGGAACAGCATCACAGGAATCTTGCAGCGGCGGATCATCTCCGTCGTGGTCGATCCGATGATCAGGTTTCTGATCCGCGAGTGGCTGTAGGCCCCCATTACCAGCAGGTCGGCTTCGCCCGCATCAGCCTGTCCGCCGATCACCTCATCCGGCTCGCCCGCCTCGATAAAGGCATCGGCGCGATAGCCCGCGCTTTTGAGTTTTTCGGCAGCGGCGTCGATTTTTCCGCGCATGGCGCTGGTTTCGGCTCCGACCGAGAGCAAGCGAAAGTCCAGCCCGGTGAATTCGTCGCCCCGCGCCGCGATATGGTCGATGGCCTTCAGCACGCTAGGGCCACTGTCAAAGGCAATCAGCACCTTTTCGATGGGTTTGAACGCTCGCGACGTCACCAGAATCGGTCTGTGGCTGGCGCGCACGACCTTTTCGACATTCGGGCCAATATCCAGCTTGGCAAAATCCGCTGCCTCGCCCCGTTTCCCGAGGACGACCATGTCGGCATTGGCCTCGAGTTCGGCCAATGCATTGACGATCTGGGCACTGCGCATTTTGGTTTCGATGCGCTCGACCCCGGCCTTGGCAATATGCCGCTCCGCATCTTCGAGGATCGCGCGGCCCCGCTGTTGCGCCAGCTTGGCGTTCTGGGCGTCGTTCTCGGCCAACTCGCTGAGCAGGGCAGAGCGCGCGCCGACACCGATATTGCCGCTGAGATTACGCTCGCTCATGGGAACGCGGTTGTCGAGGATATGCACCAGCTCGACCGAGGCGTTCATGCGCGTGGCCAGCCACGCCGTATGGTCGCAGACGCTTTCGGCATAGACCGACCCGTCCAGCAGGGCGATGAGTTTGGTCATGATACGCTCCTCAATGGGCCAACAGATCGTCCAGCGCGCCCGGCTTGTCATGCACCGCAAGCTTGTCGACAATCGTCTCCGATGCTTCGTTCATGCCGCGAAGCTCTACATCGGCCCCGTCACGACGGAACTTCAGCACGACCATATCGAGCGCCGCAACACTCGAAATGTCCCAGATATGCGCGTCGCTGACATCGATCACCACTTTCTCCAGCACCTCGCCGAAGTCAAAGGCATCGTTGAACGCATCGACCGAGGCGAAGAAAAGCTGACCCTCAACCCGATAGGTGCGGGTCTTTCCGTCGTCTGAGAGCGCCGAGGTGACCCGGAAAAGCTGTGCAATCTTCCACGCGAAGAAGATGCCCGAGAGCAGCACGCCTGTCAGCACACCGATGGCGAGGTTATGGGTGAAAACCGTCGCGGCAACCGTGGCCAGCATCACGATGGAAGAACTGCGCGGATGTTCGCGCAGGTCGGCGATAGACTGCCATGAAAACGTGCCGATAGAGACCATGATCATAATCGCGACGAGCACAGCCATCGGGATTTGCTTCACCCAATCGCCCAGACCGACGATCAGGATCAGCAGCGCGGTCCCGGCGATAAAGGTCGAAAGCCGCCCGCGCCCTCCGGACTTCACGTTAATCATCGACTGCCCGATCATCGCGCAACCGGCCATGCCGCCGATGAAACCGGTCGCCGTGTTGGCGATGCCTTGGCCAATGCACTCGCGGTTCTTGTCGCTGCCGGTATCTGTCAGATCGTCGATCAGCGACGCGGTCATCAGGCTTTCGAGCAGGCCTACGACGGCAATCGCCAGCGAGACCGGGAAGATGATCTGCAACGTCTCGAAGGTCAGCGGCACATCGGGCAACAGGAAGAAGGGCAGGGTATCGGGCAGTGCGCCCATGTCATCCACCACCCGCGTCTCCAACCCGAACACCATCGTGAGCCCGGTAATGACCGCAATCGCGAATAGCGGCGAGGGGATAGACTTGGTGATATACGGAAAGAGATAGATGATCCCGAGACCCGCAGCCACGAGGGCATAGGTCAGCAGGGTCACGTCCTCCTTCGCCAAATTGAGTTCCGGCAACTGCGCAATGAAGATCAGAATCGCCAGTGCGTTGACGAATCCGGTCATGACCGACCGCGACACAAAGCGCATGACCTCGGCGAGCTTGAACCACCCCGCCAGCATTTGCAGCAGACCCGCCAAAACTGTCGCGGCCAACAGGTATTGCAAGCCAACCTCGGCGCCGTGATCGTCAATCAGGGGCTTCATCAGCACGGCGGTCGCCGCCGTCGCCGCCGAGATCATCCCGGGCCGTCCGCCAACAATGGCGGTAATGACGGCAATCGAGAACGAGGCGTAAAGGCCGACTTTTGGATCGACCCCGGCAATGATCGAAAACGCAATCGCCTCGGGAATCAACGCGAGGGCCACCACGAGACCGGCGAGGGCATCGGCGCGGATATTCCCCAGCCAATCCCGGCGCAGGGTATTGATCTCAAACCAGTTCATGGGAACCTCCGGCCTTGCGGATGATGTGTGCGGCAAAAAAAAACCGCTCCGAAACGGAACG
>CALGNO010000100.1 GCA_937958625.1 uncultured Neomegalonema sp.
GCACGATAAAAGGCATTGTGGGGCGTGCCGATGAGGGTCTGCCACCACCATGTGTCGATATGAACGTGGACATGCTGGTTCTTGAAGACCGCCTCATGCCCCTCGATCTGCGCGCCGTAGTGATCTGCCGTCGACGTATAATCCCGCCACCAGTTCAGCGGCGACTCCTCGCTGACCAAGACCTTGCGATCTTCCGTCAGATCGGTCGCCCGACTCTCGAACACGCTATAGGGCGCGGCGACAGTCGCCAGTTTGATCCGCTTGAAGTCTTCTTTTCGGGGCCATTCGCGCAGGGCGTCCATGGCGAGGACGGCTCCCATACTGTGGCCGACGATCAGCACGTCGTCATATCGGTCGTCATCCAGAACCAGCAACAGCGTATCGACCACCCGTTTGCGAAGCTTGTCGCGCAGGCCGACATCCTTGCCGTTTTTGGCCGTAGGTTCGGCCCGGTTGAGCAGATAGTCCTTGGTACAGCGCGCCGTATCGGCAATCGCATCCACGCGCATGAAACCAATGATGAGGACGACCAAGCCCCAGGCGGGATGCAGGGATAGCGACTTCATCTTAATAACGAATTCTTCGATTAGCCAGCTGACCCAATCCTGATCGGCGCGGCGTTTCTTTTCGGACGCCTTCCATTCGGCAGCGGCTTTCGTCAACAGCGCCTGCTTCTTTTCCAGTCTTGCAGTGGCCTCTGCCTGTTCGGCTTCGGTCGTTGCGCCGACTTCTTCTGGTGCAGGCATTGTCGGCAAAACAACTTCATCGGGCAGGTATTGCGCGATGTGGACAGTCAATTTTTTTGTATAGGGATCATCCACCTGGTCGGTGCTGACGATACTCGCCACGTGCACCGCGACGGTCATGTACCAGGCGATGAGAGAAACAGCCCCGATGACCAGTGCCCCTCGGATCAGTTTGGTTTTCTGGGGGCGGCTTTTCCAGTTCGCCGGGTGGATCAACCAGTAGACCAGCAACTCAAGCCCGCTCCACAGTTTGACCCATGGCCTCTGCCCTGACACGGAGTAAAGCAGGTCCGACCAGAACGCCTCGAAAATGTGGATTTCTTTCGGCCCTGCCGAACTGCCGGTGTCACCGCCGGGATTCGTCACGATCAGCTTTTTGCCGCTGGTTCCCGTGATGTCGATCGTGCCCGCCGTCAGTTTGAGATGGCAGTGCTGGACCACCGTCTCCAGATTATCCGCCAGTGCGCCCGAGCGCTCGTTTCGTGCGGCGCGGCTGAGACCGGGGACCAAAATCACCGCGCGCCGGGGGCTGCCGCCTTGGTCCAAGTCGGTCGGTGGCGCATCCGGTGCCGCGTTCGCTGCATCAGGTTCGTGCTGCTCGCCCCTACTGTCAGTCATCTTGCTTGCCCCCATCCCTCACCGGGAACAGGATAGCATGGGTTCGACCGTCACGCGATTCAGGCGAAGCGATGCACGCGGTAGGGGTGGAGGGCCTTGACCATCTTGCCGCTGGTGATCTCGTAGGCGAGCGACTCGCCGATCATCGGGGCGAGGGTGACGCCGCTATGGGTGACGGCCACCCACAGGCCGTTCAGACCCGGCACTTGGCCCAGCGCCGGATAACTGTCGGCGGGCATCGGGCGGCGCATGACGGAGGTGGCGGCGATCTCGACCGGACCAAGATCGGAGAAAAACGCCTGTAGCCGCTCCATGACCCGCGCGCAGATGGCGTCGACGCCTTCACTCGGGTCGGTGCCGCCGAAATCCTCGCCCACCAACAGCGTGCCGTCGTCCTTTTGCCAGACATGCAGCTTCAGCGACGTGAGAATCCGCTCGGTCAGGGGCGGCACCGGGGTGGTGGTGATCAGCAGGCCGGGGGCGTTGTCCATGGGCAGGGTAAAGCCGTGGTCGGCCAGCAGTGCCGCCGTCGCCGTGCCGGTGGTCATAACGACCGCATCGCCCTCGATAATACCCTCGGGCACCTCGACCCCGGCGACGCGCTTACCGTCAAAGGTCAGCGCCTCAACCCGGGCATTGGTGCGCAGCACCGCGCCCTTGCCGATGGCGGCAAAAAGCAACGCTTCGGCGATACCTGCGGGGTCCGCGACGCCTTCCAGCGCAGCCTCGATGGCGCGGGCGGGCGGCTCGGCGAGGCGCGGTTCCAGCGTCGCAATCTCATCGCTCGACAGCAGCCGCGCCGGATTGCCGCCCTCGTCCAGCGCCCGCTGGAAGGCCTCGATCTTCTCGGGCGGGTCTTCCCAGTTCAACGTGCCGCCGAAACGCACGGGCAGGGCGGGCAATTCGGCCTTGAGCTTGTGCCAGCGCCGGATGCTTTCGAGGCGGAACTGAAAGTACCCGACATCCTCCGGGCTGTGGGCGTTGATCCAGCCGAACGAGCCATGGGTGGCGCGATTGGCGGGCTTGCCCTCGTCCACGACCGTAACCTTGGCCCCGGCCTTGACCAGATGATAGGCGATGCTGGCCCCGAGGATGCCCGCCCCGACGACAATGACATGGGGATGCGTGTTCATGGTCTCAGGGTAGGCGGAAATGCGGACAACGCAACTCGTGTCTGGCATCGCCTCGCCGCATTGGCTATTGTCCGCGAAACACGCCAGAGGATCACTGCCATGCAGGATTATGCCGCCGCCCGGGAAATGATGGTCGATTGTCAGGTCCGGCCCTCGGATGTGACCCGTTACGGCATCGTCGATGCGATGCTGACGGTGCCGCGCGAGCGGTTCGTGCCGCCCTCGAAACGCCCGGTCGCCTATGCGGGCGAGGCGGTGGAGCAGGGCAAGAATCGCTGGCTGCTGGACCCGCGCGTTTTCGCCAAGATGGTCGATGCCGCCGAGATCAACCCCGACGACGTGGTGCTCGATATCGGCTGTGGCCTCGGGTATTCCAGCGCCGTGCTGTCGCGCCTGTGCCGCGCTGTGATCGCCGTCGAGAGCGACGAGGCGATGGCGAAATCTGCCGAGGAAACCCTTGCCAGCCTCGACTGCGACAATGTGGCTGTACTGACCGGTCCGCTCGAGGCCGGTGCCGAGAGTGAAAAGCCCTTCAACGTCATTCTGGTTCAGGGCGGTGTCGGCGACGTGCCCCAGGCGTTGTTCGACCAACTGGCTGAGGATGGCCGCCTCGTCGCGATCTGGTCCGAGGGCGGGTTCGGACAGGCGCAGATTTCGACCCGCACCGGGGATACGATCAGCCATCGCTGGTCATTTGACGCCGCCGCGCCGATCCTGCCGGGGTTTTCACGCAAGGCGGCCTTTGCTTTTTGAAGGTTTTTGCGCCGGGGTGCCGGAGGAAATTCTTCAAGTCTAAGCTGGCGTTAACTCTGTTCGATTATTTCCTGTCGCAGGTACAATTTACCCGGCGACAGGACATGCCTTGTTCCTGACCGATGGCCCGCGTAACCTGTATCAAATTGAGCCGCTTCGCGCGGTGATTTGTAAATCGAAGGGCGCCATGACCGACCATCCTTCAACGCAGTCGCAGCCGAGCATGGAAGACATTCTGGCTTCGATCCGTCGTATCATTGATGACGAGGAACAGGCGCCGGACTCGGCGCGCGCCCCGGCTTCGCCCGTGCCCGACGTCGATGCGCGCAGCGGCGCAACCGTTGTGACACCGGACTGGGCAAAGGGCGGCTCCGCGGTCCCGGACGACGCGACGAGCGCCGCAGACCCCGAGGCCGAAACGATTTTCCCCCAGCGTCAAGGGCGTCTGTGGCGCCGGGTGGCCGGGCACGACCTCGATGATGATGAGCCCGATCCGCTGTTCGACGACGACACGCTCGAACTGACCGAAGTCCTCGATGACGATACGCTCGAACTCGATAATCTGCTCGATGCCGATACGGCGAATGACCCGGAAGAAAACCGCCGTGTCCTCGATGCAGCGGCGGGGCACGCGCCGACAGTGCCCGAAACATCCGACAGCGGCATGACCGCCGGGGTTGCGGCAGCAGGCATGGCGGCGATTACCGGAATCGGCGCGACGACGGCCTCGACCATGGACCGCGTCACCGGAAAATTCACGGAAAACGAAGAAAAGCGCGAGCGGACGACGCCGGTAGAGCCGTCTTATACCGCCGAAGCCGACGCGCTGGATGACGACCTGCCTCCGCCGGTTTTCGAGCGGGTGGACGTGGCCCCGGCGGATGATCTGATCCCCGACCAGAACGAGCGGGACAGCGCCCTTGATGACGTGATGGCGGTCGCCGATCAGGCTGGCCTTGGGGCCGACTACTCGACATCGCTCGACCCTGAAATCGACGACCACGAGCGCGAATTGGACGACCGGTTCTATGCCGCCGATACGCTCGATGAACAGCCGCCGGAAATCGACGGCTCCTATGCCGACAGCCTTGGCGGCGAGCCGGTCACGCGCCGCAACGAGGGCGCGCCGAACGAAGATGAGATGGAAACGGTGGGCGGTCTCGTCCGCGATGCCCTGCGGGGCCGCCTTCCCGCGGTGCCGAGCAAACCCGAGGCCGGGGCGCTGGTATCGGGCGGTGCCGAGGACAGCGCCGCGCGCTCCCTTGCCGCCCTTGCCCGTTACGATGCCAATGCCCCGCGCCGCATCTATGGCGGCATCAAGATCACCGACGACGACGATTCGCCGACCATCGAGGGCATGGTGCAGGATACCCTGCGCCCGATGCTGCGCGACTGGCTGAACGATAACCTGCCGACTCTGGTCGAGAACATGGTGAAGCAGGAAGTCGACCGCATCAGCGCCCGCTCCCGCCGCTTCGTCCGCGACGACGAGTAAAGGTCGCGGGCCGAACACCTACTAAGCGGTCATTCTCGCGCTCGACGCGAGAATCTCCCTGCGATTAATACCATCGGCACTAAGGGCTGACTGTTATCAATTGTCATTGTCGGGCTTGACCAGCGCAAGCGAAGCGCCGCGCCAGACAATCCATTTATCAGCAATATCAAAGACTTCTGGATGCTCGGGTCAAGCCCGAGCATGACAACATAACTGTCATTTTCAAAAACCATTGGTATAAGGAGATCCTCGTTTAAAGCTCGAGGACCACGGCTTTTCGTAGAAGTTTGCTCGCCTCAATCCGCCGTCACTTCATCGAAAAAGCGCAGGATCTCTGCCGAGGCATCGGGGCCGGTCGAATCGGTAAAGCTGCCGCCCGGATGCCCGCCGGACCACGCATGGCCCGCGCCCTCGATCAGAAAACTCTCGTGCCGCAAGCGGCCCGTCTCATCCGCCGCGCGGCGCTGGCGCAGGCTGCGTCCGTTGATGACGGCGATCTGCTCCTCGACCCGGTGATCCGCGAAAGCGACCGAGCGCTCGATGGCGTCGGCATTGGCGGGGGACACCGTGCGATCCTGCGAGCCGTGCAAGATCAGCGTCGATACGCCAGACGTGCGCACCGTCGGCGTCGGCGGATTCTGCATCGCCGCGAAGGCCGCACCGACGTCTTGGGCGGCGTGATGCGCAAGGCCCGAATGGATGCCGACCACCGCAAAGAGTTCCGGCCACGCCGCGACCAGATTCGACGCCGTCGCACCCCCCGCCGATAATCCGGCGACAACCGCGCGTCCTTCGGGCAGGGCATATTCCGCCGTCAGCGCCCGCACGATCCCGGCCAAGACCGCCAGTTCGCCGTCCTCGCGGCCCTGATGCTGCGGCTCGAACCAGTTCCAGCACCCGTGAGCATTGGCCGATTTCGGCTGTTCAGGCCATACGACCAGAAAATCCCGGTCTTCGGCGATGGTGTTCATGCCGGTGCCGATGGCGAAATCTTCGGGGTTCTGGCTGCAACCATGCAGCATCACGATCAGACCGCGCGGCGCGGTGCTCGGAATGAAAAGGCGATAGGGGCGGGTATGGCCGCCCTCGGTATGGGTGCGGGCAAGCCATTGGGCACCCTCGGGAATACCGGGTTCCTGAGCGCGGGGGCGCATCTGAGCGGTGCGCGCGGCGCGTTGAAAAAACGACCCGCTGTCAGTGCCCGTCTTCGTGCCCGACTGCGCCGCCGTCGCCGTACCCGTGCCGGCGCCGGAAAGCGCCTGCCGGATCAGCCTTGTGGCCTCTGCCGGATTGCCCGAACGGGTTGCATTGAGAGCTTCTCGCATGGGGGCTGACAGGTTTTTCGCCATGGGTCTTCCTTGCTCGATACAGCGTCAGAGCGCCGTTAAGATAGGGTGCCGGCGAGAGCAACGGAGGGGCTGCAACAGCACCGGCAACGAAATGAAGAAACCGGATAGGTTGCGGTGCAACATCACGCTCAATCCAAGTGGGAGGCTTCGTATCCTGCAACAATATCGTGTAAAGATATTGATTCTAAATGCTGATTTCAGGCAGCAAGCGGATCGAAGCCTTTGTTCATGTCCTCAGCATGTAGGAAGTCTATTGTGCATTGCAACATAAATCTGGGGGCGGTTCGTAACGGCTCGTTAACCATACCGTAACCTTGCTCGCGCAATGCGGGGTGTACGACTCGCCGGAACAACCCCTGGATTTTCGATGCCAGCCGCCCTTGCAGCAACCGAAGATGCGCCGCTCTCCGGGCGGATTGTGCGCGGCGTGCACATCCTGCCGGTGCGGGTGCACTGGGAAGACACCGATGCGGGCGGCATCGTCTATCACGCCAGCCATCTGCGCTTCATGGAGCGCGGGCGCAGCGAGATGCTGCGGGTTCTCGGCATCGATCAGGTCGCCCTGCGCGCCGATCACGGCATCAACTACGTCGTGACCCGGATCGAGATTGATTATCGACTGCCCGGTGCCCTCGACATGGCCTTGCGCATCGAGACCACAGGTGAGCGGCTGGGCCGTGCCCGACTCGACCTGCGCCAGACGATCCGCCACGGCGAGCAGGTGGTGTCGGATGCTCTTGTGCGCCTAGCAACCATCGGTCCCGATGGCCGCCCGCGCCGTGCGCCTGACGCTGTCCACGCCGCCCTTGCACCGATGCTGAAATGATACGCTGTGCGCCACGCCTGCCAACGGTCCGGCAACAGTCCAACTTTGGTCACGATTGGCCCGTTGTTTTTGTCGCACCGGGACGCGAAGCCGACGGATCGCGGCGGGCCCCGATGTTCAACCCTGTCCCGCCGATGATGAAGGGCCTAGTCTGATGGATTTTCCGACCCTCGACCTGTTGCAATCCAGCGCCGGTTCGCTCGCCTGGGCCCTGCCGCGTCAGGCTGTTCCGGGCATCGAGACCCTGAATACCGGCCCGGATTTCTCGGCCTGGGCCATGTTCCGCGAGGCGAGCCTCGTGGTGCAGATCGTGATGGTCATCCTGATCGTCGCCTCGTTCTGGTCCTGGGCCGTGATCGTCGAAAAGGTGATCCGGTTCCGCTCCCTGCGCAAACAGTTCGATACCTTCGAGGCGTCGTTCTGGTCCGGCACGTCGCTGGATGACCTCTATTCGCGCCTCGATGCCGAAAAGCGTAACCCGATCGAGCGGGTCTTCGCGGCGGGGATGCGCGAGTGGCGACGGTCTTTCGAGACCGGCGGCGGTCTGATCGCCGGAGCATCCCAGCGGATCGACCGGGCCATGGGCGTTGCCGTCGAACGCGAGACGCAAAAGCTGGAAAGCTGGATGGGTTTTCTCGCCACCGTGGGCGCTATCGCCCCCTTCGTTGGCCTGTTCGGCACCGTCTGGGGCATCAAGAACAGCTTTGAGCAAATCGCGGTCAGTCAGAACACAAACCTCTCGGTCGTGGCCCCCGGTATTGCCGAGGCGCTGCTTGCGACGGCGCTTGGTCTGGTGGCCGCTATTCCTGCGGTTGTGGCCTACAACGCCTTGTCAGACCGGGTCGGGCGGCTTTCTGGCCGTCTGGAGGCGTTTTCCGATGAATTCGCGACGCTGCTCTCGCGCCAGCTAGAGCGGAGGGCCGCGTAATGGGGGCCGCGCTGGGCAGTGGCCGCATGGGCGGGCGTCGTTCGGGCAAGGGACGCCGACGCGGTCGCGGCGGTGCCATGTCCGAGATCAACGTCACGCCCTTCGTCGATGTGATGCTGGTGCTGCTGATCGTCTTCATGGTCGCCGCGCCGCTCTTGACCGTGGGCGTGCCGGTCAACCTGCCCAAGACCGATGCCAATCCGCTGCCCACCGAACAGCGTGAACCGGTGACGGTGAATGTCGATCTGGATGGCTCGATCTTTCTGCAAGGCGATCTGGTGACCCGCGACGAACTGCGCGAGCGTCTGACGGCGATAGCCTCCGAGCGCGGCTCCGACGAGCGGGTCTTCGTGCGCGCGGATCAGGCCGTGGGCTATGGCGACGTCATGCAGGTGATGGGCCTGCTCAACGCCGCCGATTTTCGCAATATCGGCCTCGTCACCGATCCCGGCGGACCCGTTGCCAGCGGTGTGCGCGCCGATCAGGGCGGTTAAGGCCGTGATGTGCCGACGTGACCTTGCTGTGGTTTTGCCCTCGCCGATGCGCGTGAGGGGCATCTGATGATGTATGTGGGGCCTGCCATTTCCGGCGTGCTGCATCTGGGGCTTTTGGCCCTGGCGCTCGCCCCTGCGCGCCCCGAACCGATTATCTCGCCCGATAGCGGCCCGCCCGTCGAGGTCGCGCTGATGTCGCTGGAGGAGTACGAGGCCGCGATTTCCGACGCGCCTGACGTGCCGCAATCCGCCACCCGGCCACCGCTGTCGCAGCCGCCCGCCGCCGAGGCCGATCTGGCGATGAACGTGCCGAGGCCCACCCCCGCGCCCTCGCGGGTCGATCCGGCCCCGGGTGTTACCCTGACAACCCCGCCCGAGGGCGAGCCTCCTGCCGTCGAGCCCGAGCCGCCCGCCGCCAATTCTGTCGGGGCGGATACCGACGCGCCGGACCTGGCGCTCGACGAGGGCGCGTTGCAGGATCGCGAGGTCTCGCGGGCCGACCTGATCCCCGAGGATCGCGTGCGCATCGTCACCGCACCTGATGCGCCGAAACAGCCGCGCGGGGTTATGGACGCGCCGGACATCGACACCGACCCCGACGAGCCGCCCGAGCCTGAGCAGTTTGCCGAGCCGACGCCCGAGCCGCCCGCCTCCACCGATGTGGCCGAGGCCGAGGTGCAAGAGCGCAACGGCGCACCGCCGATGAACGCCCCGATGCCGAGGCCGAAACCGCGCGGAACCCTGACCGCCGACTCCACCGACGAGGAGGTGCCTGCATCCCCGGTTGCCGATGCGGGTGACGGCGAGGCCCAGCGCAATGCCGATGACGACCAGCAGCGCATGGTCGATCTTGCGCGCGAGGCGCTGGAACGCGCGGCCCTGGCCGCCAGCGCAAGCTCCGAAAGCGAGGCGCTGAGCGACGAGGAACAGGAAGCCCTGCGCATCGCCGAAGAAGACGCGCGCATCGCCGCCGAGGATGCGCGCCTCGCGGCGAAACGCGAGGCCGCCGCCGCCCTCGAAGAACTGGCGGAAAAAACTGCCGCCGAAGAAGCTGCCGCCGAGGAGGCGAGGGCCTTGGCCGAGGCCGAACTCGAACGCCTGCGCGCCGACGAGGCCGAAGCGGCGCGCGCCCTTGCCGAACGCCTTGCCGCCGAAGATGCCGCCTCCGCCCGTGCCGAAGCCGAGCGTCAGGCCGCCGCAGAAGAGGCTCGCCGTCTCGCTGAGGCCGAGTTGGAGCGCCTGCGCGCCGAACAGGAAGCCGCCCGCGAACTGGCCGAACGTCGCGCCGCCGAAGAAGCCCGCCGTCTCGCCGAAGCCGAACGCGAGCGCCTGCGCGCCGAGGAAGAAGCGGCCCGCGAACTGGCCGAACAACGCGCCGCCGAGGAGGCCGCCATCGCCCGCGCCGAAGCCGAGCGCGAGGCTGCCGAGGAAGCGCGCCGACTGGCCGAGGCCGAACTCGAACGCCAGCGCGCCGCCGAGGCAGAGGCCGCGCGCCGCGCTGCCGAGGAACAGGCCGCGCGGCTGGCCGAAGAACAACGCCAGATGCGGGAGGAGGCCGAGGCCCTGCGCCGCGCCGAAGCGGAGGCCGAAGCCCGCCGCAATTCCTTCCTGG
Source organism: uncultured Neomegalonema sp. (assembly GCA_937958625.1). Lineage (GTDB taxonomy): Bacteria > Pseudomonadota > Alphaproteobacteria > Rhodobacterales > Rhodobacteraceae > JAHDDY01. The sequence goes on from CALGNO010000100.1 coordinate 9,955, forward strand.
AACAACAGGCCGCCCAACGCGCCGAGGCCGAGCGCGCCGCCGCCTATGCCCGCGAGCAACAGCGCCTTGCAGAACAGGCCGAAGCCGAACGCCAATTCGCCCTGCGCCAGCAACAACTTCAGCAATTCAATGCCGGGTCCAACGTGGCACGCCAGACCGACCGCAACCTCGGGGTTGGTGGCACGACAGCTCCCGCACCGGCGGCGGACCCGTTCATGGCCATGCTTGGTAACGCCGTCGGCCCCGCCGGTGCCAATGCCAGCGGCGGCAGCCGGACATTCTCTCAGAATGTGACCGCGCAAAACAACGCGGCTCCCCTCACCCAGGGCGAGCAGCAACAGCTTCTGAACCAGCTTTCCCGGTGCTGGCGCGTGTTCGGAACCAATATCGACGTGGCGACCGTGCGGGTGTCGCTGACGCGAGAGGGTCTGGTGAGCGGCGAATCTCCGCTCTCCGGGTCGGGCCGTGCGGTAGAAATCGCCGTCCGTGCGCTGAGAGAATGTCAGCCCTTCCAATTACCGCCGCAAAAATACGGATCATGGCAACAACTCGATATTGTCTTCGATCCCAGAAGGATGACGCTTCAATGATGACTTCGCTTCTGCGCAGCGTATATGGGGCCGCTCTTGCCGCCATGCTCGCCTCGGTTCCGGGGCAGGCGATGGCCCAATCTGCGCCCCTGAAACTGACCCTCGATCAAGGGGTGGTCGAACCGCTTCCGGTCTCGGTTCTGGACTTTTTCAGCAATAACGGCGCACCGGATCAGCGCGGGGCAGAGATTGCGTCGGTAATCGAGGCCGACCTTGCCTCGACCGGCCTGTTCCGAACCGTCCCCGATGCGGCGGTCGCGCCCCTCGCGCCCAGCTTTATCTCGCCGCCGCGCTTCAGCGACGTGCGCGCCGTCTCCAATGCCGTGGCGCTCGTGACGGGGGAGACCGTGATTGACGCCGGGGGTCGCATGACCCTGAAATTCCGGCTTTGGGACGTGATCAGCCAGCAACAGCTCGCGGGCTTTCAATATACCGCCGACCCCGGCGCATGGCGGCGCATGGCCCACCGGGCGGCGGATGCCATCTATGAGCGGCTGACCGGCGAGCCGGGTTATTTCGAGACCCGCGTCGTCTTCGTGGACGAGACCGGTCCTAAGAATGCGCGCGTAAAGCGCCTCGCAGTGATGGATTATGACGGCCAGAACGTCGAATATCTGACGGGCGGCTCATCCCTCGTCCTGACCCCGCGCTATTCGCCGCGTTCACAGCAAGTCACCTACATCACGTATCGCGATGGCCTGCCGAGGGTCTATCTGCTGGATGTGGAGACCCGGCGTCAGGAGATCTTGGGTCGCTTCCCCGGCATGACCTTCGCGCCTCGGTTTTCGCCCGATGGATCGAAGGTGGTTATGAGCCTCGCCAAGGGCGGCACCACTGACATCTACGAGATGGACCTTGCCTCGCGGCAGGTGCGGGCGCTGACCACCGGGGCCTCGATCAATACGGCCCCGTCCTATTCGCCCGATGGCCGCCAGATCGTGTTCGAATCCGACCGAGGCGGCGCGCAACAGCTTTATGTGATGGATGCCAATGGCGGCACGCCGCGTCGGATCAGCTTTGGTGACGGGCGCTATGCCTCGCCGGTCTGGTCCCCGCGCGGTGACTTGATTGCCTTTACCAAAATCTCCAACGGCGCGTTCAGCATCGGCGTGATGGCCCCGGACGGATCAGCCGAGCGCATCCTGACCAGCAGCTTTCTGGATGACAGCCCGACCTGGGCCCCGAACGGTCGCCGCCTGATGTTCTATCGCGAGACGGCGGGCGCATCGGGGCAACCGGCGATCTATACCATCGACGTGCGCGGCGGCGCTGAACAGCGGGTTCAGACACCGGGCGCGGCATCGGACCCGGCCTGGGGGCCGCTGATGCGTTGAGGCAACGCCGGAAAATTTTCTCCGGCATTGACGGCAAAATGAGCGGCGCGGTCCAAATCGGGTCCGATTGCCGAATACAACGGCCCAATTACAACGGCAGGGTGTTTTCCCTGCCTGAACAAGACAGATCGAGGAGTTCTTCCCATGCGTCTTTCTGCCCTGCGTTTCATCATGATTGCGACCGTGGCTTCCGTGGCGATTGCCGGTTGTTCCAAGAAACAGCCGGTCGGCGTTGATTCCAACACGGCGGCCCGCGACCTTGGCGGCTTTGGCCCGGGTGGCCGCGTCGGCGGCGCGCCGGGTGGGTTCGGCGCCGGAGCCGGAGCAGGCGGCAATGCCGGTGCGGGGGCTGTCGGACAGTTCACGCGCGATGCGGCGGGTAATCTGGTCGATGCCAATGGCCGCCGCGTCGATGAATTCGGCAACCCGATCACGGGCGCACCGCTCGGCCAACTGGCAGGACAGGGCGGCGGCGGCGTCTATGCAGGCCCGGGCAGCGCCGGAACCTTGCAGCAGGGCGGCGGAGTCTACGCGCCCGGCGGGGTCGTCGATGGCGGCGTGTATCAGCCCGGCGGTGTGGTTGATGGCGGGGTCTACCAGCCCGGCGGCGGTGGCGTTTTCCTCGATGGCAACGGCAATTTCGTCGATGCGAACGGCAATCCGGTGGACGCAAACGGCAACCCGATCTCGGGGGCCACGTATCAACAGGGTGGCACCTTCGTCCAGGGCGGTCCCTACGCCCAGGGTAACGGCGGCACCTTTGCCACCGGTCCACAAGCGCAGTCCTATAACTTCGCGGGCGATGACGGCAGCCCGAACTACTTTGCCCAGCGCGTCGGCGACCGGGTGTTATTCGCCACCGACAGCTCGAATCTCGACGCCCAGAGTCAGGAAACCCTGCGCCGTCAGGCGGCATGGTTCAATCTGCATCCGCAATACTCGATCACCGTCGAGGGCCATGCGGACGAGCGCGGCACCCGCGACTATAACCTCGCCCTCGGCGCGCGCCGCGCCAATGCGGTACGCGGCTATCTCAGCTCGCTCGGCATAGACCCGAACCGCATCCGCACCGTGTCCTATGGTAAGGAGCGCCCGGTCAATCCGGCATCGACGCCGAACGGGTGGGCCGTCAACCGCCGCGCCGTTTCGACCCTCAGCGGCGGCAATGGCGCATCGTTCTGACCCCGGCTCTTGGGGGCGTGACCGGCTTTGGCCGCGCCCCCGTTCCTGACTAGCCCGACAACAGCCAGAAGCATTGCCAAACCCATGTTCATCCGCCGCCCGTTCCGCAGTCTCTCCCTCGCCCTATGCGCCGCCGCCAGTCTGTCCCTGCCTGCCGAAGCGCAGCAGCGGTTTCAGATCAGCGACCTTGTCCAGCGACTCGGCCAGCTTGAGTCAGAGGTTGCGCGGATGCGCGTCGCGCCCGGTCCCGGCGGCGGCGATGTGGCGCGGCTGGACCTGATCGAGCAGGAGCTTCGCCGTCTGACGGGGATTGTCGAGCGGATCGAATATGACGCGCGGCAAGCCTCCGGCGCATCGGAAAAGCGTCTCGATGCGCTCGAACAGCGGCTCTCCAGCCTCGAAAGCGCGCCGCCCCCAGCGGCCCCCCGCCAAACGCAGCCCCCCGCAACCCCCTTCGCACTCGCAGAGCCGGCACCGGTTGGCCCGCCGCCCCCTGCACCGTCCTTCCAGCCCCAGTCATCCCTGTCGCCGACGCCTCCCGCGCCGCCGCGCTACACGCCCCAGGCCGGGGCGACGCTTCAGAGCGCCAATGCGCTTTATGACGAGGGTGTTCGCCTGCTCAAGCTCGGTTCCTTCGATCAGGCAGGCGCGCAGTTCGAGGATCTGGTCGCGACCTATCCCGAAGACCCCAAGGCTGGCGAGGCGCAGTTCTGGCTCGGCGATATGCACGGGCGTCTTGGCCGCCATGAACAGGCCGCCGCCGCCTTTCTCGACTCGTTCCGGCGCTGGCCGAACGGGCCGAAAGCACCTGACAGCCTGCTCAAACTGGGCATGACCCTCGCCACCATCGGCCAGACGCAAGAGGCCTGTCTCAGCTTCCGCGAGGTCGCCGCGCGCTATCCCGGTGCCAACGCCTCCCTCCTGCGCCGCGCCGACATAGAGGCCCAGCGCCATAGCTGCGGGTGATTTCCGTCACCTTGAGCGGGGGCTGAAACGGGCGATGCCATCCTCGCGCTCGACGCGCGGACCTCTCGATTGAGTGAGAATCTCACGTAAAGCGCGAGGATAACTGCATCACAGGTGCATTTTCTGCTCGCCCGGTCGCCTTTGGCATGACTGGCTTACGTTTTTCAGCGCCCTGTCAGGTCGTTTGCCGTGATACAAGGCCCGCAGCAAATCGCGACGGTCCTGAATGACAGAAACCACGACCCTAGACGCCCTCGCGGCGCTATTCGGCCCCGCCGATTCGCTGCCCGCTGTGGCGGCAATCGCGGTGTCGGGGGGCGGCGACAGCGTGGCGCTGCTGCGCGCCGCGCACATGGCGTTCAAGGCGGCGGGCAAGACCGCCATCGCATTGACGGTCGATCACGGGCTGCGCGACGCCTCGGCGACCGAGGCGGCGACCGTCGCTGGCTGGTGCGCGCCGCTCGGCATCGAGCATCATATCCTGCGCTGGCAGTTCGACGGCACCGGCAACCTCTCCGCCGCCGCCCGCGACGGGCGCTATCGCGCAATGGCTGATTTCTGCCAGGGCCGAGAGATCAGCCATCTCTATACCGGCCATACCCGCGACGATCAGGCCGAGACAGTGCTGATGCGGCTGGCGCGCGGCTCCGGCATAGACGGGCTCGCCGGAATGGCCGAGCAGGTGCCGCTCTGGGGCATCACCGTCCTGCGTCCGTTTCTGAATACCACGACCCGGGACCAACTGCGTGCGGCGCTGCACGACATCGGCCAAGGCTGGATCGACGATCCGACCAATGACGATGCGGGTTATGACCGGGTCAAGGCGCGGCGGATGCTCGACACGCTCGCCCCCCTGGGCTTGACCCGTGACCGCCTCGTGCAGACGGCGGCGGCGATGGCGCGGGGCAAGGATGTGCTCGACGCGGCGGCGGCGGCGCTGATCACGAACGCCGCACACCTCTCGCCGCTGGGATTTGCCAAGCTCGAGGTCGCAGCGTTCCAGACGGCGACAGCCGATACCAGAACCCGCGCCTTCGCCCGCTTGCTCTGTCTGGTTTCCGGTGCCCACTATCGCCCGGATTACGAGGCGCTATGCGCGGCGCTAGGGCGCGTGACGGGACAGGCGGACCCGGCGGCCACCACCCTCCATGGCTGCGTCCTGCGGCGATCCGGTGCATTTGTCACAATAATGCGTGAACCCGCCGCATGTGACCGCGCGACACGCGGCGGATTGTCTGGCTCGGCATGGGATGGCCGTTTTGACCTCGACAGCGGGGGGCAAGCGCGCGACCCCAGCCTGTCGCTGCGCATGATCGGCGAGGCAGGCTTGCGGCAAATCCCGAAAGATTCCGAAACAGTCTCAGAGGCTTGGCGGCAAGCCCCGCGCGAGGCACGCATGACGACGCCCGGCCTATGGCACGGCGAGACGCTGGTTTCGGCACCGCTGGCCCCGTGGTCCGCCGCCCCCGACCCGCCCTTGATCACGGCACGGATTATCTGGCCCGAACCGTGCTGAGCACCCTCGCGGATTCGGTCCATGCTTGATCACGGCAGATTCCTCATTATGTTCCGCCATACGCGACGGCTTTATAAAACTCCCCGCGTCCCATACGGAGACACTGCGTGAATAATTTCAAAAACCTCGGGTTGTGGCTCGTCATCATCTTTCTGGTGATCGCGCTGTTCAACCTCTTTGGCCAGCCCGGCGGACAGGGATCGTCCCGCGAATTGGCCTATTCCGACTTCATCGACCGCGTCGATGACGGCGAGGTTCGGGACGTAAAGATCGCCGGTGAGCGTGTTACCGGCCATCTGACCTCGGGCGAGACATTCTTCACCTACGCCCCCGAAGATTCGTCCGGCATGATGGAAAAGCTGGATGACAGCGGCGCGCGGGTTCTGGTGGACCCCCAAGAGCGCAGCGCGCTCGTATCATTTCTTGTGTCGTGGCTGCCGTTTATCCTGATCATCGCCGTCTGGATATTCTTCATGCGCCAGATGCAGGGCGGCGGCAAAGGGGCCATGAGCTTCGGTAAATCCAAGGCCAAGCTGCTGACCGAACAGCAAGGCCGCGTCACCTTTGACGACGTGGCGGGCATCGACGAGGCCAAGGAAGAGTTGCAGGAAATCGTGGAATTCCTGCGCGATCCGCAAAAATATTCTCGCCTCGGCGGCAAAATTCCCAAGGGCGCGCTGCTGGTCGGCCCTCCGGGCACGGGTAAGACCCTTCTGGCTCGTGCGATTGCGGGCGAGGCGGCGGTGCCGTTCTTCACCATCTCGGGTTCGGATTTCGTCGAGATGTTCGTCGGTGTCGGTGCATCCCGTGTCCGCGACATGTTCGAACAGGCCAAGAAAAACGCTCCTTGCATCGTCTTTATCGACGAGATCGACGCCGTCGGTCGCCACCGCGGTGCGGGCTATGGCGGCGGTAATGACGAGCGTGAGCAGACGCTCAACCAGCTCCTTGTTGAAATGGATGGTTTCGAGGCGAACGAGGGCGTGATCCTGATTGCCGCCACCAACCGCCCCGACGTTCTCGATCCCGCGCTGCTGCGTCCCGGTCGTTTCGACCGTCAGGTCACGGTCAACAACCCCGACATCAATGGCCGTAACAAAATCCTCGAAGTCCACGCCCGCAAGGTGCCACTGGCCCCCGGCGTCGACCTCAAGCGTATCGCCCGCTCGACCCCCGGCTTCTCGGGTGCCGATCTGGCAAACCTCGTGAACGAGGCTGCCCTGACCGCTGCCCGCCTCGGCAAACGCCTGGTCACGATGGACGATTTCGAATTCGCCAAGGATAAAGTGATGATGGGGGCCGAGCGCCGCTCCATGGTCATGACCGAGGACGAAAAGGCGACCACCGCCTATCACGAGGCCGGTCACGCGCTGGTGGCGATGAACGTGCCCCAGCATGATCCGGTCTATAAGGCCACGATCATCCCGCGTGGCCGTGCGCTGGGTCTGGTCATGTCGGTGCCCGAGCGCGACACGTATTCGGTCTCCAAGACCAAATATACGTCCAAAATCGCCATGGCGATGGCCGGTAAGGCCGCCGAGATCATCAAGTTCGGCGAGGACAACGTCTCCTCCGGCCCGGTCAGCGACATCCAGCAAGTGTCGAAGATCGCCCGCGCCATGGTCACGCAGTTCGGCATGTCCGACAAGATCGGCAACGTGAACTACTCGACCGAGCAGGAAAGCTTCCTTGGCAGCTATCAGGGCGGCGGAATGCAGATTTCCGGCGATACCCAGGCGGTGATCGAAGAGGAGGTCAAACGCCTGATCGACGAGGGCTATCAAACCGCCTATCGCATCCTGACCGAAAAGAACGTCGAGTTCGAGCGTCTTGCCCAAGGCCTGATCGAGTACGAAACCCTCACGGGCGACGAGATCAAAAAGGTCATCGCAGGCGAGCCCCTCAACCGCGACGAGGACGGCGGCTCTGACGGCGGCAACAAACCCCTGACCTCGGTGCCGAAAACCAAGGGCAAGCCGAAATCCGATGGCGGTATGGAACCGACGCCGGCCTAGAAAAGGATAAGTGCCATGACACCGCGCGCCCTCGAATTGCGGAGCTTGGCACTGCATTCCCTTGCGGTCGAAAAAGTGCGCCGCGATCCGGCACTTTTCGACCGGGTTCGCACGACCAACGCCCGCTTTCTAAATATGCGCCGCGATTCTGCGGTCTATTCCCGGCGTTGGCAGGATTTGATCGATGCCGGTTCTGAGCCTTGCTTACGAAAGGCCGTCGAAGACAGTGAAGAGGCTGCCGATCTGCGTCAGGCTTCGCCCTTTGCAGGCATCCTGAACGAAGAAGAGCGCCGGGATTTTCTGCGGCACTGGGCGCAGACGCGTGAAACGCCACGAACTTGAACATATTATCCGGGCCGCAGGAGCGGTTACCGAGGAAGACGATTTTGTCGTCATCGGCAGTCAGGCAATCTTGGGATCTGTAATCACAGCCCCGCCTGAACTTCTGTATTCGATGGAGGCGGACCTGTTCCCCCTTCATCGACCGGAAAAGGCCGATGAGATCGAAGGCAGTATCGGCGAACTCTCTCAATTCCACGAAACCTACAGCTATTATGCGCAAGGTGTTGGCCCCGAAACAGCGGTGCTTGCCGAGGGTTGGCGAGACCGATTGGTCCCTCTGAAAAATGAAAATACGGACGGGCGAACGGGCTGGTGCCTCGAAGCCACCGACCTCGCGGTTTCGAAGTTGATAGCATTCCGCGAGAAGGACCGAGATTTTGTCGGCGCGATGCTCGACCATGGATTGATCGACATCGAACAGGTCGTTGATCGCCTCGCGAAAGTTCCGGGCGAGGAAAAAAGGCGGCTGGTTGCCAGGCAGTGGATAGTGAGTCGCAGATCGTCGATCTGAACGGCACGCCTTGACCGTTTCGGCTGCACTCTACAGAATCCTCCCGACCCCACGCGAGGACGCCGCCCATGACCCGTATCCTGCCCGACCGCGCGCCGATTTGTGGCCTCAGCCTCGACCGTCCGCGCATCATGGGTATCCTCAATGCAACCCCTGACAGCTTTTCCGATGGCGGCACCGTCACCGACATGGCGGCGCGCGTGCGGCAACTCGTGGAAGAGGGTGCCGAGATCATCGACATCGGCGGCGAATCCACCCGCCCCGGTGCGGAAACCGTCCCCGTCGAAGCTGAATGGTCCCGGGTCGCCCCGGCCATCGAGGCCGCAGCGGCCACCGGCGTCGTCGTCTCCATCGACACCCGCAAGGCCGAGGTCGCGCGCCGGGCGCTGGCCGCCGGGGCGCGGCTGTTCAATGATGTTTCGGCTCTGACCTACGACCCCGAAAGCATCGCCGTCGCCCGCGATTACGCCGAGGCGGGCGGGGCCGTCTGCCTGATGCACGCCCTCGGCGACCCGAAGACGATGCAGCAAGACCCGCAATACGAGGACGTCCTGCGCGAGGTCTATGCCTATCTCGAAGACCGGGTAAAAACCGCCGCCGAGGCGGGCATTCCCCCCGAGCAGATCATCGTCGATCCGGGCATCGGCTTCGGCAAGCGGCTCGAGCATAACCTGGCGCTGATGGGCGGTCTCGGCACCTTCCACGACATCGGCTGTCCGATTCTGATGGGCGCGTCGCGCAAGCGGTTCATCGGCACCCTGACCGGGGAGGAGGTGGCTGCGAACCGCGTCCACGGTTCCGTCGCCGCCGCCATCATCGGCGCGAATCTCAACGTCCAGATCCTGCGCGTCCACGACGTGAAGGCCACCGTACAGGCGCTGTCGGTCTGGGCCGCCGTCCACGGCCTGTCATGAGCCTGCGCGTCATCGAAGTCATCGCCCCCGCCGACATGGCCTCGGCGATCCGCAAGGTCTTTACCGAGCATCGCCCCATCGACGTCTGGTCGGTGGCCGAGAACGAGGAGGGCGGACGCCGGTCGGTCATCCGCGCGCTGCTCGACCCGGAATACCAGCAATCGACCCTCGACGCCCTGCAAGACGCCCTGACCGGCACCGAGAACTGGCACATCCTACTGCACCCCCTCGACGCGGCGATCCCCAAGCCCGAACCCGACGAGGACGAACGCAAGACCCGCGAGCGCCACCGCCGCAGCGCAACCCGAGAAGTCCTCTACGGACAGATCGAAAAGGGCGCGCGGATGAGCGATGATTATCTGCTCTTCGTTGCGCTCTCGACCGTGGTTGCGGGCGCGGCATTGGCCACCAACAATGTCGCGGTACTGATCGGAGCGATGGTGATCGCGCCGTTTCTCGGCCCGAATCTCGCCTTCGCCTTTGGCACCGCGCTCGGCGACAAGGCGCTGATGCGCGAGGCGAGCGTCACCCTCGGCATCGGCTTTGCGGTGGCCGTCGGCCTGTCGATCTTGGGCGGCGCGGTCCTGCCCCTTGATCTCGAAGCGAAAGAGCTGCTCGACCGCACCCGCATCGGCCTAGATGGCGTGGCGGTGGCGCTGGCCTCCGGGGCCTGTGCCGCGCTCGCCCTGACCAGCGGCACCGGCGCGTCGCTCGTGGGCGTGATGGTCGCCGTGGCGCTGCTGCCGCCCGCTGTGGCGCTGGGTATCATGCTCGGCGCGGGGCAGGTGGCCCTTGCCCTTGGTGCGGCAGAGCTGTTTCTGGTCAACGTCGCCAGTGTCAACCTCGCCGCCCTCGTCGTCTTCAAGTTTCGAGGCATCGAGCCGCGCCGCTGGCTGGAGAAATTCGAGGCCCGCCAATCCCGCCGCGCCGGTTTCCTGATGCTCGGCGCGCTGATGGTGGTGCTTTGCGCCGTAATCCTGATCCGCACCTATCGTGATGGTCTCGAAGGCTTTTTCGGCTAGAGCATCCTGAAATTTAAATGGCTCGATATCCGCTATTTAGGAAAAATCTGGCGCATTCGTCGGGTTTGAAGTGATAGAGGATGGTCCCGATCATGTTCCAGAGGTTTTGGGTTGTGGTTTCTTTTGCGGCCCTGAGC
>CALGNO010000101.1 GCA_937958625.1 uncultured Neomegalonema sp.
TGTTATTCCTCGTCGGTATCCTAACGGTGGTGCAGTTCCGCTTCATCGAACGCCGGGTGCATTACTGATGGCCTCGCGTGTTCAAAGGTCGAGCGCCTTGCGCAGCGTCGCATTAAGCCGCGTCTGCCACCCTTTCGCGTCGGGTGTCTTGAGCGCGCTGATCACGTCATTATCCAGCATCGTCGTCACCCGCGTCTTGTCCGACCCGCAGGGGCGGCCCACGCGCAGATGGGGGGGCAATCGTCCCCTGAGTGCACTATCAAAAGATCGTATCTCGCTCGTATCCGGGTCCGCCGCGATGCCTGCCTGGATGCGGGCTTCTTCTTCGTCATCGTGGTCTAGGATCACGGGGGGATATTTACGGTCTGTCATTCTGAAACTCCTTGCGCCAAAGACGCTTTTCGTGGGCCGTAACGCGGCGGAGGGAAATAACTCGAGTCCTGCCGTTTCGACCGGTTATGATAACAACGCGAAGTCCGTAAGTTGTTTGACCAATCCACTTTTCCCGCTCTTCGCCATCGACGTACTGCATCTCGACGCACAGAGCATGACTCCAGTCGAACTGCTCGATTTCGAGAAAATCCACGCCGTGCTTGCCACGGTTCGTGGCGTTCTTCGGCCCGTCCCAGTCATACACTCAAGCACGCTCCTGAACCCTTCGATATTTATTATGCATATTTTTATTCCGAATGCCAGCACAGGGTGCCGGGGGGCGTCATGGTAGAAAAGCGTGGCATTGGGCTTTGGGTTACGCATCTGCTGTTGATCCTCGGCATTGCGATTATCTGCTTTCCGATCTGGTTCACTTTCGTTGCCTCGACGGTGACGCAGGAGGACATCATCCGTCCGCCGATGCCGCTGATCCCCGGCCCGCATCTGGTCGAGAATTACAGCGCGGCGCTGTTCGAGGGCGTGAATGCGCCGGTCGCGACGATGCTGTTCAACTCGACCATCATGGCGCTGGGCATCACGTTCGGTAAGATCGCCATCTCGATCCTCAGCGCCTTTGCCATCGTCTATTTCCGGTTTCCCGGGCGGATGCTGTGCTTTTGGCTGATCTTTCTGACGCTGATGCTGCCGGTCGAAGTTCGGATCGTGCCGACCTATGAGATCGCGGCGAAGCTGAACCTGCTGAACAGCTATTCCGGCCTGATCCTGCCGCTGATCGCCTCGGCGACGGCAACGTTCCTGTTTCGGCAACTGTTTATGACCATCCCGGACGAGATGGTCGAGGCGGCGCGGATCGACGGGGCGGGGCCGATGCGGTTTTTCTGGGATATTCTGGTGCCGATGAGCCGCACAAATATCGCGGCGCTGTTCGTGATCCTCTTCATTTTCAGCTGGAATCAGTACCTCTGGCCGCTGCTGATCACCACCGACCCTGAGATGAATACCATCGTCATGGGCATCAAACAGATGTTCCCCTCGGGCGATGACTGGGCGAACTGGCCGGTGATCATGGCCACGGCGATGCTGGCGATGCTGCCCCCGGTGGCCGTGGTGATCTTTATGCAGCGCCTGTTCGTCAAGGGCCTGATCGAGAGCGAGAAATGACATTGATTTGGTCCACCAAATCACTGTCATCCCCGCGAAAGCGGGGATCTCGATGGGTGGATAGATGGATTCCCGCTTTCGCGGGAATGACAGAAAGAGAAGGTCGCTAGTGGCAACCATCACCCTCAACGATGTCCGCAAATCCTACGGCAAGACCGAGGTTATCCACGGCATCGACCTCAACGTCGCCGACGGTGAGTTGATCGTGATCGTCGGCCCCTCGGGCTGTGGCAAGTCCACGCTGCTGCGCATGGTGGCGGGGCTGGAGACGATTACGGCGGGCGAGGTGTCCATCGGCGGACGGGTCGTCAACGAGTTGGAACCGCGCGAGCGTGACATCGCGATGGTATTCCAGAACTACGCGCTCTACCCTCACATGAGCGTGCGCAAGAACCTCGCCTATGGTCTCAAGATCGCGAAGGTGCCTCAGAAAGAGATCGACGCGCGGGTCGTGAAGGCGGCGACGATGCTGCAACTGTCCGAGTATCTTGACCGCAAGCCGCGCCAGCTTTCGGGGGGACAGCGCCAGCGCGTCGCCATGGGCCGCGCCATCGTGCGCCAGCCCGCCGCGTTTTTGTTCGACGAGCCACTCTCAAATCTGGACGCCAAATTGCGTGTGCAAATGCGAATGGAGATCAAGGCCCTGCAACGCGACCTCGGCGTTACCTCGCTCTATGTGACCCACGATCAGGTCGAGGCGATGACCATGGCCGACCGGGTCGTGGTGATGAACGGCGGCGTGGCCGAGCAGATCGGACCACCGCTGGAGGTTTACCGCAATCCGGCGACGGTTTTCGTGGCGGGATTTATCGGCTCACCGCCGATGAACTTCATCGACCCGGCCCTACTGGGCGAGACCGGTGACGGTCCCGTCGGCATCCGGCCCGAGCATTGCGGCCTGGCCCCGCCGGAGACGGCACGCCTTAGCGGCACCGTGGCTTTCTGCGAGGCGCTGGGCGCGGATACGCTGGTGCATGTGAAGATGGCGGATGCCAGCACGTTGATCCTGCGCAGCGAGGGCGACCCGGTGCCGGAGGGTACATCCGTCGGGGTCGCGCTGGACGAGAGGGCGATCATTCGTTTCGATTCCGATGGCCACGCCATCCGCCCATAAAGCATTTTGCGTTTACCTTGAGCGACTGAAAGCATCGAAAGGCGTGCACTCTTAGCGCGGCTTTCGATTCAACAATTACGCAAAGTGCCAAAAAAAGAGCGCCCCGATGGGACGCTGAGACTCCTGACAAACCTCACACCCTTCGAGACACTCGCTTCGCTCGTTCCTCAGGGTGAGGTAAGCTCTTGATTTCCTTCATCCTGAGGAGCGGCATAGCCGCGTCTCGAAGGATTTCTTCATCGGAGGATGGGTTTTTCAGCAGTCAGAGCGCCCCGGC
>CALGNO010000102.1 GCA_937958625.1 uncultured Neomegalonema sp.
TTTTGCACATGGGCACCGACCCCGCCGGATTCGATCTGGCCGTTCTTCACCGGCACTCCGCCAAAGGCGACGAAAAGCTCGGTCTCGCCGATCATCGATTCCCAGCTTGTGCCGGTGGCGAGGTAGTCGCGGTAAGTCCCCAGAATATGGGGAACCATGGCCTCGGCGGCGGCAAAGCTGTAGGTGCCGAAACTGCCGGTATAGCCGCCGATGGTGTTCAGAAACCGCTTGAGCTGGCTGGGGGCATGGTGGAACCGTCCCGCGCTGGCCCAGCCATAACAACCGGCATAGATCGCGCTGTTGCCGTGGTCTTGGATGATCCGCTCAAGGTCTGCCGCGAGCAGGGCGTTGGCCTCGTCCCAGGAAACCGCGACGAACGCCTCTTTCCCGCGCCGTTCCGGGTTTGCGCCGGGGCCGTGCTCCAGCCAGCTTTCGCGGATCATCGGGCGGGTGATGCGGGTCGGTCCGGTTTGGACATCGAGCGCACCGCGCCCGATGGGCGACGGGTCGGGGTCATGCTCGAAATCGAGCAGTTCCGTTGCCCGGCCATCGACCGAGCGCACCCGGTACGTGCCCCAGTGATTGGCGGTCAGCGGCAGTGTCGTGTCGGTCATTGCAGCGGTTCCCGCAGCGGTTTGCGACGCGGATGCTAGCCCAGTATCCGCCCCCTGTCATCGGCGTTTGGCGGCTGGGGTGCCGTCCGCGACAGTCCGGGCTTCGCAGTGACGCCTCGATGGGGTAGAACGCAGGGCAGGGTGTCGGGAGGGTCGCATGGCGGGCGCTGGTGTTTCGGATCAGGAAAAGGCGGGATTGCGCCGCGCGGCGCTGCTCGGCGGCCTTGTGCTGGTGTCCTGTCTGGCCTTGCCGTGGCTGAATGTCTGGTCGGCCTTTGCCACGCCGTTCGGAATTCTCTGGCTCGCCGTGATCCTGCCGCTGATCATGGTGTTGGCGGTGAAGCGGAGCCCGGCTGCGGAGGCGTCGGCTGGCGACTCGTCGAGGACTCAGAACCATGACTGAGCAGACCGGCCCAAGGCTTCGCCCTTTGCTGGCCAGCGGTGTTGTGCTGGCCGCATTGGTGGCGGTGGCTGTTCTGGCGGCGGTATTGTCAGTGATAGGGCTGTCGGCGGCGCTGATTGCGGCGCTGCTGATCGCTCTGCTCTTGGTCCTTTGCGCGGTGGGCGCGCGCTTGCGACTGCCCGGGGGCGGCGTCAGTGGCGGCGTGCTGCCAGCGGTCGAGGCGCTTTCGGCATTCGGGTTATTTGCCATCGTCGGCGGGTTTTTCGGAGCGGGCGGGGATGGCATTGCGGTCGTCATCGGTCTGGCGCTGGCCTTCGTCATCGTCTTGCTGTTGCTCGAACCGCGCAGGGCGCTGGTGCGGGCGCGTTCCCTGCCGGATTACCTCAGCCTGCGCTATCGCAGCGAGGCCGTGCGGTATTTGACCCTTGCCGTCGCCGCCATCGCGACCCTGTTGCTCGTTGCGGCGCAGTTGGTCGCCGGCGGTTGGATCGCAGGACAAGTGATCGGGATTACGCCCGTCGCCGGCATTGTCATCGTTACCCTCGCCATTCTGCTGCTGCGCTTTCGCTCCGCGGGCAAGGCGATGGGTGACGGAACCGGCGCGGTGGCATTGGTGGCCGTATTCGGGCTCGGGATTGTGACGGTCTGGCTGCTGACGCAGGCAACCGGCATCGTGGTGCCGCAGGTCGCCTATGGCGGATTGATGCAGGATATCCGTGCGGGCGAGGCGTTGCTGGGTCTTGCGGGACAACCGGCAATGGCATTCGATGACGGCGTCAGGATTTTCGCCGGTGCCCTCGGCTTAGGGGTCGGCGGCGCGGTCCTGCTGCATCTTTCCGGCCCTGCGCGGTCGGCGGATCACCGGCGCGGCGACGCATTGCGCAGCGGTGTGCTGTGGCTCGCTGCGGTGGCCACCGCGCTTCCAGCCCTGGGCGTGCTGGCCAAGGCTGATCTGATCGCGCGCTTCGTGGCGATGCGCGGCGAGGCGGTGCCGGATGTTTTTCGACCTGATCCACTCTCGGGCGAATCCGGGCTGTCGTTGGAGGCCCTCTCATCCGTTGATCTGCAATTCGTGCCGATGGCGGTGCCCGTGCTGGCCGAGGCATCGGGATGGCTGACCGCGCTGTTCGCGCTGTCGCTCGTGGCCCTTCTGGCCATAGCAGGGGCCGGGTTGCTGCGTATGATGGCTGCCCTTTCGGTCAGCCGTCTGGTGGTCGCCGATGCCGAGCAGCGGTCGCGCTGGTTAACGATTGTTATAATGGCGATAGCGGCATGTATTGCCCTCACCGGGGCCAATATTCTTACCCTTGGTGCGCTGGCCCATGCCCTGGTCGGTGGATCGGTTTTCGCGCCCCTCGCCCTCGGCCTCTGGTGGCCGCGCGCAACGGGGGCCGGGGCCTTGGCCGGGATCGTCGGCGGCGCGCTGGTTGTTGCGGTGTCGGTCTTTTGGGGCAGTACTGGCATCGACCTGCTGAGTGCCGGTGCGATTGGTCTGGTCGTGTCCCTTGTGCTGACCATCTTGGTTTCGCTGCTGAGCGACCCGGCCTCGTCTGTGCCCGCCGATACTCAGCGCCGAATTGGCCTCACAAAAGATCCTGAAGCACCGGAATAAGCGGCAGGTCAGCGGCGGGCATGGGGTAATCGCGCAAGTCGTTCGGGCGGACCCATTTCAGCACTTGCCCTTCACGCGGCTGGGCAATCCCCTCCCACTTGCGACAGACCCAGAGGGGCATCAGCAGGTGAAAATCGTCATAGGCGTGGGAGGCAAAAGACAGCGGCGCGAGGCAGGATGCCTCGGTGTCGATGCCGAGTTCCTCGTGCAACTCGCGGATTAGCGCCTGTTCAGGGCGCTCGCCCGGATTGACCTTGCCGCCGGGAAATTCCCAGAGGCCCGCCATGGCTTTGCCCTCGGGGCGCTGGGCCAGCAGCACCCGGCCATCGGGATCGACCAGCGCGACGGCGACGACAAGCAGCATATTCATGGGCGGCTCAACTGCGATAATCGGCGTTGATGCGCACATAGGCGTAGGTCAGGTCACAGGTCCAGACCCGCGCCTCGCCCGCGCCGATGCCGACATCAGCGGTCACCGTGAGGGTATCGCCGCGCATATAGGCCCCGCCGTCTTCCTCGCGATAGCTCTCCGCGACCCAGCCCCGCTCCGCAACCAGAATATCGCCGAAGCGGATCGTCAGGGCATCGCGGTCGGCGCGCTCGCCGGATTTGCCGACCGCCATTACGATGCGGCCCCAGTTCGGGTCTTCACCGGCAAAGGCGGTCTTGACCAGCGGCGAGTTGGCAATGCTGAGGGCAATGCGCTTGGCGGCGGCGTCGGATTCCGCGCCCGTGACCCGGACTTCGATAAATTTTGATGCGCCCTCGCCGTCGCGCACCACCTGATGCGCGAGGTCTTGCAGCAGGCGGGTGAGCGCCGCGCGAAAATCGGCGAGGCGTGGGTCCGCCGCGTTCTCGATACGCTCATGGGCGGCCTTGCCCGTCGCCCCAAGCAACAGCGTGTCGGAGGTCGACGTGTCGCCGTCGACCGTGATGGCATTGAAGCTGATTTCCGTGGCCTCGGTCAGCAAAGCCTGCAATGCGGCCTGGCCGATATTCGCGTCGGTGGCGGTAAAGGCCAGCATCGTCGCCAAATCCGGGGCGATCATGCCGGACCCCTTCGCGATGCCTGACAGGGTGACGGTTGCGCCGTCGATCCGACAGGTGGTGCTTGCGGCCTTCGGAAAGGTATCCGTCGTCATGATGGCCCCGGCGGCGGCGGCCCAGCCATCGGCGGCGAGGGTGTTGCCGAGGCCATCGACCACGGCCTCGATCCGCTCATGAGGCAGGCGCTCGCCGATCACGCCGGTGGAGGCGACAAACACCCGCTCCGGGCTGGTGCCGATGGCGGCGGCGGTGCGGGCCGCCATCGCCTCGGTACTGCGCTCGCCCGCCGCGCCGGTGAAGGCATTCGAGTTGCCAGCATTGGCGATGATGCCGATGGGACCATCACCCTCGCCTAGCCCGGCGAGCGCCCGCTCGCACCAGAGCACCGGGGCCGAACGCGTTTCCGAGCGGGTGAAAACCCCCGCAAGGGTGCTGCCCGGATCGAGGCGCATCAGCATCACGTCGTCCCGGCCCTTATACTTCACCTCGGCGCTCGCGGCGGCCATCGTGATGCCGGGCACCGGGGTCGGTTCAGCGAAGGACGATGGCGCGAGGGGAGACACTGCGCCCGGTTCGCCGCGAATGGCGGAAAGGGCGGCTTCGGCTTCGGCAAGCCGCTGTTTCAGATCGTCGATAGTGGCCACGGTCCCCTCCCTGTTCGCATGGGTCAGGCAAGGGTTCTAGCTGCCTTGCAAGTCGCTTGTCACGCGGCACGATAGGGCATCTTGGACGGCAATCGCCTCAAATCCCGGAAGCTCGGCGCACTGGCGTATCGGCGTGGGTCACGAGACAAGTTGACGTGTGCGTTAACCTAAACTAAAGCGCCTTACCCCCC
>CALGNO010000103.1 GCA_937958625.1 uncultured Neomegalonema sp.
AAGGCTCTGACCTGACAGTCAAAGGCGCTCGGCGGACTGGCTTCTTCGTGCCCAAAGTTGCCTTCCCGTTGTGCGGCGCACACGGCGGTTGAGAGTGCAAGGAGACGTTTATTGTCAAAACGAATTTCTACAGAGAGTTGATCCTGAGACTTCGTGATGCCATGCTGCATTGCAGCATACTGCGCGGAGGGTCGGGATGAAGATCGTTGTCATCGAAAGGGATCGGGACCGGGCCTTGATGATCATCGATGGGTTGCGTGAGGCCGGTGACTTCGACGTGACCGTGATCGGTGACGATGCTGGTCTTGCGCCGCGTCTCTCCGCGATCAATCCCGATATCGTGCTGATCGACCTCACCAACCCCCAGCGCGACATGCTCGAAGAATTGACGCTGGCCACCACCCCGCTGGAGCGTCCGGTCGCCATGTTCGTGGATCGCACCGATGAAAGCTCGACCCGTGCCGCCATCGAGGCAGGCATGAGCGCGTATGTCGTGGACGGCCTACGCAAGGAGCGGATCAAGCCGGTACTGGATGCAGCCATCGCACGGTTTCACATGGTTCGCCGGATGCGGTCCGAGCTGGAGACGACGAAGGCGGCACTGGCAGAACGCAAGACCATCGACCGCGCCAAAGGCTTGCTGATGAAGGCAAAGGGCATCGGCGAGGACGAAGCCTATGCCCTGCTGCGCAAGACGGCGATGGATCAGGGGCGCAAGATCGGCGATGTAGCCTTGGCCCTCGTCACGGCTGCGGATTTGCTGAAATGAGCCTCGATCCCTTCGATTGCGGCTTCATGCCCCTGACGGATGCCGCCCCGCTGATTATCGCGCGGGAGATCGGTTTTGCGGCAGAAGAAGGCATCGACCTGCGCCTACACGCCGCGCCCTCATGGTCGACCCTGCGCGACCGGCTGGCCCTTGGCGCGCTGGATGCGGCGCATATGCTGGCCCCGGTGCCGGTGGCGATGTCGATGGGGCTGGGCGGATTGCCAGTGCCGCTGGCGGTGCCGAGCTTGTTGTCGGTCAATGGCACGGTGATCGGGGTTTCCCGATCCGTCGCCGAGCGGATGGAGGGTGCGCGGTCCGGTGATCCGTGGAGCGCGGGCCGCGCCCTGATCGCGGCGGCTCCGGCCCCGCTGCGGATCGGCGTGCCGTTCCCGTTCTCGATGCATGCCGAACTGCTGTACCACTGGTTCGGGGCCTTGGGGGTAGAGACACTGTCGGGCCTGACCGTGCGCACCGTCCCGCCGCCCCTGATGGCCGATGCCCTGCGGCACAGCGAGATCGACGCATTCTGCGTGGGCGAGCCGTGGGGCAGCATTGCCGTGGAACAGGGCGTCGGTACCATCGTCCTGCCGGGGGCGGCGATCTGGGCCTTTGCACCGGAGAAGGTGCTGGCCCTGCGGGCGGAAGCCTGCGAGTCGCAGCGCGAGCGGGTCGAACGGCTGCTGCGGGCACTTTGGCGGGCGGGGCGATGGCTGGGCGATCCGGCGAATCGCATGGTGACGGCGGAACTGCTGAGCGGACCGGGTTATCTGGGCGTCAGTGCGGAGATCGTCGAACGAGCGCTACACGGAACGCTGATCGCCGATGCAGGCGGCAGGACGCTCCACCACCCCCGACTGATCGAATTCAGCGACGGGGCCGCGACCTTTCCATGGCGGTCGCAGGCGATCTGGATGGCGCGGCGACTGGCCGTGCGAAATGGTCTTGACCCCGATGACGCGGACCGTATCGCCCGTGCGTGTTTCCGCCCGGATATCCATCGCGCGGCCCTGTCTCCGCTGGGAATTGACCTGCCCGGCGCATCCGAGAAGATCGAAGGGGCTTTGTCCGAACGCACGGCTGTTGCCTCCAGCCAAGGGACACTCTTTCTCGGCCCGGATTGCTTCTTCGATGGGCAAATGTTCGATTGTGATTGAAAAAACGGCACAAATTCCGCCGCTTTGACCGCCGCCGATAGATTTACGCCCAAAATTTGAACTTTTTTCTTGATGCTGCGCTGCAATGCGGTATCTCTTATGTGTCTGAAGGCAACGGCGTCTCAGGCAATTCCCGCTGAAAATTGGGTTTGGACAAGGCTGTCCGAAGGGTTTGCGCATCTTCCGCGCGCACCGTTCGCACGGCCTTTTTTGCGTTTGTCTCGCGACTGCGAGAGATGCCGAAAGGATCACGATATGCTCAAGACTGGTTCCCTGATCGCCACGCTATTTGCCGCAACCGCCTTCACCGTCCCGCTCGTTCATGCCGAGATGCTCGATGTCGAGAAGGACGAGCTGACCTTCGGTTTCATCAAGCTGACCGACATGGCCCCCCTCGCCGTCGCCTATGAGCGCGGATATTTCGAGGACGAGGGCCTGTTCGTCACGCTGGAGCCGCAGGCGAACTGGAAAGTGCTGCTCGACCGCGTGATCGACGGCGAACTCGACGGCGCGCATATGCTGGCCGGGCAGCCGATTGCCGCGACCATCGGCTATGGCACGAAGGCGCATATCATCACGCCGTTCTCGATGGACCTGAACGGCAACGGCATCACGGTGTCGAACGAAATCTGGGCGCAGATGAAACCGAACATCCCAAAGATGGACGATGGCCGCCCGCAGCACCCGATCTCCGCCGAGGCGCTGAAGCCCGTGGTCGATGCCTACCGCGCAGACGGAAAGCCCTTCAACATGGGCATGGTCTTCCCCGTCTCGACCCATAACTACGAACTGCGCTACTGGCTCGCCGCCGGGGGAATCAAGCCCGGCTACTACTCCCCGGAGAACGTCGGTGGCCAGATCGATGCCGAAGTGCTGCTGTCGGTCACGCCGCCCCCGCAGATGCCCGCGACGATGGAGGCAGGCACGATCTACGGCTATTGCGTAGGCGAGCCGTGGAACCAGCAGGCGGTGTTCAAGGGTATCGGCGTCCCGGTCATCACCGATTACGAGATGTGGAAGAACAACCCCGAGAAGGTCTTCGGCATCACCGCAGAATTCGCTGAAGAGAATCCCAATACCACGTTGGCGATGGTGAAGGCCATGATCCGCGCGGCGATATGGCTGGACGAGAACGACAACGCCAACCGTGCCGAAGCCGTCGAGATCCTGTCCCGCTCCGAATACGTCGGTGCGGATGAGGAAGTGATCGCCAACTCGATGACCGGCTTCTTCGAATACGAGAAGGGCGACCGCCGCGACGTGCCCGATTTTAACGTCTTCTTCCGCTATAATGCTACCTATCCGTTCTACTCCGATGCCATCTGGTACCTGACTCAGATGCGCCGCTGGGGACAGATCGCCGAGGCCAAACCCGACAGCTGGTACGACGAGGTCGCGCGCGAAGTCTACAAGCCAGCCATCTATCTGGAAGCCGCACGGATGCTGGTCGACGAAGGCATGGCGAACGAGGCTGATTTCCCGTGGGAGAGCGACGGCTACAAGGCTCCGACCCCCGCCGAAGACATCATCGATGGCATCCCCTACGACGCCCGCACGCCGAATGCCTATCTCGAAAGCCTGACCATCGGGCTGAAGGGTGAGCAGCGGGTCGTCGGCTCCGGCGTCGAGGGCTGACACGCTAATCCTGACTCTCTTCCCCTAGCGGGGGAGGGCCGAGGTGGGAGCTTTCTCCACCAGCCAAACTCCCTCCATTCGAGGATCACACCATGACCATCGCCACCACCCCCCCTCCCGCAGACGATGCTGCCCGCCGGGAAAGACTCTTTACCCGTATCAACAAGGCCGATGGCTGGTTTCAGGTGCTCGGGCTGAGCTGGATGACGCCGGTGCTGCGTGCCGTTGCGGGCGACAATCCGCGTGGGCAGGTCAGCGAGATCTGGCGGCTGCTCGGGGTGCCGCTGCTTGCCATCGTGACGTTCCTGATGCTCTGGGCATGGGCCGCACCGCAAGTGCAAACGTCGCTCGGCGCGATTCCCGGCCCGGCGCAGGTATGGGAGCAGGTCGGCAACCTGCATGAAGACCATGTGCGCGAACGAGAAAAGGCCGATGCCTTCTACGAGCGTCAGGACGTGCGCAATGCGAAACTGGTCGAGGCGGGCAAGGCCAACCGCGTGAAGGAGCGCGACTACACTGGCAAGCCGACTTACTACGACCAGATATGGACGTCGATCCAGACGGTGTTCTTCGGCTTCCTCGTTGCCACGGCCATCGCCGTGCCGCTGGGCATTTTATGCGGATTGAGTGCCACTGCACAGGCGGCATTCAACCCGCTGATCCAGATATTCAAGCCCGTCTCGCCGCTGGCATGGCTGCCTCTTGTCACGATGGTCGTGTCGGCGCTTTACGTCACGAATGATGGATTGTTCTCGAAGTCCTTCCTCAATTCCGCGATCACCGTCACGCTCTGCTCGCTCTGGCCGACGCTGATCAACACGTCGCTGGGGGTCGCGAGCATCGACAAGGATCTCGTCAACGTCTCCAAAGTGCTGAAACTTTCGACATGGACCAAGATCACCAAGCTGGTCTTGCCGTCTTCGCTGCCGCTGATCTTCACGGGATTGCGCTTGTCGCTCGGGGTTGGCTGGATGGTGCTGATCGCCGCTGAAATGTTGGCGCAGAACCCCGGCTTGGGCAAATTCGTCTGGGACGAGTTCCAGAACGGTTCCAGTCAGTCCCTCGCCAAGATCATGGTGGCCGTCTTCACCATCGGGATCATCGGCTTCCTGCTCGACCGGTTGATGTATGCGGTGCAGTCGATGTTCACCTATTCGGCCCAGCGGTGAGGAAGATGAGCATGAACACCACCCCTATTCTCGAACTCTCCGGCGTGACCGTCGGGTATGGCGACGGCGCGGATCATCAGACAATCCTCGATGATGTGACGCTGAAGGTACAGGAAGGCGAATTCGTCGCCATCCTTGGTTTTTCCGGCACCGGCAAGACGACATTGATCAACCTGCTGGCCGGTCTGGCCAAGCCCGATACCGGCGCGGCCATCTTTCGCGGCAAGGAAATCGACGGGCCGGGGCAGGAGCGGGGATTGGTCTTCCAGTCCTATTCCCTGATGCCGTGGCTGACGGTCGCGGGCAATATCGGCCTCGCCGTTGATGCGGTGCATACACGCAAATCGCGGGTCGAGCGCGCCGCCATCGTCGACAAATACATCGAGATGGTTAACCTCACACTCGCCCGCGACCGCCGCCCGGCGGAACTGTCCGGCGGGATGCGCCAGCGCGTCTCGGTCGCCCGCGCCTTGGCCATGAACCCCGACGTCTTGTTGCTGGACGAGCCGCTATCGGCCCTCGACGCCCTCACCCGCGCGCACCTTCAGGACGAAATCGAAAGCATTTGGAGCGTGGACAAGAAGACGGTGGTCCTGATCACCAACGACGTCGATGAAGCGATTCTGCTGGCCGACCGGATCATTCCGCTGAACCCTGACGGCACGCTGGGCGAGGCATTTCCCGTCTCGCTGCCGCGGCCCCGAGACAGGACGGCGATGAACAACAACGCAATCTTCAAGACGCTGCGGGCACAGGTCACGCAATACCTGATGGATGTGGGTATCGCCGCCAAGGTCGAGGAAACCCGGACCCTGCCGACCGTGACTCCGATCCACGGCGTCCCGAAGGCCGTCGCCGATGCCGGAGTGACGGGAGTGGGCGAACGGTATCTGCATTATTCGCAACTCTCGAAGGTGTATCCTACGCCCAAGGGTCCGTTGACCGTGGTCGAGAATTTCGACCTCGCCATGCGCAAAGGCGAATTCATCTCGCTGATCGGGCATTCCGGTTGCGGAAAATCCACCGTGTTGACGATGACGGCGGGTCTGAACGCTATTTCCGGCGGTTCCATCGTGCTCAATGGCAAGCATGTCGTCGGGGCCGACCCGGAGCGGGCGGTGGTGTTCCAGGCCCCCTCGCTGTTCCCGTGGCTCTCAGCGAAGGAGAACGTCTCGCTGGGTGTCGACCGGGTTTATCCGAAAGCCAGCCGGGCCGAGAGGCGCGACGTGGTGGAATACTATCTCGAAAGGGTGGGTCTGGCGGAGTCGATGGACAAGGCGGCTGCCGACCTATCGAACGGCATGAAACAGCGCGTCGGGATCGCGCGTGCCTTTGCCCTGTCGCCCAAACTACTGCTGCTGGACGAACCGTTCGGGATGCTCGACAGCCTGACTCGCTGGGAATTGCAGGAAGTGCTGATGGAGGTTTGGTCCCGCACCAAGGTCACCGCCGTCTGCGTGACCCATGACGTGGACGAAGCGATTCTGCTGGCCGACCGGGTGGTGATGATGACCAACGGCCCCCGCGCTACCATCGGCAAGATCATGGACGTCAAACTGCCCCGCCCGCGCACGCGCAAGGCGTTGCTGAACCATCCCGACTACTACGCCTACCGCGAGGAACTGCTCACCTTCCTGGAGGAATACGAGCACGGCGCGAAGGGCAAGGCATCGAAGAAGGAGGCTGCGTGATGGATACTTATGCGCGTTTTTTAGGGGTCTTCGGTGTTCGCATGTTCGGGTCTGAAAGATCTGCTTCACGAGAAGCAGGGTCATTTATCGAACTTGCGCCAGACTCAAAAGAGCGAGCCACTCGTCGTATTAAAGCCAGTCCACTCTTGATCCTATCTCTATCCGGTGCCGGACGAGGATATACCGCATACCATTCAGCATCCGTCGCGACATACGTGTCGGGATCGGCGGCGATGCCTGCCTCTATTGTCGCGTTTTCGTCAGCAGAATTTCTAAGGATTTTGAACGGCTTCTTCATAACGAACAATCTCCCTGTCATTCGCTTTTCTAAGGCTGATCACACGCAGACCAGTCTGACGGATCGTGAAGACTATAACATGAAGACGCGCTCCACGCAGCACAAGACCTTGAATTCGGCCTTCGGCGTAGTCCCGGCGCAAATCCGGCAGATAGCGCGCGGTTTCCCATTCAAGATCGCGCGTAGCGTCGAAATCGACGCCATGAGTCGCAAGGTTGCCCGCGTGTTTCGTCTCATTCCACTCAAATTCAAGCACAATGCGGCCCCTTCCGTGGCGGCATCGTATCGGAGGTTTCCATGAAACCCAAACTCGTCGTCATCGGCGCGGGCATGGCTTCGGGCCGCGCGCTGGAGCATCTGGTCGAGGCGGCCCCCGATGCCTATGACATCACCCTGTTCGGGGCCGAACCGCGCGGAAACTATAACCGGATCATGCTGTCCCCGGTCCTGTCGGGGGAGAAGACCTATGAGGAGATCGTCACCCACGATGCGGACTGGTACGCCGCGAACGGCATCGCCACCCGCTTCGGCGATGCGATCACCGGCATCGACCGGGAGCGCAAGGTGGTGGTCACGGCGGCGGGCGAGACGCCTTACGACAAGCTGCTGATCGCCACGGGGTCGAACCCATTCATCATTCCCCTGCCGGGGCACGATCTGAAGGGCGTTCTCAGCTACCGCGATCTTGACGATACGCAAGCGATGATCGATGCCTCCACGATACCCGGCGCGCAGGCGGTCGTCATTGGCGGCGGTCTGCTGGGGCTGGAGGCGGCGGCGGGGCTGGCGCTGCGCGGGATGGACGTGACGGTCGTTCACCTGATGGGCCATTTGATGGAGCGTCAGCTCGACGAGGCGGCAGGCTATCTGCTGCGCCGCGAACTGATCGGACGCGGCATCAAGGTGCTTTGCTCGGCCAATTCCTCCGAAATCCTCGGCGCGGATGGCCGTGTCACCGGCCTGCGGCTCGACGACGGCACCGAATTGCCCTGCGATATCCTCGTGATGGCCGTAGGCATCCGCCCGAACGTCGCACTCGCTAAGGAGGCCGGGCTGGCGACCGGGCGGGGCATCCATGTGGATGACCAGATGATCACGTCGGACGAAAGCATCCTCGCCGTCGGCGAATGCGTCGAGCATGACGGCGCGGTGTTCGGCCTCGTAGCGCCGCTCTACGATCAAGCGAAGGTCGCCGCCGCTACCCTGCTGGAACAGAAGGCGGCATTCAAGCAGCGCACGGTCTCGACCAAGCTGAAGGTCACGGGGGTCGATCTGTTCTCGGCTGGCGATTTTGCCGAAGGCGAGGATCGCGAGGACATCGTGTTCCGCGACCCGGCGCGCGGCGTCTACAAACGGCTGGTATTGCGGGACAACCGCCTCATCGGGGCGGTGATGTATGGCGATACCGCCGACGGGTCTTGGTTCTTCGGCCTGATGAACGACGGCGCGGATATGTCGGAGATGCGCGAGACCCTCATCTTCGGTCCCGCCTATCAGGGGGGGGCCGCGCTGGACCCTATGGTGGCCGTTGCAGCCTTGCCGGATGAGGCAGAGATCTGTGGCTGTAACGGCATCTGCAAGGGAAAGATCACCACCGCCATTGCGAACGGCGCGACCACGCTCGACGCGGTGCGAATGACGACGAAGGCGAGCGGATCGTGCGGCACCTGCACCGGATTGGTCGAGCAGGTTCTGGCCGTGACGCTGGGCGAAGACTACGCCGCTCCGGCGGCGAAACCCGTCTGTGACTGCACCGACTTGACGCATGAGGACGTGCGGCGTCTCATCAAGGCGAGTGAGTTGAAGTCGATGGCTGCCGTGATGCAGGAATGCGGGTGGAAGACCTCCTGCGGCTGTCATGTCTGCCGCCCCGCGCTCAATTTCTATCTGCTGGCCGACTGGCCGCTGGAGTATCTCGACGATCCGCAAAGCCGCTTCGTCAACGAGCGCAACCACGCCAATATCCAGAAGGACGGCACCTTCAGCGTCGTCCCACGCATGTGGGGCGGGATCACGACGCCGGATGAGCTGCGCGCCATCGCGGATGCCGCCGACAAGTACGCCGTGCCGACGGTCAAGGTCACGGGCGGCCAGCGGATCGACCTACTGGGCGTCAAGAAGGCGGACCTGCCCGCCATCTGGTCGGACCTCAATGATGCCGGGATGGTGTCGGGCCATGCCTATGCCAAAGGGCTGCGCACGGTGAAGACCTGCGTGGGCACCGATCATTGCCGCTTCGGCACGCAGGATTCGACCGCCTTCGGTATCGCGATCGAACGGCGAATGTGGGGATCGTGGACACCGCACAAGGTCAAGATGGCCGTGTCGGGCTGCCCGCGCAACTGTGCGGAGGCCACCTGCAAGGACGTGGGCGTCATCTGCGTCGACAGCGGGTTCGAGGTCAGCGTGGCCGGGGCGGCAGGAATGGACGTGAAGGAGACGGAGGCGCTCGGCAAAGCCCCGACCGAGGACGAGGCGCTCGACCTGATCGTCGCTTTCGTCCAGCTCTATCGCGAGAACGCGAAATACCTCGACCGGCCCTATAAATGGGTCGCGAAGGTGGGGATGGACTGGGTACGCGAGCGGGTGGTCGAAGACGCCGCCAGCCGCACCGCCCTGATCGGGCGGTTCGACCTGTCGCAAGGCATTTATCAGACCGACCCCTGGGCCGAGCGCGCCACGCCGAAGGCGCAACGCGACTTCGCGCCCCTCGCCAACCTGACGCTGGAGGCGGCTGAATGAGGGACTTCATCGATATCGGCGCGCTGGAGGATATTCCCGTGCGCGGGGCGCGGGTGCTGAAGACGCCCCTCGGCTGCATCGCGGTGTTCCGCACCGCCGAAGACGAGGTCTTCGCGCTCGAGGATCGCTGCCCGCATAAGGGGGGACCGCTCTCGGAGGGGATCGTGCATGGCCGCGCCGTCACCTGCCCCCTGCATAACTGGGTCATCGGGTTCGAGGACGGCACCGTGCAGGGGCCGGACGAGGGGGCCGTGCCGACCTGGGCGGCGAAGGTCGAGGGCGGGCGCGTGCTGGTCGATGTCGCCCTGACCGCGAAGCGGAACGCGGCGTGACCTGTGCAGTCAAGACGACCTGTCCCTATTGCGGCGTCGGCTGCGGGGTGCTTGCAAGACCGGACGGCACCATCGCGGGCGATCCGGATCATCCGGCGAATTTCGGGCGGCTCTGCTCGAAGGGGTCGGCGCTGGGGGAAACCATCGGGCTGGAGGATCGTATCCTGCACCCGATCATGGATGGTGCACGCGCATCGTGGAGTACCGCGCTCGATACCGTGGCGCGGCGCTTCACCGACACGATCGCGGAACATGGCCCGGACAGCGTGGCCTTCTACGTGTCGGGGCAGTTGCTGACCGAAGATTACTACGTCGTCAACAAGCTGATGAAGGGCTTCATCGGCTCGGCCAATATCGACACGAATTCACGGCTCTGCATGGCCTCGACCGTGGCGGGGCACAAGCGAGCCTTCGGGGCCGATCTGGTGCCGGGCTGCTACGAGGATCTGGAGGAGGCGGAGGTCATCGTGCTCGTCGGGTCCAATCTGGCATGGTGCCACCCGGTCCTGTTCCGGCGGATCGAGGCGGCCAAGCGCGCCCTTCCCGACCTGCGCATCGCGACGGTGGACCCTCGCCGCACGGCGACGACTGCACTGGCCGACCTGCATCTGGGCATCGAACCGGGAACGGATGTGGCGCTGTTCAACGGGTTGCTGACCGAGATTGCGCGCAGCGATGCGCTCGATGCGGAGTACCTAGATGCCCATGTCACCGGCTGGCGGGAGGCGCTGGCCGCCGCGCTCAATGACGATCCCTCGCGGACGGGTCTGGACCCCGACACCCTCGCGCAATTCTACGACCTCTGGATCGGCACGGACAAGGTCGTCACCGTCTTCAGCCAGGGGGTGAACCAGTCCAGCAGCGGCACGGACAAGGTCAACGCGATCATCAACTGTCATCTTGCCACAGGACGCATCGGCAAGCCTGGTTGCGGACCGTTCTCGGTTACGGGACAGCCGAACGCCATGGGCGGGCGCGAGGTGGGCGGGTTAGCCAATACCCTCGCCGCGCATCTGAGCATTGAGGACGCGGCGCATCGGCTGGCGGTGAGCGACTTCTGGGATGCGCCGACGATCTGTACGGTGGGCGGGCTGAAGGCCGTCGATCTGTTCGAGGGCTGCGCAGACGGGCGGATCAAGGCGCTGTGGATCATGTCCACCAACCCCGCCGTCAGCCTGCCCCGCGCAGACGCCGTGCGCGACGCGATCCGAGACTGCGATTTCACCGTGGTCACGGATATCGTCGAGACGGACACGACCGCTTTGGCCGACGTGATCCTGCCCGCCGCCGGATGGGGCGAGAAATCGGGGACCGTCACCAATTCCGAACGCCGCATCAGCCGCCAGCGCGCGTTCCTGCCGATACCGGGCGAGGCGCGGCCCGACTGGCGCATCGTCTGCGATGTGGCCGCGCGTATGGGATGGGCGGAAGCGTTCGATTATGACGGACCTGCGGCCATCTTCCGCGAACATGCTGCCCTGTCGGGGATCGCCGCCTCGCTGGGGTCGGATTTCGATATTTCCGGCCTCGTGGGCCTGTCCAACACGGCCTATGACGCGCTCGCGCCAGTGCAATGGCCGGTGCCTGCGCATGGCGAAGGCCCGAAACGCTTCTTCGCGGCAGGTGGCTATTTTACCCCCGACAGCAAGGCCCGGATGGTTCCCGTCGGCACCCGCGCGATGGCGGTGGAGCCGTCGCCTGCCTATCCGCTGCGCCTGAACACGGGTCGTATCCGTGACCAATGGCATACGATGACCCGCACGGCCCGCGCGCCTCTCCTGAATCGCCACATCGCCGAACCTTTCGCGGAAATCCACCCTGACGATGCGGCGGCGGCGGCGATCGGGGCTGCGGGCCTGGCCCACGTGACGACCCCCGATGGCGACGTGATAGTGCGGGCATTGGTAACGGATCGCGTGCCGCGCGGCACCGTCTTCGTGCCGATGCACTGGACCGGCCTCACCGCCTCGCGTGGGCGGATCGGGGTGGCGGTGACCGATGCCGTCGATCCGGTTTCGGGACAGCCGGAGCTGAAAGGCTCTATCGCCCGCCTCACGCCCTTCGATGCCGCATGGTACGGATTTGCCGTCGCGCGGGATCGTCCAGAGCCGGATTGCTCCTACTGGGCGCGGGCGCGGGTGACGGGCGGCTGGCAAGTGGAGATGGCGGGCGAGGCGCGGCCCAGTTCATGGCAGGACGCTGCCACAGTCCTGATCGGCCACGGTGCGATCACCTCCCTGATCGACACGGCCAGCGGCACCGCTCGAATTTCCGTCACCGATGACGACGGCGTACGCGGCGTGTTCTTCGCGGCGGCGTATCCGGTCGCCGTCGCGCGGGGATGGGTTGTCGAGGCATTCGGGGCGGGGACGACCCCCGCCGATCTGCTCGCCGGACGGGCGGGCGGCATGCGGCCCGACCGGGGGGCTATCGTCTGTTCCTGCAATGATGTGGGGATCAACACGATCCTCGCCGCTATCGACAATGGGGCGACGACCACGGATGCCATCGGCGTGGCGACCTGCGCGGGAACGACCTGCGGCTCCTGCCGCTCCGAACTCGCGACGATGATCGCCGATGCTACCAGAAAGGTTGCTGCGGAATGAGCCTCGCCCCCTATGTCCGCATCTTGGGCCGTGGACCCGGTCGCTCGCGATCCTTGACGCGGGAGGAAGCACGGGACGCTATGGGCCTGATCCTGACGGGCGAGGTAGAACCGGAGGCCGTTGGTGCCCTGCTGATGCTCATGCGTTTTCGCGGCGAGGGAGCGGCGGAGGTGGCCGGCTTCGTCGAGGCGGCGCGGGCGCGGCTGGCCCCGTGGGCGACAACGAGCGCGACGGTCGACTGGCCCAGCTACGCCGCCGGGCGCACGCGGGGGCACCCGTATTTCCTGCTAGCCGCGAAGCTGGTGGCACAGGCGGGGCATCCGGTCTTGCTGCATGGCTGGAACTCGCATCAGCAGGGCATCGCCTCCGTCCGTGACGCGCTGGCCGGGATCGACATCCCTGTCTGCCGCGATGCGGGGCGGGCGAACGTGATGTTGGACCGGCACGGCATCGCCTATGCGCCGCTGGAGGATATCGACGCGGCCCTGCTGCGCGTGCTGCGCCTGCGCGAGAAACTGGGCCTGCGGTCCATCGTCAACACGGCTCTGCGCCTGCTCAACCCTGCCGCCGCGCCCGTCTCGGTGCAAGGCGTCTTCCACCCGCCCTATCGCACGCTGCAAAGCGATGTCGGCGCGTTGCTGGGTCAGTCCGCACAGGCCATCATCAAGGGCGGCGGGGGCGAATTCGAGCGGCATCCATCCAAACCCGTCGCCGTTCATCTGCTGCGGGACGGGGTGCAGGGCGAAAGCATTGCTGCCCCCTTCCTCGGCGGGACGCGCCGCCTACACGAAGGCTCCGAATGGATGCCGGATATCGCCACCCTGTGGCGGGGCGAGTGCACCGATCCCTTTGCCGAGGCCATCGTCACCGGCACCGCCGCGCTTGCCCTGACCGCCATCGACCCCGCGATCGACCTGTCCACGGCACAAGCCGAGGCCGCCCAGTTATGGGCGACCCGTAAAATCGCCGTCCCGGCCTGAAGGAGAACACAATGAAGACCTTCCCGATGTTCCTGCGGATGGAAGACCGCACGGTCGTCATCGTTGGTGGCGGTGAACAGGCGGCGCAGAAATGCCGTCTGATCCTCAAGACCGAGGCCCGGATCGTGGTCGCCGCCGGTGCGCTGGAGGACGAGCTGGCCGCCATGCACGGGACAGGGCGGATCGTATGGCATGAGGGAGCGATCATGCCCGCGCTGTTCGCCGATACCGCGCTGGTCTTCATCGCCACGGGATGCCCCGGTGCCGATGCCGCCCTGCACGCAATGGCCAGGGAGGCCGGGGCGCTGGTCAACGTGGTCGATGCGCCTGACCTGTGCGATGCGATCACGCCTTCCATCGTGGACCGCGACCCGGTGGTCATCGCCATCGGTACCGAAGGTACCGCCCCGGTACTCGCGCGCCAGATCAAGACCCGCGTTGAGGAGATGCTGGAGCCGCGTCTGGGCGATCTGGCCGCCCTGTCGGGACGTTTGCGCGGGGCGGTGGCGCGGCAGGTACCGCGGGCGGGACGGCGCGATTTCTGGCGGTGGGTCTTCAACGGTGCCCCGCGCCAGACTCATGCACGCGGAGCCGAACGCGAGGCGGCGGAAATGCTGAAAACCGCCATCGCCGCAGGGGGAGCACCGCAGGAACAGTCCGGCGGCTCCGTCGCACTGGTCGGAGCGGGTGCGGGCAAACGCGACCTCATCACGATGCGCGGGGTCCAGCGATTGCAGGAGGCGGATATCATCTTCCACGACCGCCTGATCGACCCGGACGTGCTCGAATACGCCCGCCGCGATGCGGAGCGGGTCTGCGTGGGCAAGGCCCCCGGTGCGCATCCATGGCCGCAGGACCGGATCAACGGTCTGCTCGTCTCGGCGGCGCGGCAAGGCAAGCGCGTGGTACGTCTGAAATGCGGCGATCCAGGCGTCTTCGCGCGGGGTGGCGAGGAGATCGACGCCCTCGCCACCGCCGGGATTCCTTGCGAGATCGTGCCTGGCGTCACGGCGGCCTGCGTTGCGGCGGCGTCCATCGGCAGCGTCCTCACCGAACGCGGCAAGACCGACACGCTGGTCCTGAGCACCGGCACTTGCCGCCCTGGCGATACGCCGCCGGATGTCAGCCGATCCATGCACGCCGGCACCACGCTCGCCCTCTACATGTCGGTCAAGGCAGCACCGACGATCCAGCACGATCTGCTGGCGGCGGGGCATCCGCCATCGACCCGGGTCGATATCGTCACGAATGCGGACAGGGCGGACATGCAAGTCGTCGAGACGACGCTCGGCATCCTCGGCGACACCGTCAGGACAGATAGCATCGCGAACCCAGCGATCATCTTCATCCGTTCCGACAAATCTGCGCGGCAGATATCGACTGTGAATGCCGCAGCATGAAAGCCGACGATGGCCAGCGAAAATTTGTGCTGTGGCATGACCGAGCAAACTGATTACTCCCACGCGCCAGTAAGCTTCCGGCGATATATCCCCCATCGTGTTCGCCTGTGCGAGAGGCAAGTTCTGGCCACTTGCGGAAGTTGTCAGTACGGAATTTCTATGGTGGCGATGCCTTTGAAACCTGACAGCTCGCGATAAGCGTAGGATTTCGTCGTCTCCCGCAAACGCCCCCATCTTCACCGACCAATTGAAAGTGAAGCGTCGTCCATCTGAAAGTGACCTGCGCATTTCGCCGCCGTCATTGGGTCGGCACCGCCTGTTTCACCCGCCCGATATGATCGACAAATCCGGCGATGCGTTGTGCATCGGCGGTATCGATTATCAGCTCACCTGCAACCGGGGTGTGAACCACCTCCTTCTGCTGGCCATCCCTTGCACTGGCCTCGATGCTATCCCGAGCCTTCGCGTTCCCCTTGGCAAAGTTGGCGAGCCGTTCGGCA
The DNA here is from genome assembly GCA_937958625.1 of uncultured Neomegalonema sp. Taxonomy (GTDB): domain Bacteria; phylum Pseudomonadota; class Alphaproteobacteria; order Rhodobacterales; family Rhodobacteraceae; genus JAHDDY01. The sequence continues at coordinate 15,277 of CALGNO010000103.1, forward strand.
TCGGAGTCCGAGAGTTCCTTCCGCGTCTCGACAACGGCACCATCATCGGACAAGGGCGCGAGCACTGATTTGCTGTGATCCGGGATCTCGACATCAGGCAGATTGCTCTGGCCCCGGAAAATCTTCCTCAATTTCCGGTCGGAATAGTAGCGGACCTTCCGGACCCGGATCGGACGCAGGTTCTGAGCAATGACAAGCAGGTCGTCATTTCCGAGCCGCCCGATTTCGTCTTCGGACAGAAGCCGCTTCGCCCGGGTCTGCTCCGATCGCGTGCGGCTGAAGCCCATCCGGCCTGTCGTGCGGCTGGTGCTCTCGCTAGTGCTGCGCACCTCGCGC
>CALGNO010000104.1 GCA_937958625.1 uncultured Neomegalonema sp.
TCGGCGACAGCGCTATTTCGGTCCGGGGTCCAGCCGGACGATATGGTCGGCGACTCCGGCGGGGAACGTGGTCATGACCAGCGGATCGTGACCGGGAATGATGAGGTCCGGTGCACTCGCCAATCGCTCCAGCGTCCCGAACCCCTCCAGCATCGCCTCGGTATCGACGACGATGGGAAACGGCTTTCGCAGGCGCAGGTTTTCGTAGAAATGCGAGGCGTCCGAGGCCAGCACCATCCACCCTGCTTCGGTCCTGACGCGCACCACTTGCAGACCGCGCGAATGGCCACCGATGCAATGCACGGTGACGCCATCGGTAATCTCGGCGTCGCCGTCATGAAAGATCACCTTGCCGGAATAAAGCCGCGTGATCGCCTCGCAAATATGCCCCGCCGTGAAGGGCATCCGCAGGGCATCGTGGCACATGCAAGGGCCCGTGGCATAGGCCATCTCGGCGGCCTGCATATGCAGCGTGGCCTCGGGAAACAGGTGCAACCCGCCCGCGTGGTCGTAATGCAGATGCGTGACGATCAGCGTATCCACGGCCTTCGGGTCGATGCCTAGCGGGGCGAGCGCGGTTGCCGGAGACAGGCGAATAGGCCGCTCTCGCGCGCCCGCTTCGCCATCGTCATAGCCGGAATCGACCAGAATGGTCCGCGTGCCGTTCTCGATCACCCAGATGAAATAGTCGATGGGGTGGGGGGCGGTCGGGTTGTCATCAAAGATAAAGCTGTCACCGCGTACCCGCTCGAGACGTTCGGCATATTTAACCGCATGGACGCGCCAGGTACTCATTGGATCACCTTGCTATAGGTTCGCTCGGTCTTGCCCGCGATCATCCCGGCCACCGCATCCCTGAACGCCAGAAAATGAGGTGCGCTCAGGTGCCTATCGAAGGCTGTGCGGTCGGTGTAGAGTTCATAAAGAAAAACTTCACCGGGATGGGCGGGATCGGTCAGCACATCGAATTGCAGGCATCCGGCCTCGTCCGCCAGCGAAGCCCGCGCATTGGCCAGCATCAACGGCATGAACTCTGCCGCATGTTCAGGCTTGATCTCGAATGTGACGCAGACAGCGAAAGTCATTCTAACTCTCCAGGCTCCATAGTTTCAGACTATCGTAATTTCTAGGCAGGGGAAGGGTCTCTTACAGTGTCTTGACGTCGATCTTCCCTCCGGCCATCGTCCGCTCCATTATCGGCAGTTAAGGACAATAATCATGAATACCGCGTTCGAGATTGCCGTTTTCGAGGGCGATGGCATTGGCCCGGAAATCACCGCGCCAACCGTCGATCTGTTGCGACAGCTTGCGGCGCGCTCGCCCGATTACGAGCTGAATTTTCATTCAGTGCCCGCTGGCGCCGCCCACTACGCCAAGACCGGCGAGAGTCTGCCTTCGGACTCTCTCGCCGTTGCCCGTGATGCCGATGCGATTCTGCTGTCGGCGATGGGCCTGCCCGATATTCGCTACGACGACGGCACCGAAATCGCGCCGCAGATCGAGTTGCGCAAGCGGTTCGGCCTCTTTGCCGGGGTGCGCCCGGTACGCGTGCTGCCGGGGGGCATCACGCCGCTGAAACTGCCGGAAGGGCAGGGCATTGACTTCGTCCTGATCCGCGAGAGCACCGAGGGCCTGTTCCACACCCAGGGCACCGGCGAAGTGACGAAGGACGAGGCGCGGGAGACGATGCTGATCACCCGCGATGTCTCGGAAAAACTGTTCCGCTTTGCCTTCGACCTTGCCGCCCAGCGCAAGAAGCAGGGGCGGGGCAAGGGCCGCGTGACCTGTGTCGACAAGGCCAATGTCTTTCGCGCCTTCGCGTTTTTCCGCGAGATCTTCGATGCCGAGGCGGCGCGCCACCCGGACCTCAGCGCCGACCACGCCTATGTCGATGCCATGGCGCTCTGGATGGTTCAAAAACCGTGGGAGTTCGATGTGTTGGTGACGGAGAACATGTTCGGCGACATTCTCTCGGACCTTGGGGCCGGATTGATGGGCGGGCTGGGCCTTGCGCCCTCGGCGGACATTGGCCTCGACAACGCGGTGTTTCAGCCCTGTCACGGCTCGGCCCCCGACATTGCGGGGCAGGGCAAGGCAAACCCCTACGCCATGATCCTGTCAGCGGCGATGATGCTGGAATGGCTCGGCACGCGAAACGGCGTCGAAGCCATGCGCGCCGACGGGGAGCGGCTGGCGCGGGCGGTGGATGTGCAGATTGCCTCGGACACAATGTTGACCGTGGACCTCGGCGGCACCGCGCGCACGGACGAGGCGGCGAGCGCCGTCGGGGCTGCCCTGTTCGACGGCGCGTGATGCGGGTCGCCTGTCTGGGGGCCGGGTATTTCAGCCGGTTTCATATCGACGGCTGGCGACGGGTCGCGGGGGTCGATCTGGTCGGCATGTGCGATCTGGAGCGGGCAAAGGCCGAAGCCACAGGCGTCGAGGCATTCACGTCGCTCGAGGCGATGGTCGAGCGGACTCGGCCCGACATCATCGACATCATCCTGCCGCCCGTTGCGCAAGCCGACGCGATCCGCGCGGCGCTGTCATACGCGCCCCGCGCCATCATCTGCCAAAAGCCGTTCTGTACCTCGCCAGCGGAGGCTCAACAGATAACTGCGCTGGCGCAGAAGCGCGGCGTGCCGCTGATCATCCACGAGAACTTTCGTTTTCAACCCTGGTATCGCAGTATCGCGGATGCCATCGCCGCCGGAGACATCGGCACGCCCTTGCAAGCCTGTTTCCGCCTTCGCCCCGGTGACGGGCAGGGCGTCGATGCCTATACGGCGCGGCAACCGTATTTTCGAACCATGGAGCGCTTTTTGATCCATGAGACTGGGATCCACTTCATCGATACATTCCGGTTCCTTTTCGGCGATCCCAGCGCCGTCTACGCCGATTTGCGCCGGGTCAATCAGGGCATTGCGGGCGAAGATGCCGGATATGTCGTTTTCGAGCATCCGGGCGAAGTGCGCAGCGTCTTCGACGGCAATCGCTGCCTCGACCACCCCGCCGAGAATACCCGCTGTACCATGGGCGAGGGCTTGTTCGAGGGCACTGAAGGGACGTTGACCCTGCTCGGCGATGGCAGCGTACATCTGCGCAGGTTTGGCCAGATCGACACCGTTGAGCTGCTCGCGCCCGACCGCACGGGCCTGTTCGGCGGTGACTGCACCCATTTACTACAGGCCCATGTCGCGCAGGCGTTGGCGACTGGCGACACGCCCGAAAACCTTGCGTCCGATTATCTGCGCGTCATCGAAATCGAACAGGCGATCTATGCGTCGGCAGAGCAGGGTCGGCGGATAACACTCGATCATGATGATGCAACGCAAGCCTAGCGTTTCACCCGCTTACGGCACTTGCAAAAACCCATCGGCAATCGTCACGCCGTCAACCCCCGCGAGCTTCGCCAAACGAGAAAGCTCTGCTTCCAGCCGGTCCATGCGACCTTGGCCAAAGCGGTATCCCGGCTCGGGCCACAGCTTTTCAGCACGCAGGACGCCCGCGCCGCGATCGGCCTTCACTTCAATCCGTCCAACAAAGCGATCCCCCTCCAGCATCGGATAAACGTAATAGCCATATCGACGCTTTTCCGCCGGGGTATAGATTTCAATCCGATAGTCGAAGCCGAACAGGCGCAGGGCGCGCGCCCGGTCCCGGATGATGGGATCGAACGGATTGACGATACGCAGGCGCGGGCTGGGGGGTGCTGCCTGCGCAATCACCGCCTCAATATCCGGTCGGGCGAGGGCCTGCGCCCAAGTACCATCGGCCCCCTCGATCTCGACCGGTACGCTGTCACCCTGAGCGGCGAGTTCGGCTTTCACTTCGCTCAGGTCAGCGGCATCGTAAAACGCCTTGATTTCGCGCTCGGTGCCAAACCCCAGCCGCTCAAGGGCATCGCGGCAGAGCCAGGACACTTGCTCGGCATCGCTCGCGCTCGGCCCCTCGCAGTACTGCGCCGGGATAACCCGTTCGGTCAGGTCGAACATCTTGGTAAAGTTGCGCCGGGAATGGGTGGCGAGCGCGCCCGAATGCCAGAGGTAGTCGAGCGACACGCGATGGGCCGACCGCCGCCAGACCTCGCCTCTGGCCGGACCCTCGAAATCGCGCGAGCAGAGCGGGCCTTCCTTCGCGATCCGGTCCAACACCGCGTTGCGGTCACGCGCATTCGGCAAGGGCGTGCCCCAGCTTCCCCGCTCCATTTTCCCGCTCAAGCGTCGGCGCTGGCGTTGCCAGAGCGGCCAGATCTCTATCGGCAGCACGACGGCATCGTGGGTAAAGTGCTCGAAGACCAGCCTGTCCCGCGCCAACAGGCGCTCAAGCATCGGCGGGCGGTAATTCGCGTTGCGGCTCCACAGGATATGATCATGGGCACGCGCAACGACGCGCAGGGGATCGAGTTGCACCATCCCCAACCGCCCAATGATCTGCGCGAGCCCGGCTTGGGTCAGTGCCCCGGTCGGTGCCGCCGCCATCCCTTGCAGCGACAACCAGACGCGCCGCGCGGTCGCGTTGTCGATCCTTAGGGTCATGTCATGGCCTTGATCCGCAAGCCACCGCCCCCCACCTTTGGTGCGGCGGAAATGCCTATCGGGTTTCCGCTCTCTGCATTGCTTGTTCGAGGATGTTTCGGAGAATTTTCATGTCTCGCAATCCCTTTGCGAACCATCCGTTCCTGCTTGGGTTCGAGGAGGTCGAACGCCTTGTCGAGCGTGCGGCCAAATCGGCCACCGATGGCTATCCCCCGTACAATATCGAACAGCGCGGTGACTGTATCTATCGCATTTCGCTGGCCGTTGCCGGGTTTTCCGAGGCCGATTTGTCGGTCACGCTCGAGGATGGTCAACTGGTCATTCGGGGCGGAAAACCTGACCAATCCCAGCGCGAATACCTGCATCGCGGGATTGCCGCACGGCAGTTCCAGCGCAGCTTTGTGCTGGCCGAGGGGATGGAGGTGTCGGGCGCGGCCCTTGAAAACGGCTTGCTGCATATCGATTTGATAAGGGAAGAGGTGCAGAATGTCGTCAAGACGATCCCGATTTCGGGCGGCCCCGCATAATGGCTGGACCATCCGCGAAGCATCGATTGCAAGAGGTTGATATGAGTAAAGAAAACGAAATTCCCAACCCTGAAAAATTCGGTCTTCCCGCCGGAAACGTCGCGTATATCCGGTCCGTTGCTGCGGATCAGCTGGAAGAAGGGGTCGAAACCCCGGCGGGTGTCGATACCTTGTATGCGCTGCATGATGGAACCGGTCGTCGGCTCGCTTTGTTCGATAATCGTGATTTTGCCTTCGCGGTTGCGCGGCAAAATGATCTCAACGCCATGAGCGCTCACTGAACACTTCGATATGAATGAAAAACGCCCCGGTTCTCGGGGCTTTTTTTTTCGCTTACGCTGCGCGCGCCTGGCGTTCGGTCAGCATCAGAAACAGGGCATCGGCCCCGTCAGCCCCCCGCAAACTGTCGCGAAAATCGGTTTTTCGGAACAGGCGCGAGATTTTTGCCAAAGCGCGCAGATGCTCGGCATTCGCCGCCTCGGGTGCCAGCAAGAGAAAAATCAGATCCACGGGCTGTTCATCGGCGGCGTCATAGTCGATCGGTTGGCTCAAACGCACGAAGACCCCGGAAACACTTTCGAGATTCGGCAAGCGGGCGTGGGGTATCGCCACGCCATCCCCAACGCTGGTCGCACCGAGGCGCTCACGCTCCAGCAGGGCGCTATAGACCGTATCCTGGTCGATCTCGCTACGCTCGGCGGCAAGGGAGGCGAGCTCCTGCATCAACTGCTTTTTGCTCGATACCTTGAGATCGCAGATCACCGCGTCCCGCGTGAGGAGTGTTTCTAGTGACATAGGTCAAAACGCGGCGGGGATTGCGATGCGCCCCCACGCCGGCCTCCGTTCAGCTTGCGCGACTTACCGGCGTGGGATCGATCCAGCCAATATTTCCGTCTTCGCGTCGATGCACGACGTTCAACGAGCCGTTTTGCTCGTTGTGGAACATGAGAACGGTTTCGCCCCCCATCTCCATATGCATGACGGCTTCGCCCACGGACAGGGTGGGAATTGCCGTGCTGCTTTCGGCGATGATGACGGGCTGCATTTCGACGGGCGCCTCGTCTTCATCGGGCACCGCCTCGATGACGAACGCGGCGGCGGCGATTTTTTCAATCGGAGATTTACGGTGGTGATCTTTCAAGCGGCGCTTATACCGGCGCAGTTGTTTTTCGAGGCGCTCGCTCGCCTGATCGAAGGCAGCATAGGCATCGCCGCCACGCCCGGCGGCCTGGGCCGTCATGCCGGTGCTCAGATGCACCGTGCAGTCGCATTTAATCTCGTGCTTGTCCTTGGAAAACGTCACCGCGCCGTCGATCGGGTTTTCCGCATATTTATCGACGCTGGTCGGCAATTCCGTCTCGACATGGGTGCGTAGGGCATCGCCGATGTCGATATGCTTACCGTTGACCTTAATTAGCATTGTTTTTCAACATGATAGTTTCGGATGCGGCATACTGCCGGGATAACGAAGGTACTCCTCCGCCTCCGTCCGCGTCAACTCGCGATTGCTTGCGTTTACACTAATGACGCCTTCGCGCGCCTGCGCTGGACCGATGAGGGGATGTGCATCGCCTCCCGATACTTTGCAACCGTGCGGCGTGCGATGTCGACGCCGTCGTCGCGCAGATTCTTGACGATCCGATCGTCCGAGAGGATGGATTTGACGTCTTCGGCCTCGATCATCTGGCGGATTTTGTGACGGATGCTCTCGGCGGAATACGACTCGCCCCCGTCCGTTGCCTGAATCGCGGCGGTGAAGAAGAATTTCAGCTCAAAGACGCCGCGCGGGGTGGCGATGAACTTGTTCGAGGTAACGCGAGACACCGTTGATTCATGCATTTCAATGGCATCGGCGACGGTCTTCAAGTTCAGGGGCCGCAATTCGCTGACCCCAAACGCAAGGAACCCATCCTGCTGTTTCACGATTTCGCTGGCGACCTTGAGGATCGTTCGCGCGCGTTGGTCGAGGCTTTTGACCAGCCAATTCGCGCTTTGCATACATTCGGACAGATACGCCTTTACCTCGCCGCCGCCCTTGCCCACTTCGGAGGCATAGCGGGTATTGACCAGCACTTTGGGCAGGGTATCGGCGTTCAGCTCGACGCCCCAGCCGCCCAGATCGTTCTGGCGCACATAGACGTCGGGCACCATCGTCTGCGCGATTTCGCCGCTGAAGCGGGCACCCGGTTTTGGGTCCAGCGCCCGGATTTCCGCGACCATATCGCGCATATCGTCCAGTTCGACGCCGCATTGCTTGCACAGTTTAGGAATTTCGCCCTTGGCGAGCATGTCGAGATTGTCCACCAGCACCGCCATCGCGGGATCGAGCCGGTTCAGGTCAGCGAGTTGCAGGCGGATGCAATCGGCAAGGTCTCGTGCGCCGATGCCGACCGGCTCGAACCCCTGCACCACACCGATGGCGGCGGCAATATCGGCCTGTTCCGCTCCAAGGCGCAGGGCAATCGCTTCCTCGTCGATCTTGAGGTATCCGGCCTCGTCGATCTGTTCGACGAGATCGGCGGCGATGATGCGAATCGATGGGCTGACGGCGGCAAGACCAAGCTGATTGAGCAGATGGTCGCGCAGGGTCACGTCTTCGGTCAGGGTCGATTCGAGGTCGAAATCCGGGTTGTCGAACCGGGACGAGCCGCCATTGCCGACGCTGGCCCAGGCCGATGCTTCCTGCGCCGAGGCCCCGTCGCTGCCCGCCGAATTCATCGTGTCGGCGCGTGCCTCGTCGGCATAGAGGTTTTCCAGACCGGTATCGAAGGTTTCCTCGGCCCGAGTCGCGCTGTCGGTTTTGAGGGCGGATGACACATCGGCAACGTCAGGCGCGGCCTGTCTGTCTTCGTTCTGCTCACGCTCGCGTCGTTCTTCGGGTTGCGAAGAAGTTGCCTCAAGTAACGGATTTCGCTCGATTTCTTGGCTGACATATTCAGCAAGATCGAGATTCGACATCTGCAACAGCTTGATCGCCTGTTGCAGCTGCGGGGTCATGACGAGGCTTTGGCTCTGGCGGAGCTGAAGTTGCATTGACATGGCTTAGCCCCCCTTCCGCTTGGCCGTGGAAGGTGACCTTACCACCGAAATCCTTCGCCAAGGTAGACTCGTCGCACATCCTCGTCGCCCACGATTTCGTCCGGGCTGCCCTGCTTCAACACTTGTCCATCGTGCAGAATATAGGCGCGGTCGATGATGCTGAGGGTCTCGCGGACATTGTGATCCGTTACCAGCACGCCGATTCCCCGGGTTTTCAGGTGCGAAACCAGCCCGCGAATGTCGTTGACCGCAATCGGGTCGACCCCCGCGAACGGCTCGTCGAGCAGGATGAATTCGGGTTCCGTGGCCAGCGCCCGGGCAATTTCGACCCGTCGCCGCTCGCCGCCCGAGAGGGCAACCGCAGGCGTACGCCGTAAATGTGTGATCGAGAACTCGGCCAGCAGCGAATCGAGCTTGCTCTCGCGCTTGCGCCGCACGGGTTCGACCAGTTCGAGAACGGCGCGGATGTTTTGTTCTACCGTAAGTCCCCGAAAAATCGAGGCTTCCTGGGGCAAGTATCCCATGCCCAGCTTCGCGCGGCGATGCATCGGCAGCGAGGAAACATCCTCCCCGTCCAGAAAAATCGTCCCGTAATCCACGGGGATCAGCCCCATGATCATATAAAAGCATGTCGTCTTCCCCGCACCGTTCGGGCCGAGCAAACCGACAACTTCCCCACGGTTCAGCGTGAGGCTGACCCCACGCACGACCGGGCGGCTCTTATAGTTTTTGCCGATCCGGTCTACCGCCAGCCCGGGCCGGTTCGCCGCGACCGTCAGGTCAGGCGTACGGTCGGACTTGCGCCGAAGGGGAGTTGCCGTCGTCATATCCCGGCTCCAGTATACGAGGAACGACCTTTAGATGGTGTGAACCGCGGCGAGGCGCTCAGTTCTGGCCTGCTTGAGCAGGATTGAGGATCATTTCGACCCGGCCCGTGCCGCCCGTGGCTGAAACGCCGCCCTGCATCTGCGCCACGCCGGAATTCAGGTTGATGACCAGCCGGTTGCCGCCGATCACATTGCTGCGATTGCCGGTGCCTTGGGTCAGCGTCACGGTATCGCCCATGGTGATATTGCCCGACGCGACGTCATAATCGGCCCAGTTGCCGGACGCCGTGCTGTCGGTACTGGAGATGAAGACATCGCCCTCGGCCCGCACGCGCTGGATCGCTCCTGCCTCGGAGGTGTCCTCGGCATCGGGGTCATAGCTGACAACCAGACGTTGCGCTTGCATTCGCACGTCACCTTGGCGCGCATCGACCGCACCGGTAAAAACCGCGATCTGCTCGTTCTGGCGGACCTCCAACGCATCGGCGGAGATCTTTATCGGCTGGGATGCATCGTGCTGAAAACCGCCCGGTATGCCCGCATCCTGCGCCATCACTTGCGGTTGGGTCGCGGCGATGCCCAGGACGGCGGCAAGGGCGAGGGTGGCGCGGATCGATGTCATGGGCGGCGCTCCTGTCATGGTTGTCCGGTATCATTCCGGGCTTGCTCTGGTTTTATCAGCACCAGAACGTTCCCGCTGAACTTAACTATTCGATCTTCCGCGTCCAGCGCTTCCAGCAAATCGGCCTGAATCGAGCCGGTCGGACCGGTTGCGCGCACGGCACCGTCGGTGCGCAGGCTGCGGCCATCGGCATCGACCGTCGCGGCATTGGTATCGACACGATAGCCGTCAGAAGTGGTCACCGCGACACCGTTCTCGATGCGCAGGCGCTTTATTTGCGGAAAAAACGCGCCATCGGCGGCAAGCAGCGTCGCGATTCGGCCATCGGCGAGGGTCATCGTCGCCTCGACCCCGCGCAGCTTGATGCGATTGGGGTTCGGCGCGTCGGGCAGTGCCCAATCGGCGGTAACGACATACGGCTCGCCATTCGGGGTGCGCCCGGTAAAGCTGGGCGAGAGCATACGCAAGCCGTCCTCCAGCGCCTCGGGGTCGCCCTCGTCGAGGACCAGCGGGGCATTGTCCCGACCTGAAGACTCGAGAAAAACCAGCGCGAACGGCAAAAACGCGGCGAGGCCGAGACCAATGGTCAGCCAGAACGTCTGCCTTTGTCTGCCCGTTCGGCTCAAGTCACACCCGCGCGCAGGCAGTCGTGGATGTGGATCGCTCCAATCGGCACCGCGCCGTCACAGATGAACAGCATCGTGATCTTGTGCTTGTGCATCATGTCGACCGCCTCTTGCAGCCTGGCATCGCCCTCGATGGTCTTGGGCGATGTCGTCATGATCTCGGCAGCGCGTTTGTCTTGCAGGCCCGCGATATTGCGGCTGATATCACCATCGGAGATCACCCCGACCAGCGCATCGCCCTCGACAACCCCGGCCACGCCGAGGCCATGGCGTCCGATGGCGAGCAGGACATCGACCATGGGCGTATCGGGCGCGATGAGGGGCAGTTCATCGCGGCTGCGCATGATCGCCGAGACCTTTTGCAGCTTGGCCCCCAGCGTGCCGCCGGGGTGTAGCATCTTGTAATTTTCCGGGCGAAAATCGCGCAACTCCATCAACGCCACGGCCAGCGCATCACCCAGCGCAAGGGTGGCGGTGGTCGAGGTGGTGGGAGCAAGACCCATCGGGCACGCTTCGGGGGCCTTGGGCAGCGCTAGGGCAACATCCGCCGCTTTCATCAACGTACTGTCGGGTTTGGAGGCAACGGCAATCATCGGGATGCGATTGCGTCCGACATAGTCGATCAGGCTCATCAACTCGGGTGTTTCGCCGGAATTCGACAGCATCAGCGCCACGTCGTCTCGGGTCACCATCCCCAGATCGCCATGGCTGGCCTCGGCGGGGTGGACGAACTGGGCCGGGGTGCCGGTCGAGGCGAGGGTCGCGGCGATCTTGCGCCCCACATGACCGCTCTTGCCCATGCCAGCAACGATGACACGGCCCTTGGCGTGCAGCAGCAGATCGACGGCACGCTGGAACGACCCGTCAAGACCATCAGCCATCGATATCAGGGCATCCGCCTCGATCCGAAGAACCCGGCGGGCGGTTTCGAGACTGTCCGATGCGGGTTTCGGCGCGTCCATGGTCCTCGTCCTCGACTATACCTGTCCGTCCTTCGCGTTGCTCTAGTGGTCAAAAATGTCGATTTCAGGCCAGCCGTTGAGATCGAGGATGGCGCGGGTCGGCAGAAAGCGGAAACACGCCTCGGCCATCTGCATCCGCCCTTCACGCACCAGCCGCGTGTCGAGTTGCGCACGCAGCTTATGCAGGTAGAGAACATCGCTGGCGGCGTATTCCTGCTGTTCTTTCGTCAGCGTTTCTGCACCCCAGTCAGAGCTTTGCTGTTGCTTGGAGATGTCGACGCCGAGCAATTCGCTGCAAATCGCCTTCAGGCCGTGGCGGTCGGTATAGGTGCGGCACAGCTTGGATGCGACCTTCGTGCAATAGACCGGAAAGGCGGCAACGCCCAGATTGCGGGCCAGAACCGCGATATCGAACCGGCCAAAATGGAACAACTTCAACACGTCCGGGTTCGTCAGCATGGCTTTCAAATTGGGGGCCTCGATGGCACCGGGGGCCATTTTCACAAGATGAGCATCGCCATCGCCACTACTCAACTGAACGAGGCACAGCCGGTCGCGGTGGGGGTTGAGGCCCATGGTCTCGGTGTCGATGGCCACGACGGTGCCGAGGTCCAGACCGTCAGGCAGATCGCCGTGATAAAGGTGAATCGCCACGCAGATACTCCATTGAAGCTGCAAACAAACGACAGGGTCGTTCGAGGCCCAAGCCATAGGCGGGCGGCCCCGAACGGTCAATGATTGTGCGCTGCCGCGTCGGTGTCGAGCGTTCAGCTATAGGGGTCCATCGCGTCGCGCAGGCCGTCGCCAAGAAAGTTGAACGCCAGCACGACCAGCATTACCGGCACCATGGCGCTTGCGACCCACGGATAGAATTCCACGACGGTCAGGTTTTGCGCCTCGTTCAGCATCACGCCCCAACTCGTCGCCGGCGGGCGCAAGCCGAGGCCGAGAAAACTCAGCGCCGTTTCGCCGAGGATCATGGCCGGGATCGACAGCGATGCGCTGACGACGATGTGGGACATGAAATTGGGCAGCAGGTGCTTGCGGATCACGCGGCTTGGCTTTGCCCCGATCAGTTCGGCGGCGCGCACGAAGTCCTCTTCACGCAGGGATAACAGCTTCGACCTGACGGCGCGGGCCAGACCGGGCCAGTCGAGCAGGCCGAGGATCACTGAGATCATGACGAATACCGCGACCGGTGACCATGTCGCGGGCACCGCTGCCGATAACGCGAGCCATATCGGCAATTCCGGCAGCGAGCGGATCACCTCGATCATCCGCTGGACCGTCGAGTCAACGATCCCGCCGAAATACCCGGCCATGCCGCCAAGGGTCATCCCGATCGTCAGCGAAATGATGATGCCGATCAGCCCAACGGTGAGCGAAAGCCGCGCGCCATAGACCAGCCGCGAGAACACATCTCGCCCCAGCCTATCCGCGCCGAGCAGGAACAGCGTGCCGCCCTCGGGCGCGCAGACCAGATGGAAGTCCGCCGGGAACAGGCCCCAGAATTCATATTCTTCGCCAGAGCAGAAAAACCGCAAGGGCTGCGGGTTTGAGCGATCCTCGATGTAATCCCAGCGGAACATCTCCAGATCAGGCTGTGGCGTCGTCGGATAGACGAACGGCCCGATGAACTCGTCCTCGTGCCACAGGTGAACCGGCTGGGGCGGTGCATAGAGGTGCTGGGCATCGCGCGTATTGGCACCGTAAGGCGCGATCACCTCGACGAAAGGCACGCAGAGATAGAGGAACGCGAGGAAAACCGCCGAAATCACCGCCAGCTTGTGTTTCAGAAACCGCCGCCGGATCAACTTGCCCGTGGGCATGTCGAGGTCGGGCCGCGCGCCACCGGTATCTGCCTCGGCGGCGGGGTCATAGGCGGCCTCGTCGATATACCGCTCGGCGGGGTCGATGGCGGACGGGGCGCGGCCCGCCTTGCCGGGGAGAGTCTCGTGGTCCTTGGGAGTCATCGGCCACGCCCTCCGAACCGAATACGCGGATCGAGAATCGCCAGCAGAATGTCGGAAACCAGCATACCGACCAGCGTCAGCGCCGAAACGAACAGCAGGATAAACCCGGCCAAGTACTGATCCTGAGTCTGAAGCGCCGTCAGCAGGGCAGGGCCAAGGGTTGGCAGGCTCAGCACCACCGATACCAGAACCGACCCGCTGACCAGCGAGGGCAGCAGGTTGCCGATGTCGGCGACGAACGGGTTCAGCGCCGCGCGCAGGGGGTATTTCACCACCCGCTTGGTGGATGAAAGGCCCTTGGCCTTCGCGGTCACGACGTAGGGCTTGCCCAATTCGTCCAGCAGGTTGGCGCGCAGGCGGCGGATCATCGCGGCGGTGCCCGCCGTGCCGATCACGATGGTCGGGATCAGCAGATGCGACAGGACGGAGCCGACCTTGGCCCAACTGAGCGGCTCTCCCTCATAGACAGGGTCCATCAGGCCGCCGACCGGCAGGCCGAGATAAAGCTGGCCGTAATAAAGCAGGATCAGCGCCAGCAGGAAATTCGGCGTCGCAAGGCCGATATAGCCGATGATGGCGATAAAATAGTCCAGCCAACTTCCCGCCTTGACCGCCGCAATCGCGCCGAGGGGCAGGGATACGATGTAGATGAACAGCAGAGCGGAGAAATTGACGATGCAGGTGAGCCACAGCGCGTCACCGAGCACATCGCTGACGGGTTGATCAAATTCGAAGGACCAACCGAAATCACCTTGCAATAGGCCGTTATAACCATCCGGCCCCGGCAATGCGCCCAGCCAGATCAGGTATTGTTTCCAAAGCGGCTGATCGAGGGAATACTGCGTGCGCAGGAATTCTGCCTTCTCGATGCTGGCCGCCTCGCCCTGGGCGCGCAGCTCCGCAATCTGGTTCGACAGATAGTCACCGGGCGGCAGGTTGATGATCCAGAAGACCAGCGCGGATACGATGACCAGCGTGACCAGCATCGTCACGAAGCGGCGGGCGAGATACCGGATCATACGGCCAGAGGCCCGTTATGACGGTCAGTGGCACGGCGGTCACTCGCGGCGGCGGCGGGGCTTTCGATCATTGCAGCGCCGCCGTCTTCGCATCATCCGCGAACCAGAATTCATCCATCCGGTGCACACCGAATTGCGCGCCGGGGTCCCATGTATAGAGACCGTCTTCGGGCACATTGCGCAGGCGGTTGCTGACGACGACGGGCTGGGGCGCGCGGCTGACGACGCCGATGATGAACTGCTCATCGGCATGAATTTTCAACATCTTGGACCAGACTTCCTTACGTGAAATCTCCGTACCGTCAGCCAGTGATCCATCCTGCCATGCCTGATACAGGGCGAGCAGTTGTTCGGGTGCGGCCATATCCGGTGCCTCGCCCGAGGCGTGCATGGTCTGAAAATGTTGTCCCCATTTCGGCCAGATCAGGTTGTCCTGTTCAGTCGGAGCCAAGGCATTGGGCGAGGTTGCAGGCCCCGGCACGCCATTGTCCCAACCCTTGGCGACCGTCATCATCGTGCGACCGGCATAGGCGCGCTGGCGCAGGATATTGCGATCCGAGGGGCGGGCGATCAGCTTGATGCCGATCTCGCGCCATGTCTCGCCGATCAGTTGCAGGGCATCGATCTCTTCTTCGCGTTCGCCCATGGTTTCGATGATGATTTCCATCGGGCGTCCATCGGGCAGCAGACGAACGCCATCACCCCGGCGTTCGGTCAGGCCGATCTCGTCCAGCAGGGCATTGGCGCGATCCGGGTCGAAATCACTGAAGGCAAACGTGTTGTCCCGTTCGTAGAGCGGGCTTTGTTCCAGCACGCCATTCCCCGATTGCTTGCCGAGGCCGAAATAGAGCGTCCGGTTGATGATCTTGCGGTCGATGCCGAGGGACAGCGCGCGGCGGAACCGAACATCGCGCAGAACCTCGCGCCATACGGAATCGAAATAGTTGAGGTTCGGATAGAGCGCGATATGCGAGGCGGCACCGGTCGGCCAGAGGCGGGCCGTGTAATTCTGGCGCTTCTCGCCCTGTTTCAGGATCGGAATACTCGGAAAGCCAAGACCGCTGGCCAACAGATCGACCTCACCCGCCGATACCTTGGCGGGAAAGAGGCTGGCGGCGGAAACGGTCATTTCGACGGTGTCGATATAGGGAAGCTGTTGCCCTGCCGTGTCGAAGCGGTGGAAGTAAGGATTGCGCTGCATCGCGTAACGCTGCGCTTTTTTTCCGGTCACGTTGATCCAAGGCTGCAAGGACGGCAGCTTCGGATTGTCGTTCTTGTACATATTGTCGTATTTATTGTGCAGTTGCGCCCAGTTCCGCGCCCCTTTTTCTTCGATCAGGTACTGCAACTTCTCCATCGGCGTATAATTGGCATTATATCGGCGCATGTAATGCGCGGGCCGATAGATGAACGGGGGCCGCGCGGCGGCCAGCATATTGATAAAATAAGGATTCGGCTCGTCCCACGTATACCGCACCGTCCACGGGTCGATGATGTCGAAGGTCGGTGGCTTCTCGTTCGACAGCATGTAACGGGGCGGTCCGGCGGGGGACAGCTCCTCGTTATTTGCCACGTCTTCCCACCAATAGCGGAAGTCCTCGGCAGTAAACGGATGACCATCGGACCATTTATGGCCACGGCGCAGGTGGAAGGTGAAGACCCGATCATCTTCAACCTCGTAGTCCCGCAAAATATCGGCTTTCAGCTCAAGATTCTCGTCATACCCGACCAGGCGGGCATAGCCCCAGACGACCATATACCGGATATTTTTCGTCTTGGAGATCAGCGTGCGAAGGGTGCCGCCGGGGGTGCCGATGGCGCGGCCCTTGGCGGGCAGATCGACGATCAGAGGCTCCAGCGGGGCGCGGTATTCGACGCCTTCCATCATCGTCGTTTCGACTTCTTCGGCGAAGAAAGGCGTTTCCTTCGGCTCGAACGCCAAGGCAGGGGTCGAGCATAGCAGGATGGCGGCGGTCAGGCGTTTGAGCATCGAGTCTCTCTCCTTACGCGGTCATGCGAACGTAATGACGCGAACCGACCTCGTGCAGCGGCAGGGGGTCGTTGCGGTCATAGCGATAGGGTTCCGGCCAGTCCTCGGGCCGCGCCCCGGCTCCCAGCGCAATGGCGTTCAGGTCCAGCTTGCGGTCGGGATGCGGGTCGGGCGCGGCTGCCATCAGGGCCTTGGTATAGGGATGTTCGGGATTTTCGAACAGGCGGCGCGCCGGGGCTTGTTCGACAATGGCCCCCCGGCACATCACCGCAATCTCGTCGGCGAGGCGCGAGACCACGGCCAGATCGTGGCTGATGAACAAGTAGCTGAGCCCAAATTCGTCGCGCAATTCGCTGAGCAAATCAAGCACCTGCGCCTGTACCGACACGTCGAGGGCCGAGGTCGGCTCGTCGCAGATCAGCAGTTTCGGTTCCAGCATCAACGCGCGGGCAATCGAAATACGCTGGCGCTGGCCGCCGGAGAAGGCATGGGGAAAGCGCCCGAGATGGGACGGATCAAGCCCAACCCGGCGCAGCATCTCCGCCCCGCGCTCGCGCGCCTCTTTCTTTGAGCAAACGTCGTGGATGGCGAGCGGCTCCGACAGGATATCCTGCACCGTCATGCGGGGGCTGAGCGAGGCATAGGGGTCTTGGAATACCACCTGTACCTCGCGGCGAAACTCCATCAAGGTTTCACCGGAAAGGCTTGGTATATCGAGACTTTTTCCCGTGCGATTGCAGTTGTATTTCAGCGTCGCACCGGGGTCGGGCGAAATCGCGTTCAGCACGACATTGGCAAGGGTCGATTTGCCGGACCCGCTTTCGCCGACCAGCGCGACGGTCTCGCCGCGCGGCAGGGTCAAGTCGACATCGCGCAGGGCCTTGATCTTTTCGGAGCCGACACCGAACAGGCCGCGACCCTTGGAAACGAAGGTTTTCGAGATATTGCGCGCCTCGATGATCAGATCGTTTGAGGGCACGGGGTCGGCAGCTGCGGCGACATCGACATCAGGGGCGGCCTCGATCAAGCGCTTCAGATAGGGATGGCGCGGGTCGGTCAGCAGATCACGCGCCGCGCCCGCCTCCATCACCCGGCCCCGGCGCAGCACGGTAATGTGGTCGGCAATATTGGACACCACGCCGAGGTCATGGGTGATCAGCAGAACCGCCATACCCGTTTCTTCCTGACGTTTCTGGATCAGGTCGAGAATCAGCGCCTGGGTGGTCACATCCAGCGCCGTTGTGGGCTCGTCGGCGATCAGAACGGACGGATGGCACACGGTTGCCATCGCAATCATCGCGCGCTGTCTCATGCCCCCTGACAACTCGAACGGATAGGCATCGAAGGTGCGAGCAGGCTCGGCAAAACCGACCTTTTCAAAGGTATCGATGCATTGATCGCGGGCGTTGCGCTCGTCGGCAACCCCGTGCAGCAGCAGGTTTTCCTTCACCTGCGCGCCGATGGTATGGAATGGCGACAGCGAACTCATCGGTTCCTGAAAGATCATGCCGATTTCGCACCCGCGCAGGGCGCGCATCCGCCGCGCGGTCGCTTTCGTCAGGTCTTCGGTCTGTTCGCCAGTCTTGCTGTAATGAATGGCCCCGCGTGTGATCCGCGCCTTGGGCGGCAGCAAACCCATGAGCGAACGGCCCGTGATCGTCTTGCCCGACCCGGACTCCCCCACAAGCGCCAGCGTCTTGCCCTTATGCAACGAGAGAGAGACGCCGGACACGACCTCGTTTTCCGACGGTCCACGCCCGAAGCTGATCGCGAGGTCGGACACGCTGAGGATCGGTGTGCTCATGGTATGAGCGTAACGAGGTTCATGCGATCCGTGAAGGGCGTAAATCGCGCGCGGAAATCCATGCCGCGCCGCCAGCGGTCAGGCGCCCCATTACGGCTTGGACCAGCGTCCATATCGTCTCGTCATGCACAAGATGATGGGTCATTAGCCCAATCGGCGCGGGCGAGGCCATCAGGCCGGCGGTTTGGTCGACAAAGCGCTGCGGCGAAATGGCGGATCGGCTGCCGCGCCAGTCTATCGGGTCAAGATGCGCGTCGAGGCGGGTTAACCCATGATCCCGAGATACCTCCCGTTCGCCGTAAACCGATATGCCTTCATAGCCGAGATCGGCGAGGGGCAGGGTGGGGTCGACACGGTTCCATGGAGGAATGAACAGCGCGAGGGCCTGTTCGGCGAAGGCATCGTCAATGACGGCTTTTCCCCGTGTCGCCTCGTTCAGCATGACGGCTATGGGGCGGTGTGCACCAAATTCGGCATTTTTCTCTCCGGCGGGCGCGTGGTTTTCATGGGACCAGCCATGGACGGCTATCGTCACATTCCGCCCGGTGATTGCAGGGGCGAGGGACGGCGTCAGGTGCGCCGGGGTCGCGGCCAGCGTAAGCGGCGCGCCTAGCATATCGGTGAGGTCCAACAACCGCCGCAAGGCATCGCTATCCGCCACCGCATCATCGTCGCGCCACCAGAGGGTCGGCGGGCGGCGCTCCAGCGCGGCATCGAGGGCGGTCCAGTCAATATCGGCAATCCGCTCCGTCACCGGCTATCCATCTCGCGCAAGCATGGCGAACCGGTCGAGCGCGCCTTGCAGGATGAACGCCGCCGCCGCGCGGTCGACCTGTGCCGCGCGCTTGGCGCGGGTCATGTCCGCGTCGATCATCGCGCGTTCGACCGCGACGGTCGACAGACGCTCGTCCCAGGACAGGACGGGCAGGCCAAGCGTATCCTCAAGACTGCGAATGAACGCACGCACAGCCTGTGCCCTTGGCCCGGCATCGCCGGTCATATTGACGGGCATTCCGACGACGAGGCCGGTGATGCCGCGCTCGGCCACGATTTCGGACAGGCGCGCGGCGTCGGCCCCGAATTTCGTGCGCTGGATGGTTTCCAGCGGTGTTGCGAGGGTGCGGCGTTCGTCGCTGACCGCGATACCGATGGTTTTCGTTCCGGGATCGAGGCCGAGAACGGCACCGGTCGGCGCGGCGGCGACAAAGTCCTCGGCGCTTTCAATCCGGCTCATATCGCGGCCTCCAACTGTTCGGTTGCGTCCTCATCGCCCTCGAATGCCTCGAGCGCGCGCCGTTGGGCGGCCTTGGCGTCGGCGGCTTGGCCAAGGATCGTGTAGGAGCGGATCAGCATCAGCCAACCGCGCAGGTCGTCGGGTTCCTCCGCCAATTCGGCGGCCAACCCCTCGACCATCCCCCGGATCATCGCCTTGCGATCATCCTCGTCCATATCGGCGGCGGCGGCGCGTTGTTCGGCGGTCGGACCGCGCGGGACCAGATCTTCGGGCGGGGCCATACCGATCTCGGCGGAGGCATTGCGGATATTATCCTGAACCTGCGCGATCCACGGTGCGTCGGGCGGTGCGGTGCGCAGCATCTTTGCCCATCCCTCGATGGCCGGACGCATCTTTCCCTGCTGTGCCAGCGCAAGGCTCTTGAAGAACAGCGCCTGATGCAGCCCCGGCTCCAGTTCCAGCGCCTTGTCCACGGTTGCCTCTGCCTCGGGCGAGACATACCCCCCCGCCGCCATAAACATCGCCTCGGTCTTGTTGGCATAGGTTTCGGCATTGGCGGCCTCGGGGTCGAGTTCGATGACCTTCTGATAGGCCCGCCAGCTTTCGCTATGCTCGCCCATGGAGGCGAGGCTGCGGGCGAGCACATCCCAACCGCGCACATCGTCCGGGGAGGTGGCAAGTCGGCTGCGTACCTGATCGACAAGCTGCTCCATCCGCCTCAGGTTTTCCGTGGGTTCGGGCGGCGGCGGGGCACGCAGGGCAAATTCGGTCTCGGCCTGCTCTTGTGTGGGCCGCGATCCGAGCCTTTCGGCCATGAAATCGCGCTCGGCCAGCGGACGGTCGGGCAGGGTGGGCGCACCGACTTGCAGATAAACCGCCAGGGTCGTCGCCGGAACACCGATGGCGGCCAGAACGCCCAGCGCGATCTTTTGGATCGACGGGGCAGGGCGCGCCCCGGCCTCGACTTCGGCTGCCTCGGCGGCGGTCAGCAGGCGGCGCGACAACTCGATCCGCGCTGCCTCGGCCTCGGCGGGACTGAGCACACCGCGCGCCAGGTCGGTTTCGACCTCGCTGAGCTGAGATCGATAGGATTCCACCTCGTGCGCCGCGCGGGAGGCTGGACCGTCTCGGTCGCGAAAAAACGGCCACGCCATCGCCGCCGCGGCAGCCAGTGCCATCGAACCTGCGAGAATCCAGAACAGGGCGAGTCCTCCTCAATGGGCCGTTCGGCCAATGTCATAACGCCCGGGATGATGGGAATACGACACACAGTTTCGTTTCCTGACACCTATCCATCGCCCGCGCCCCCCGCAAGACGTCACAGAAGCACGCCATCGAGCAAGGTCACATCGGCGCATGTCGGTAATCCTGCCTTGAAGGGCGCTATCGGTGCGTCCTATGTCG
>CALGNO010000105.1 GCA_937958625.1 uncultured Neomegalonema sp.
ACGAGGCGTTGATATGAAACTGCTGCCCCTGATCCTCTCGGCCGCGGCCTTCGCCCTTCCGGCCAAGGCCGCCGAGATGTGGGTGTCGAACGAAAAGGACAACACGGTCAGCGTCATCGACATCGAGACGCTGGAAGTGACTCGCACCTATCCGACCGGCGAGCGCCCGCGCGGGATCATCTTTTCGAAGGATTTCTCGCGGCTTTATATCTGTGCTTCCGACAGTGACACGGTGCAGGTGATGGACCCGGATACGGGCAAGATCCTGTTCGACCTGCCCTCCGGAGAAGACCCGGAGCAATTCGCCCTGCATCCGAATAACCGCACCCTCTACATCGCGAACGAGGACGACGCGATTACCACCGTCGTCGATACCGAAGACCGCACGGTCATCGCGCAAATCCCGGTGGGGATCGAACCGGAGGGCATGGCCGTCTCCCATGACGGCACCATCGCTATCACCACGTCCGAGACGACCAACATGGCCCATTGGATCGATGTCGAGACGCAGGAAATCTACGCGAATACGCTGGTCGATCAACGCCCGCGCCATGCCGAATTCACCGATGATGATGCTCGTCTGTGGGTGAGTTCTGAGATCGGTGGCACCGTCACGGTCTTTGACGTGAAATCTCAGGACGAGGTCGCGAAGATCACCTTTGAAGTCAAGGGCGTGCGCCCGGATCGGGTGCAGCCGGTCGGCATCCGCTTTTCGCCGGATGGCAAGCGCGCCTTTGTGGCCCTCGGCCCGTCGAACCATATCGCCGTCGTGAATACCGAGACCTATGAGGTTGAAAAGACTATCCTTGTCGGACGCCGCGTCTGGCATCTGGAACTGTCGCCGGACGGGAAATTGCTGTTCACGACCAACGGTGTCTCGGGAGATGTGACGGTGATCGACATCGAATCCCTCAAAGCGATCAGCACGATCAAGGTTGGCCGCTTTCCATGGGGCGCGGCAGCGCGGCCATGAGGTTTATGACGGCCTTTCTGACGCTTTTGCTCGCGGCCCCCGCCATGGCCGAGACAAGTGCCGAAGCCGTCGAGCGTAAACCTGACCTCTTTGACTGCGAAACCGGCTATCGACTCGAGCGCCACCGTGCCCCGACGCCGAGCGACATTCCCGGTGCGGCATCGCGTATCGAGGCGGACGCGGTCGCCGCGCTGGAAAGCCCGGTTCTGATCGACGTCTTTGCGACGAAACTTGGCCGCTACGACGAGTTCGATGGCACATGGCTTGGCGAGCCACCGCGCGAGACACTGCCCGGCGCGGTCTGGCTGCCCGAGGTCGGGCGCGGGACGCTGTCGCCGGTGCTGGAGGGCTATCTGCGCGAGAACCTAAGCGATTTGACCGAAGGCGACCCGGATCGACCCATCGTCGTCTTCTGCGTGGCCGATTGCTGGATGAGCTGGAACGCCGCCCAGCGTGTCGCCGCTCTGGGATACAGCCACGTCTTCTGGTTCCGCGAGGGCACCGATGGCTGGCTGGATGCGGGCCGCGCCCTCGAACCGGCTGATCCGATTGCTGTGGAAGTGGTTGAATGAGGTACGCGCTCCATTAACGGTGTCTTGGTAGGCGCCGCCGAAGTGGTTTGAAATCGCAGGCTAAAGATGGCCTAGCCAAGCATTGAATGTACGAAGACGCTGGAATTATCAAACAACCTATCGTAGCGTTGAGTGGGTCTGCATGCACGCCGCGCCTTTTGCGTCAAGGTAGCGCCAGACTGTATGGGTATTTTTGAGTTGAGGTAATACGATGCGCTTTTGGGATATTGGGACTGCTACCCTTGAGGGTGTGGTTTCCATACCGGTTGATCTCTATTATGGCGGGCGACGCACGCTAGAAGATTTAGGCGCGTTCGGAGAAGAGGTGGCGGCAGAGAACGCCCTCGAACGCAAGCGCGTTTCCAAACTGATAGAATCGGCAGTCCGTGATCCGAAGGTATTGGAGCGCGTTGTCCGGATCATTGTTGAAGATTTTGTCGAACGCTTGCCAGATAGCACGATTGATAAAATGAATGAAAAGCTCAAACTGAGAGGTGTCGAATTTCTCTCAAGACAGGGAACAAAATTCGTCCTGTCAGGGTATCTGGCAATGCAGATTACCCAGCGGATCATCACCAATCAAATCGCAAAACGTGCTGTCAAACTTGGTGTAGGGCTGGTGGTGTCCGCCGTCCTGATTCAAGGCCTTCTTGAGAGAGCGTCGAATGCGTCCCAGCGATTGAAGGCGGCGAATCCGAAAGTCTATGACAGGCTTAAAAAGCAAGGCTTGGATATGATTTATTTCATGGTGGAGGAAACACTCTCGCCGTTGATTGAGTTCACAAAGATTAAATCAGAAAATCCACGAGAATTTCAGCGATTGATCGATGAAATGGAAGAGGCGTTCAGGTGAAATTTATTAAGGATATAATCAGCTCTACATTCTTGATGATCTATTGCGTTGTTTCGCTCGTTATCATGTACATGGGGTTTCATTATATAAGGGACGCTGGGTATTCTGATGTCTATGGGTACGCTTTCTTAGTTATTGTGTTTTTGCTGATCTTTTTGCTTTATGTATTTTACCCCCGTCGTTCCGCCGACTGAATCCAAAAACCGCTAACATCAATCGCTTTGTTGATCAGTGCTTTTGCGCGTCTTCGCCGAACCACAGGCCGCGACATGGAGGGGGCTTGCGTCCCTTGACCTAGCGTCATACGGATTGTGTCATAAGAATCTGACAAGAGCGGGCCGTACCGTGCGGACCCGCCGATATAACTGGGAGGAAAACCATGTTCCGCACACTGACTGCGGCTGCCGCTCTGGCTGCCCTCGCTTCGGCTCCGGCCTTTGCCGAAGTGACCATGGACGACATCGCAAACGATGCCGCGACGACCGATCAGGTTGTCACCAACGGCATGGGCCGCGACCTGCAACGCTATAGCCCGCTCGACAAGATCAACCGTGACACGGTGAAAAAGCTGGTCCCGGCATGGGCGTTCTCCCTCGGCGGTGAGAAGCAACGCGGGCAGGAAACCCAGCCGCTGGTCAAGGACGGCGTCATGTATATCACCGGGTCGTATTCCCGGATGTACGCCATCGACACGAAGACCGGCGAAGAGCTGTGGCAGTATGACGCCCGCCTGCCCGAGGGCATCCTGCCTTGCTGTGACGTGGTCAACCGCGGCGCGGTGATGCTCGGTGACAAGATCTACTTCGGCACCCTCGACGCAAAACTCGTCGCCCTGAATGCCGAGACCGGCGACGTGGTCTGGCGCAAGAAGATCGGCGACTTCAAGGCGGGTTATTCCTACACCGCCGCGCCGCTGATCGTTGATTCCAAGCACGGCCCGCTGATCGTCACCGGCAATTCCGGCGGTGAGTTCGGCATCGTAGGTGCCGTCGAGGCCCGCAATGCCGAGACCGGCGAAATGGTCTGGCGTCGCCCCGTGATCGAGGGTCACATGGGCGAGTTGCTTGGCAAGGAAAGCACGATGACGGGCGAGCTGAACGCAAGCTGGCCGGGTGATATGTGGAAAAACGGCGGCGGGGCGACGTGGCTCGGTGGCTCTTACGA
Organism: uncultured Neomegalonema sp.; assembly: GCA_937958625.1. GTDB lineage: Bacteria > Pseudomonadota > Alphaproteobacteria > Rhodobacterales > Rhodobacteraceae > JAHDDY01. The sequence goes on from CALGNO010000105.1 coordinate 3,563, forward strand.
CGAAAAGACCAATACGATCCTGATGGGCGCGGGCAACCCGGCCCCGTGGAACAGTCACCTGCGCGGTGCCGGCGAGCCGACCGAAGGTCACACGGGCGACAACCTCTACGCTGCCTCGCGCCTCGGCATCGACCCGGATACGGGCGAGATCAAGTGGCACTATCAGACCACCCCGCGCGAGGGCTGGGATTATGACGGCGTGAACGAAGTCGTCGCCTTCGACCATGACGGCAAGCGTCTCGGCGCGACCGCTGACCGCAACGGATTCTTCTACGTGATGGACCTCGAAAACGACGGCAAGCTGGTCACGGCAGAACCCTTCGTGCGCGACATTTCCTGGGCGAGCAGCATCGACCTCGAAACCGGTCGCCCGAACTTCATCGAAGACAACCGCCCCGGCAGCCCGACTGCGGCAGCCGATGGCAAAAAGGGCGAGGTGATCTTTGCCGTACCGTCCTTCCTTGGCGGCAAGAACTGGATGCCGATGGCATACAGCCCCGATACCTCGCTGTTCTACGTGCCCTCGAACGAGTGGGGCATGGACCTGTGGAACGAGCCGGTGACCTATAAAAAAGGCGCGGCCTATATGGGCGCTGGCTTTACGATCAAGCCGCTGTTCGAGGACTATATCGGTTCGCTCAAGGCCATCGACCCGGCAACCGGCGACATCAAGTGGGAGTTCAAGAACAAGGCTCCGCTCTGGGGCGGCGTGATGACCACCGCTGGCGGCCTCGTCTTCACGGGCACGCCCGAAGGCAAGTTCATTGCCTTCGATGCCGAGAATGGCGAGGAGCTTTGGAGCTTCCAGACCGGTTCCGGCATCGTCGGACAGCCCGTGACATGGGAGCAGGACGGCGAGCAGTATATCGCCATTGCCTCCGGCTGGGGCGGCGCGGTTCCGCTCTGGGGTGGCGAAGTGGCCAAGACGGTGAAGTATCTCAATCAGGGCGGCCTGATGTGGGTCTTCAAGCTGCCGAAAGAATACGCCGCGAAGTAATTCCGGCTCCGGTTATCTGACACAGCGCCGCTCGGAAACGGGCGGCGTTTCGATTTTGATGAAACCATCCTTCGAGACGCGGCTGCGCCGCTCCTCAGGATGAGGAAAATCAAGAGGTTACCTCACCCTGAGGAACGAGCGCAGCGAGTGTCTCGAAGGGTGTGAGGTTTCTCAGCAGTCTGAGCGTCGCCCCGAAAAGGGCGGCGCTTTTTCGTCGATCACGTCTGCCTGCATTTTCGCATCGCGTGTGCGCCGCTTCTGTGCTTGAAACGTCCCGCGCGACGGTCCGCGCGGCCCGCCGAAAGCGCATCGTGTCCGAACAACGCCCCAACAACACCGCCGTTGCAGCCCTCTGGATGCTGGGCGGTATCGTGTCTTTCAGCCTTATGGCCGTGTCCGGGCGCGAGGCGGGCGGGGCCATTCCTACGGCGGATCTGCTGGCATGGCGCGGGATGATCGGGATTGCGATCATGGTCGCGGTGCTGGCCGTGACCGGACGGTTCGCAGAGGTCCGCACCCAGCGCGCGCCGCTGCATGTCTTGCGCAATATCGGGCATTTCTTCGGCCAGTATTGCTGGTACTACGCGGTTACTCTGATCCCGCTGGCACAGCTTTTCGCGCTTGAGTTCACCTCGCCGATCTGGGTCGCGCTGGTCGCGCCGTTCTTTCTGGGCGAACGGTTTTCCGGCGTCAAACTGCTGGCCATCGCTGTCAGTTTCGTCGGCGTGCTGATGGTCGTCGAAGTCTGGTCCGATGCCTTTGCCTCGGATTTCGGCAATGGCCAGATATGGGGCATCCTCGCGGCCATCGGTTTTGCCTTCAGCATGATAACCACCAAGAAGCTGACCGCGACCGAGACGACGCTGTGTGTGCTGTTCTGGCTGGTGGTGATGCAGACGCCCATGGCGCTGGCCATGGCGGGGGGCTTGCCAATGGTCCCGCCCTCGCCGCTGATCTGGATGTGGGTGCTGATCCTGAGCACGGCGGGGCTGTGCGCGCATTTTTGTCTGACTCAGGCGTTCCGCTATGCCGATGCCACCATCGTCACACCGATGGATTTCGCGCGTCTGCCGGTGATCGCCGTGGTTGGCGCGCTGGCCTATGCCGAGCCGCTGCTGTGGAATGTGCTGGCGGGCGGCGCGCTGATCTTTCTGGGCAATTACATCAACCTGCGCTTCGGTGCGCGGGCATGAAGGGCATTTGAACAGTCGGGTGCTTGCGCGCCGTGCCCGCGCCGGGCTACCCATCGGTTGAGGCGGGAGTCAGCGATGCATTTCACAAGCGATAACGCCGTCGGCGCGGCCCCCGAGATTCTCGACGCCATCGTCGCGGCCAATGACGGCAGCTTGCCGTCCTATGGCGGTGATGCAGAGACAGCGGCGGTCGAAGCCGAGATTTCGCGCCTGTTTGAAACTGAGTGCAGGGTGTTTCTGGTCAGTACCGGCACGGCGGCGAATGCGCTGGCGCTGGCCAGCCTGTGCCCGCCCTGGGGCGCGGTGTTCTGTCATCGCCATGCGCATATCGAGGTCGATGAATGTGGCGCGCCGGAATTTTACGGCGGCGGCCTGAAACTTTCCCTGCTCGATGGCCCCGATGCCAAGATCGCGCCGGATGCCCTGCGCGCGGCGATTTCCGATACCGGTGCGGGCGGGGTGCACCAAGTCCAGCCCGGTGCCCTCAGCCTGACCAATGTCACCGAGGCCGGCGCGCTTTATCGGCCCGACGAAGTCGCGGCGCTGGCGGCGGTCGCGCGAGAGGCGGGCTGTCCGGTGCATCTGGACGGCACCCGCTTCGCCAATGCGGTCGTGGCCTCGGGCGCGTCACCCGCTGACCTGAGTTGGCGCGCGGGGGTCGATGTCCTCTGCCTCGGCGCGACCAAGAACGGGGCGCTGGCGGCTGAGGCGGTGATTTTCTTCGACCCTGCGCGGCAGGCAGAGCGCATCGCGCAATTCGAATTCCGGCGCAAACGCGGGGGGCATCTGATCTCGAAGGGCAGGCTGCTCTCGGCCCAGATGGCGGCATATCTGAAGGACGGGCTGTGGCTCGACCTCGCGCGGCACTCGAATGAGATGGCGGCACGACTGGCCGAGGGACTGCGCGGGGCGGGGATCGAGGTCGACGGCCCGGTGGCGGCCAATCTGATCTTTGCCGTCCTGCCGCGTCCCGTCCATGATGCCTTGCACGCCGCTGGCGCGCGGTACTACCCGGAACCGCCCTGCCAACCTGAGGACGCCGACCCCGTGCGTGTGCGGCTTGTGACCTCATTTTCGACATGCCCGCGCTCGATTGACCGCTTTATCGAAATTGTCGCCAAAGCAGGATCGCTCCGATGACAGGACTCCTTCGCTCGCTGCTGTGCGTGCTTGCCTTTGCCGTGATGTTGGCCCCGGCGTCTGCGCAGACCGAAGAGATCAAGCTGACTGACGCGCCCTCCCTCTTTGCCAAATGGGAAAGCACCGCTGGCGAGGTCGATACCGCCCTTCAGGGCGAGTGGCGCGGGGATGCGCAGGACGAGCAACAGCGCGCCTTGCTCGATCAGCAACGCGCCAACGCCCGCGTCCTCGCCGATCGTGCCAAGGCGGCATCTGTCCCCGTGCAAGAGCAACTCGACGCCCTTGGCCCTGCGCCCGCTGAGGGCGAGACCGAGGCCGAGAGCATTGCCCGAGAGCGCAGCGACCTGCAAAAGCGCCTCGACGATTTGAGAACCGTGGGCAGCAAGGCCGAGCTTGCCTTTACCCGTGCCGACCGTCTGCTGGAGCGGATTACCGAGGCGCGCAGGCAACAATTTACCGACAGGCTGCTCACCCGGGGGCCGACGCCCCTCGATCCGAATAACTGGATCACGGCGATGGAAACCGTCGTCGATACGTCTGTCGATGTCGGCAACGAGACCGTGGATGCCTCGCGTCAGGCAAACCGGCGACAGGTCTGGGCAGAAAGCGGCGCGCTGGCCCTGACCGCATTGCTGTTCGCAATCGTGCTGATGGTGGTTCTGCGGCGTGCCGTGATGCGCTGGCTCTATGGTATTCTGGGCGAGCAAACCGCGCCCGAAGTTGCCGAGGCACCGGCCCCGGGCCAGGCCATCTCGAATCTCAACACGGGCGAAGCGCCTGCCGCTGCGGATACGGCGCGGTCGCGGGCAACGCGCCTGCTGGTCGGCGTCGGGATCACGCTGACCCGCCTGGCGACGCCGCTGGTCGCCCTTTTTGCCGCGCGGTTCTCTCTGATCCAGTTGCAGATATTCGGCGAGACGGGCGAGATCGTGCTGAACGGCATCGCCTGGGGCGTGGCGATCTGGGCCACCGCCTATGCCATCGTCTATGCGTTCTTCGCGCCGTCCGAGCCGCGCCTGCGTCTGTCGCTGCTCGATACCGAAGATGCGCGCTTCGCGGCGTATTATGCGATGACCATCGCGACGGCGATGTCCTTGAACCACGCGCTGGTCGAGACCGGTCAGTTGCTGGGCTGGCCCGAGGCCGCGCTGTCGGTGATCAATGCGGCCATCATCACCGGTGGGGCCTTGGCCCTGTGGCGGTTCGCACGGGTGACGGGCAAAAGCGACGTCGTTGCCGCACCGGCGGAGGGCGATGCCCCCGCTGCCGAGGATGCCGAGCAATGGCTTTCGCGCGGGGCGGGAAGGGTGGTGCGGCGCATTTCCTATGCCGTGGCGATCGTCTCGCCGCTGTTGGCCTTTGCCGGGTTCTTCGCCCTGTCGCGATTTATTTTCTACAATACGCTGCTCAGCGCCGCCGTTTTCGCCGCCGGAGTGCTGTTCTTTTCGGTCGCCAAGGAGGGGATGTCGGCCCTGTCCGATGCGACCCGCGACAGCCGGACGGCCAAGATCGAGGAAAGTGACAAGGATGGCGGTCTGCTGCCCGTCTTCGTCGGTTTCCTGCTGATCCTCGCGGCTCTGCCGGTGCTGGCCCTGATCTGGGGCGCAACGCGCGACGATCTGGGCGAGATTTATTTCGGCATCAGCAACGGTTTCACCATTGGCGACAGCACGTTCCGCCCCGGTGACCTGCTGATTGCGGCGCTTGTCTTCGGGGTCGGGCTGTTCGTCACCCGCATCGTGCAGGCGGTGATGCGCCGCACGGTGATGCCGCGCACCCGGCTCGATACCGGGGCGCGGTCGTCGATTGTCGCGGGTCTGGGCTATGTCGGCTTTTTCATCGCCGCGCTGGTGGCGATCAGTGCGGGCGGGCTGGACCTGACGAATCTGGCGTTTCTCGGTGCCGCGCTCGGTGTCGGTATCGGTTTCGGGTTGCAGAATATCGTCAACAACTTCGTTTCCGGCATCATCCTGCTGATCGAGCGCCCGATCAAGGTCGGCGACTGGATCGAGGTCGCGGGCACCCACGGCACGGTGCAAAAGGTCAATGTCCGCTCGACGGAGATCAAGACCTTCGACAAGGCCAGCTATATCGTCCCGAACTCCGAGTTGATCTCGGGCGCGGTGATGAACATGACCCATGGCGACCTGATGGGCCGGGTTATCGCGCCCGTCGGCGTTGCCTATGGCACCGATCCGCGCAAGGTCGAGAAGGTGCTGCTGGAGATACTGCGCGCGCATCCCATGGTCCTGCGCCGCCCGCCGCCGCAGGTGATCTTCAAGGGATTCGGGGCCGATTCGCTCGATTTCGAGGCGCGGGGGTTCCTGCGTGACGTGAACTGGATCATGTCGACCCACAGCGATCTGAACTTCGAAATCGAACGCCGGTTCCGCGAGGAGGGCATCGAAATTCCGTTCAAGCAAACCGATGTCAATCTCAAGAACGCCTCCTACCTCGTTCAGGCGATCCGGGCGGCCAGCGAGATGGCCGAACCCGGAACCCCTCGCAAGCCCAGTCGCCGCGCCGCCGAGGGCACGATGGGCGATGCCGATGGGGATTGAATCGCGGCGGGTGATAAACTTCTGAAACCGGGCTTTCCCCCTCGGCTCTCCATAGGCTACACCTTCCCGGCTGTCATACAGGGGATTCTTCATGACGAATGTGGCTGTGGTCGGCGCCCAGTGGGGCGACGAGGGCAAGGGCAAGATTGTCGACTGGCTGAGCGAGCGTGCCGATGTCGTGGTACGCTTTCAGGGCGGGCATAATGCTGGCCATACGCTGGTCATCGACGGCAAGGTCTACAAGCTGTCGCTGCTGCCCTCGGGCATCGTACGCCCCGGCAAGCAATCGGCCATCGGGTCGGGCGTCGTGCTGGACCCTTGGGCGCTGCTGGATGAGATCGAGCGTATTGCCGAGCTGGGGGTCGAGGTTGGTCCCGACCGGCTGAAAATCGCCGAGACCGTGCCCCTGATCCTGCCCGTCCACCGCGACCTCGACCGGTTGCGCGAGGAGGCGGCGGGCAAGGCCAAGATCGGCACCACGGGGCGCGGTATCGGCCCCGCCTATGAGGACAAGGTAGGCCGCCGCGCCATCCGCCTCGGCGATCTGGCCGATGAGCAAACGCTGGACGACCGCATCGACCGCCTGCTGGCTCACCACGACCCGCTCCGCAAAGGCTTGGGCGAGGCCCCGCTCGATGGCGCGGCGCTGAAGGCCGAGTTGCTGGAAATCGCCCCCCGCATCCTGCCCTTCGCCGCTCCGGTCTGGCGCGAGCTGGATCAGGCCCGGCGTGCCGGGAAACGCATTCTGTTCGAGGGCGCGCAGGGCGCATTGCTCGACATCGACTATGGCACCTATCCCTTCGTCACCTCGTCGAACACCACCGCTGGACAAGCCGCCTCGGGGTCGGGCATGGGGCCGGGATCGGTCGGCTATGTGCTGGGGATCGTGAAGGCCTATACCACCCGGGTCGGCGCGGGACCGTTCCCGACCGAACTCGACGATGCCGTCGGCCAGCGGCTGGGCGAGCGGGGCCGGGAGTTCGGCACCGTCACGGGCCGAAAGCGCCGTTGCGGCTGGTTCGATGCCGCGCTGGTGCGCCAGACGGCGGCGATCTCCGGCATCAAGGGCGTGGCCCTGACCAAGCTGGATGTGCTTGACGGGTTCGAGGAACTGAAAATCTGCACCGGCTATCGCATTGATGGCCGCGAATACGACTTCCTGCCCGCCGCCGCCGCGCTTCAGGCCAAGGTCGAGCCGATTTATGAGACCCTGCCCGGCTGGTCCGAATCCACCGAGGGCGCGCGCCGCTGGGCCGACCTGCCCGCCGCCGCGATCAAATACGTCAAGCGCGTGGAAGAGCTGATCGACACCCCCGTGGCCCTGCTCTCGACCTCGCCCGAGCGCGATGACACAATTCTGGTGACGGACCCGTTTGCGGATTGAGAGGCGCGGAAAGGCGGGGCTGATGAATGGCCTCGCACCCTTCGAGACACTCGCTGCGCTCGTTCCTTAGGGTGAGGAAGTTGTCCTCATCCTGAGGAGCCTGCAACGCAGGCGTCTCGAAGGATGTTTCCAAGGGGCGATGAGCTCTTGATAAAGCCGAATATCGTTGTCTTGCTCAATAACCGCCGGGTTTGTGGCCGAAGAACACTTTGGTGATCTCTTCGGTCACATCCCACGTCACGCGGCTGCCATCGCGAACGAAATAGCTGTCGCCGGTTTTCAGATCGACGGTAGTGCCGGTGGCGTGGTCGGTCAGACGGCACTGGCCTGACAGGATCGTCATCAACTCGTCGCCTTGTTCGGTGCAGTCGAACGCGCCCTCGGTACAACGCCAGATTCCGAAGCGTGTGGCGTGCCCGGGACCGCCCGTGTCGATCCGTCCGGACGTTTTCGGCTCACCGCGCGTGATGCGATAGTCGCTGTCCGGGTTATCGAAGGGCCAGTCTTCCAGCGGGTCGACATCGTCACCGGGCCTGTATTTGAGCATGGGTGGCTCCTTCTAATTTCTGATGAGATGTCGGCGCGAAGCGTCGACAAGCGCCGTTCAGCGCAAGCGAAGCGCCGCGCATAACCCCTCGGAACGCCTCGTTTCTTGGTTGCAGCGACAGTTCTGGGCTATTCCAGAATGATCACTCCTCAAGCCTCATGCCGCCGCGCCCAAATCGCCGCGAAAATCCCGGTTCCACCGACCAACGCGAAGATGGTCGCTTGCCCCAGCCCGATCCCGATCAGAACCGCAGACAAGCCCGCCGAACCCACCATCGCGATCGCATCCACGACATTTGAACAAGCGATAAAGCGCCCGCGCTCGCCCGGAGGCGATTCCACCTGCAACACCACATTCACCGGCGTCAGATAAAGCCCTGCGCAAGCCGCCAACAGCGCAAAGCAAACCAGCACCGCCCACGCGCTCGGCTCGGCTAAAAACGCGGCAACCCCCAGCCCTGCACCGCTCGTCACCCGCGCCTCATAGGCCATCGTTGCCAGCCATAGCAGCACCGAAAAGAGCGCAATGCCCCCCGCTCCCCAGGCCGAAGTGCGCACCCGCGCGCCCGATCCAAAGATGCGCCCGCACAGCACCGCACCCACCGCCACGCCAATCGAAAACGTCGCCAGCAACAGGATGAACACGTTCTCATCCCCGCGCAGGGATTCCTTGGCATAGGGTGGCAGCAGCGCGAGAAATGTCGCGCCGACAAACCAGAACCACGCAATCGCCAGCACCGCCTCGAAGGCCTTCGGCACCTTGCGCCCGGC
>CALGNO010000106.1 GCA_937958625.1 uncultured Neomegalonema sp.
CGCAAAAACTCCGCGACGCGGGCGGCGAGGTGCAGCTTCACCTCACCGAAAACACCCCCCACGCCGTCGAGTTCTTCGCCCCGATTCTGCCGGAGGCGCGGGCCTCACTTGATCGGGCCTGCGCATTCATCAGGGCCAATCTCAGCACGACCCATCTCAGGCCGGAAAATCCTCAGTCCCGACCGTAGCCTGCATTTTCGGCGTATAGCGCCCTCCGGTGACAGTGTTCTGATTGATAAGATCATCCAGCCGCACAACGAGGTCATCGCTCAGATCGACCTCGCCTCCGCCGATATTCTCCTCAAGATGGTCAATGTCCGCAGTCCCCGGAATCGGGATAATATGATCGCCCTTGGCCAGCGTCCACGCCACCGCCAACTGCGCCATTGAGCATCCGGCTTCCTCGGCAATCCGCCCGTATTCGCCAAGCAAGCGCGCATTCTTCTCCCACGCCTCTCCCTCGAAACGCGGCATCCCATAGCGCAAATCGCCTTCCTTGATGTCGGGCGTCGCGGGCAGTTTTCCGGTCAGGAACTGCCGTGCCAGCGGGCTGAACGCGACAAATGTGATCCCCAACTCCTTACAGGTATCGATCACCGCAATCTCAGGATTGCGCGTCCATAGCGAATATTCCGACTGCACAGCGGCACAGGGCCGCTCGGCATGGGCGGTGCGGATCGTCCCGGCGGATACCTCAGACAACCCGTATTGCCGGATTTTCCCCTCATCGATCAGCCGCCCCATCTCTCCGGCGACCTCCTCAATCGGCGTCACCCGATCCCAGCGATGCACGTAGTAAAGATCGATCACATCGGTTTTCAGCTTTGACAGGCTCGCCTCGCAAGCGCGGCGCATTTCGGCAGGGTGGTTAGAGATACCGGGCTTGCCGTCCCCCGCATCGCTCACAAACCCGAATTTGCTGGCGAGCACGTAATCGCTGCGCCGGTGGGCGAGGTATTTACCGATCATCGTCTCGTTATGACCGTGGCCGTAAACGGCGGCGCTGTCGATATGCGTGTACCCGAGGTCAAGCGCGCGGTTCAGCATCCGCTCACAGGTTTCATCATCTTGCTTTGGCTTATACCCGTGCGAGATATTCATCGCCCCGTAGCCGACTTGATAAACAGGCTGTGTTCCCAAATTGCGCATCGTATTCTCCCCGAAAAATCTGCACGTCCGGATAGCACAGGTTCAAGCGCATGTCTTGTTCGGGCGCATATCTGGCGGGCTTGGCCCCACGACGGGCCGATTCAGGGTCCAGCGCAAAAAAATACTGGACCTGCGAGACAGTCTTATGCCTCCCTGCCGTCGAAAATCGGGGGATTTATCATGCTCAAAACACCTTACTTGCTGTTCTTGGGCGACGCCCATGACGCGCTCGCCGCCAAAGTCGCTCAGGGTATCGTTGACTGGCGGCCCGAAAATGCGGTTGGCCAGCTGCGCCTTGAGGGCTGTAAAGCCGATCTCGGCATCCCTGACATGACAATCGCGGAAGCGATGGAAAAAGGGGCCGGAACGCTGGTCGTCGGCGTCGCCAATCGCGGCGGCTTCATCGCTGATAACTGGATCGCCCTGCTGACCGAAGCGCTTGAGGCGGGCATGGACATTGCGGCGGGCCTGCACAATAAACTCGCCGATGTGCCGCAACTGGCCGAAACCGCCGCCCGCAGGGGCCGATCGCTCTTCGATGTCCGCCACCCCACCGAAAGCTATCCGGTCGGCAGCGGCGCGAAACGCCCCGGAAAACGCCTGCTCCCCGTCGGCACAGATTGCTCCTGTGGCAAGATGTACACCGCCCTTGCGCTTGAAAAAGAGATGCGCGCGCGGGGCTGGAACGCCGATTTCCGCGCCACGGGCCAGACCGGGATTCTCATTACCGGCTCCGGCGTGCCACTGGATGCGGTGATCGCGGATTTTATTGCGGGTGCCATCGAGGGGCTAGCGCCCGCGAATGACGACGACCACTGGGATCTGATCGAAGGTCAGGGCTCGCTGTTCCATCCCGCCTATGCCGGGGTGACGACGGGCCTGATCCACGGGTCGCAGGCGGATGCGCTGGTGGTTTGCCACGAACCCACTCGCGCCCATATGCGCAACCTGCCCGATTTTCCGGTGCCGGAAATTGCCGATCTGATGCCCTTTGCGTTGCAAATGGCCCATCTGACAAACCCCGATGCGAAATTTGTCGGCATTTCAGTGAACACCCATCACCTGTCCGAAGAAGAGGCGCTCGCCTATCTGGCAACGACCGAAGATCGCTTTGGCCTGCCGACCGTCGATCCGGTGCGAACCGGTGTGGCGCGGATCGTGGATGCCCTCGAATGATCGACGTCGCCGCGAGCGTTCATCGCTTTCGTCTGCGCGAAACCTTTACGATTTCGCGCGGTTCACGGGACGAAGCCGAGGTCGTCACCGTCGTGGCAAGCGATGGCACCCATCGGGGCCGGGGCGAGTGTGTTCCGTATAAACGCTATGGCGAGACGGTCGAGAGTGTGCTGGCTCAGATCGCCGAAATGGCGGCGCGGATCGCAAATGAGCCCGACCCGCTAAGCGCCCTGCAACAAGGCGCGCCGGGGGCCGCGCGCAATGCCCTCGACTGCGCCCTCTGGGATTTGAAGGCGAAGTCCACAGGCCAGAGCATCACGGCACTGGCGGGGTTACCGCCGCTGGGGCCGGTGAGGACCGCTTTTACCCTGTCGCTGGAAGACCCTGAGACCATGCGGGAAAAGGCGCGCAAACACGCCGCACTGCCCCTTCTCAAGATCAAACTCGGCGGCGAGGGTGATCTTGAACGGCTGGAGGCCGTCCGCGCCGGTGCCCCGAATGCCGCAATCATCGTCGACGCGAACGAAGGCTGGAGCGCCGAGGGGTATACTGCGCTGGTGCCTGACCTGAAACGCCTGGGCGTTGCGCTGGTCGAGCAACCGTTGCCCGCGGGCGAGGACGACGCGCTTGCAGGCATCGAGCGCCCGATCCCGGTCTGTGCGGACGAATCCTGCCATAGCTCGGCGTCGCTGGACGCGCTGACCGGGAAATACGACATGGTGAATATCAAGCTGGACAAGACCGGCGGCCTGACCGAGGCGCTCAAACTGCGTGCAGCGGCCCGCGATGCCGGATTTGCGGTGATGACCGGCTGCATGGTCGGGTCATCCCTCGCCATGGCCCCGGCGATGATCGTCGCGCAGGGCTGCGCCTTTGCCGATCTCGATGGGCCGCTTTTGCTGGCCGAAGATCGCGACCCGCCCTTGCAGATCGACGGCAGCGTAATTCAGCCGCCAAGCCCTGCCCTTTGGGGATAGACAAAGGCGGTGCGCAAGCCAATCACGCATAAATCGAACAAAATTCAATCGACACCGATCCGCCCCCGACACATATAATCGACAATGGAACGCACCCTTCTTTCCTATGTCTGGAAGTACAGTAAGAGACAGCAGATCGTATTGCTGTTCTTGACGGTGCTGACCTTTCCCATCCTCTACGTCACCCTCGAGCTGCCAAAGCGCATCATCAACGAGGCGATAGGGGCGGAGTCGGACGCGATCGACGTCCTCGGCTGGCAGTTCAGCCAGATCGAATATCTGCTGCTGCTTTGCTTCATGTTCCTTGGGGCGGTATTGGCCTGGGGCATCGCCAAGATGCGCCTGAACACGATGAAGGGCATCCTGGCCGAGCGCCTGCTGCGGCGGTTCCGTTATCAGTTAATCTCTCGCGTGCTGCGCTTTCCCCTGCCGCATTTCCGGCGCACGTCCCAGGGCGAGATGGTTTCCATCGTCACATCAGAGGCCGAACCGCTGGGCGGGCTAATGGGCGATGCGTTGGCGCAACCGGTGTTTCAGGCCGGACAAATGCTGACGATCCTCGGCTTTCTGTTCGTGCAGAGCTTTTGGCTGGGCCTCGCCTCGATTGCGCTGATCCCGCTACAGGCATGGCTGATCCCGAAGCTGCAACGACAGGTCAACGCCCTGAACATGCAGAGGGTGCGCGAGGTCCGCAATTTTTCCGAGCGCATTGGCGAGACCGTGGCCGGGGTCGAAGACCTGCGCGCGAATGGGGCCATTCCCTATACCCTCGCCCATTATACCGACAGCCTTGGCCGCCTGTTCACGATCCGGCACCGGATTTACGAAAAAAAGTACTTCATGAAGTTCGTCAACAATCTGATCTCTCAGATGACGCCCTTCCTGTTCTTTTCCGTCGGCGGGTATCTGGTGATCGAGGGACAGTTGACCCTCGGCGCGCTGGTCGCGGCGCTGGCCGCCTATAAAGACCTGTCTTCGCCGTGGAAAGAACTGCTGGCCTATTACAACCAGACCCAGGATATGAGCGTGCGCTATGACACGATCATCGACCGGTTCGACCCGCCGGGCATGATCGACGCGGCGCTGATCGAGGGCAGGCCCGAGAGCTATCCCCGGCTGAACGGCCTGATCGTGTTCGAGAACGTCACCGTCCGTGACCCCGATGGCAGTGTCATTCTCGATGATCTGAGCCTGACGATCCCCGAGGGTGCCAGCGTTGCCTTTGCCGCCGCCAACGCCGTCGAACGCCGCGCGATTGCCCAGGTGCTCTCGCGCACGATCCTGCCGAGCCGGGGCCGCGTGCTGATCGGCGGCCACGACCTCAACACCCTGCACCAAGGCGCGATTTCCGCCCGGATCGGGGTGTCGAGCAGCAAACCTTACCTGTTCAAGGGCAATATCGAGGACAATACCCGCCTGCCCCTGCGTACCCTGCCAGCGCTGCTGCCCGACCTGACCGACGAGGCAAAGGTGGCGCTGGCCGAGGCCCGCCGTGTCGGCAACAGCCAGGATCGCCCGGATGTGCCCTGGCTCGACCTGGAAACCGGCGGCTTCAAGAATGAAGCAGACCTTTATGAATGGTGGCACCGGATCACCGAGACGCTGGGCACCTATGACTTTCTGTTCCAGCGCGGCCTCGACGTCGCCTTTGATCCGGCCTTCAACCCCCGTCTGGCCGAGCGCCTGGCAGAATTGCGGCCCGTCGCCTGGGCGTTGATCGACGCCGAAGACCTGGAAAGCGCCGTCCACCGCTTTGATCCCGACCGGTTCAACGAGGGACAGGCCATCGGCGGCAACATCCTCTACGCCATCGCCAAGCAACGGTTGGAGCCGGAGGCATTGGCCCGCGACCCGGACTTCGCGCATTTTCTGGAGGAAACAGGACTGGCCGAGGATGTGCTGGCGCTGGGGGCCGATATTCTCGCCGTGATCGCGGTGACGTTCGACTCCGTCGGCACCAGCCACCCGCTGTTCCGCCGCCTTGGCCTACAGCCAGAATTGTTCGAGTGGCTGGAGCGGATCAACAACCGCCGGGCCAGTGGCGGCATCGAATCCCTGTGCGCCCTCGACAGCTTGCTCCTCAGCGCCCTGCCCTTCTGCTTCAATGCCAGCGTCTTCGGCGCGGCATTTCCGTCCGAGCTGAAACGCAAGATCGTCGCGTTGCGGCGGCGCGGCAACGGCACCCTCGGCGAATGGGGGTCGCAAACATTCTCGCCACTGAACGAGGACACGTTCGTCGAGGGGCTTACCGTGCTGGAAAACCTCGTATTTGGCCGCATTGCGAACGCCGGAACCGCCGAGGACGACCGGCTGCACGAGGTCATGGGCGAGTTGCTGATCAAGAACGGCCTCCGGAACGAAGTCGCCGCCCTGATCGGCGATATCGGTATAACCTCGGGCGGCAGCAACCAGTCGACCATTGCCCTCGAACGGATTTCCTTTGTGCGCGCGGCGATCCGCCGGCCCGATATCCTTGTGCTGGATCAAGCCATGCAGACCCATCCGCCCCATGAGCGCCTCGCCCTGCGCGACCGGGTGCGCGATCTGTTGCCCGAGGCCGCCATTATCCACATCGAACCGACAATCGAACAACCGAGCGATTTCGACCACGTGTTCGAGATTGCATCCGGCAAGATTGAAGGCGACGAGACCCTGTCGGTCGAGGACAGCGCAGGGCGCAGCGATCTGGCCCAGAAAATCGCCGAGCTGTCTCGCGCGTCGCTGTTCGACACCCTGCCACGGTCACAACTGCGCCTGCTCGCCTTCGCCTCGCAGTGGTTCGAAACGCCGAAGGGCGCTTATATCTTTCGCGAGGGTCAAAAGGCTGATGCCGCCTATCTGATTACGTCCGGCAGCGCACAACTGCACTGGAATGACGTCGACGAGATGGAGTTCGAGGCCAGCATCGTCGTGCCCGGACGCCTGATCGGCGACCTCTCCGTCATCCAACGATCCCCGCGCACCCTGGACCTGATCGCCCGCGAAGACGTACGCGGCCTGCGTATCGGGGCAGCAGAATTCACCGAAGTCATCGGCAGCGACCCCGAAGCCGCCATGAGCCTGCTCCGCACGGTTTCGGGGTATCTGACCGACGTGGCCGAACAGTTGCGAGAGCAGGTTCGGGACGGGAAGTGAGGGGGTCAGTTCGGCCCCCAACTTCCCTCTTCTAACCGCCGCTTAACCTCAATTGGGGGCGGAGGCGGATGCGGAACACCGGCTGCGCGCAGTTTTTCAATAATTTTGTCACGCACTGCGATGGTCTCAGGTCGCGGCTTCCATGCAGGCTTGGTCTTTGCTCGTTCGAGCCAGAATCCAATCGTTTGGCCATTCGGTGTCGCGGCCCAAGGAGAGGCCCCAGCGTCCAGAAGAGTCAAGACATCCCGATAATCTGTCGTGGTCGCTAGAGAAAGCGCTGCTGTTCCGCCAAAGTTGGTCTTCGCATCGAGATCGGCACCATTTCGGATATAGTAATCCATGCGACCAGGAATCTGCGAACGCCCAGCGGATAGCAGCAACAATTCCCCTGCTCCGAAGTTATCAAGGGACGCACCGGCTTGATGCAGACGCGTCAAATAATAGTCATCGGAATCTACTGTCGCCTGATACATCGCATGGCCCGTCGCCGCGGCCTTCGGATTTCCCACCGCGCCTGTCTCAATAAGCAGATCGAATACTGCTCGCTGATCGGCTTCGATCGCGATCTGCAAAAGGCCTAGTTCATCACGCCCTACTGTATCGGGTGCCACCTCGCCACTCGAAAGCAATGCGCGCGCAGTCGTTAGGTCGCCCTTTGCGACAGCGTCGGCCATCCTCTTTTCGGCTTGAGTATCGAAATAGTCGCTCGGCGAGGCCATATCGGGCCCTCCACAGGCAGAATTCACAAAGACTGGCAACGTAAGTACAAGCAGTGCCCATCGTCTGGTTTTTTTCAGCATCCCGCCGCCGCCATCTGGGCTTCAAGATCGGCACGCTTGGCGACGATACCGTCCTCAACTGCCAGCATACCGTGCTGCTCGATACCAAGCCAGCCGATCGCGGCATCGGAAATCTGTCGTGGATCGTACCAAGCGCGACTGGGGCTGGTGGTCGTATCTGGAAGAGCAACTCGACGACCTGCATTTTCTGGAATCGCATCTCTCAGGGCGTAACGGGTGCTGATCGCCGCCGCCCTTCCACCCAACGGTCCGGCGACGGCCTGACCGGCAGCACCAGCCCCGTAAGACGCAGCACCGCGGATAATGTCGCGATTGTCCTGAACCCGGTGATTAAGTGCTTCACCATCCACAACATAACTGGTGATATTTTTACGCGCGCCTGCCAGATCGTAATCTGGAACCGTATCCGGATGAACTCCGGCGGCGTTGAACGTGACGGCCTTGCGGCCCGTAACCACCGAAGCAGCACTCGCCATACCACCACCAAGAGAATGGCCGGTAATGCTCAAATCCTGTCCGTTCATTTCAGCCGCAATGTCAATTTCCTCGGCCAGCTCCATCGCTCTTCGATAGTGATCCGATTGAAGACCCAGACCCTGGCGTCCGTTTTCAAGCCAGTCTTTTTGGGTTTGAGTTCCGCGATAACTCAAAGCCAGTTCGCCGGTCTCGGTATTTTCGTAAAGCATCGCACGATACGTGCTGCCCTTCGGCGCGAACATATTATCGATCTGCGCGTCAGTCATATCGCGCTGAAGCAATTTGCGCATCTCATCATGGTCTTGACCCTTGCGAGTCCAGCCCGCCGGTGGCGGTGGATTTTTGAGGTCGTCATCATTGATCGCGTATACATCCTGCGACAGCACCGCGTATTTCGCTGCCTCATCCATTTCAGACAGTTGACGCGCCATCTCATCGCAAAGCGCAGCATTTGCAACGCATGACTGGATAGCACCAGGGACGCTGTTAGAAAATACCGTCATATCGGATCAAATCCACCGAACTTCATCCACGCGCGCATTTCGCGGTCAAAGCGCAAACGGAACTGCGGAACTGCGGAACTGCGGAACAGCGGAACAGCGGAACAGCGGAACAGTTTCATCCAATCCCTTTGGCTTACAACGCAAACCGTGGATCGGACTCTCATCTGTTACAACCTTGTGGAGGACATACATGGCCAGTTCACGCTCGGACAAAAGACCAAAACTGCGTGCGTCAGACACCAGCGTCTTCACATCCGCAGTATAACCGGGAGCTTCGACGCTTAAATAACGATCAAGGCGTACATAGAACGCCTCTTCGCTTCGCGCATTTAAATCAGCAACCTGAGACTTAGCGAAACTAAACATAATACCAGTATGGCGTGCAAGCCGCAGACGATCAAGCGATAACACCGCAGCAAGGAGCAATCATCGAACAAACACAGCCTGTCATGTTCGACGACACCCTACCCTACCGCGCGAACTTCTTGTACTTGATCCGCTTCGGCTCCACCGAATCCGGGCCGAGGCGTTCGATTTTGTCTTTTTCGTAGTCCTCGAAGTTGCCTTCGAACCATTCGACATGGCTGTCGCCCTCAAAGGCGAGCATGTGGGTGCAGATGCGGTCTAGGAACCAGCGATCGTGGCTGATGACCACGGCGCAGCCGGCGAAGTTGAGCAGAGCGTCTTCCAGCGCGCGCAGGGTTTCGACGTCGAGGTCATTGGTCGGTTCATCGAGCAGGATGACGTTGCCGCCCTCTTTCAGCAGCTTGGCCATGTGAACGCGGTTGCGCTCGCCGCCCGAGAGCATGGTCATCTTCTTCTGCTGGTCGCCGCCCTTGAAGTTGAACGCCCCGACATAGGCGCGGCTGTTCATTTCGGCATCGCCGAGGGTGATGACCTCGCCGCCACCGGAGATTTCTTCCCAGACGGTCTTGTTCGGATCAAGCGCATCGCGGCTTTGATCGACATAGCCCATCTGGACGGTGTCGCCGAAGGTCACGCTGCCCTCATCCGGCTGTTCCTGTCCCGTCAGCATACGGAACAGCGTGGTCTTGCCCGCTCCGTTGGGGCCGATGACGCCGACGATGCCGCCGGGGGGCAGCGAGAAGCTCAGGCCGTCGATAAGCAGGCGGTCGCCGTAGGACTTCTTGATATTGTCGACCTCGATCACCTTGCTGCCGAGGCGCGGGCCGTTGGGGATGATGATCTGGGCGCGGCCTACGCGCTCGCGTTCGGATTGGCTGGCCATTTCCTCATAGGCGTTGAGGCGGGCCTTGGATTTTGCCTGCCGTGCCTTGGGAGAGGAGCGCACCCATTCCAGCTCGCGCGCCATTTCGCGCTGGCGACCCTTTTCGCCGCGTTCTTCCTGCTCCAGCCGCTTGGCCTTTTGCTCCATCCACGAGGAGTAGTTGCCCTCCCACGGGATGCCCTTGCCCCGGTCGAGTTCGAGAATCCATGACGTGATATTGTCGAGGAAATAGCGGTCGTGGGTGATCAACAGCACGGCCCCGGCATAATCCTGAAGGTGCTTTTGCAGCCACGCGATCGTCTCGGCGTCGAGGTGGTTGGTCGGTTCGTCCAAGAGCAGCATATCGGGCGCTTCGAGCAGCAGTTTGCAGAGTGCGACCCGGCGCGCCTCGCCGCCCGAGAGGGTCTTCACATCCGCATCGTCGGGAGGACAGCGCAGGGCCTCCATGGCCACGTCGATCTGGCTGTCGAGATCCCAGAGGTTCTGGGCGTCGATCTTGTCATGGAGGGTGGTCATTTCCTCCATGAGTTCGTCGGAGTAGTCCTCGGCGACCTTCATGGCGACCTCGTTAAAGCGGTCGAGCAGCGCCTTTTTCTCGGCAACGCCGTCCATGACGTTTTCGCGGACGGTTTTGCCCTCGTCGAGATGCGGTTCCTGGGGCAGATAGCCGACGCGGGTGCCCTTGTCGGCCCAGGCCTCGCCGGTAAAGTCCTTGTCGATCCCGGCCATGATTTTCAGCAGGGTCGATTTACCGGCGCCGTTGTTGCCGATCACGCCGATCTTGGCACCGGGGTAGAAGAACAGGCGGATATTCTGGAAAACGGGTTTACCGCCCGGGTAGGTTTTCGACACGCCATCCATGTAATAGACGAATTTCTCGGCCATGCCGCTGTCCCTCTCTGAAAGTCTGGAAAATACTGGCGCGTTCTATCGGGGGGGGTGCCGAAACGCAAACGGTTGCGGCGATGCATTGCAGCGGCACGAGACGCCCGGAAACTCGGGATATTTGACCGTACACTGTATAGTTTCAGGGCTAATAGCGACCGTCAGGCCACAGGGGCCAAGTTTTTTAACCGAATGGCGGGAACGAAACGGCATATCGTTGCTTCTGGGTACGCCGGGTGACTTCATCCAGCTTAACTTTTTATGGAGGTCACTATGTCAGTGAAGACAATTCTTGCCGGTATGGCCGTGCTGTTCGGCACCGCTGCGGCATCCGCTCAGACAGTTACCACGACGACCACCGTCACCTCGTCGGCCCCTGCGGTCGCGGCCAGCACGCCGGTCGCCGCCCCCGCCACCGACCCAGACGACTTTACCGCACCGCCCAGCAGCATCGTTTCCGATGCACGCGGGAAACTGCTTATTGGCGCACCGCTGGAGCAATCCTATCGCGAATCCGAGCCTCTCAGCGATGGCCAGGACACCGTCTATGTCATCGACAGCGGCAACCTGAAGGAGTCCGGTGCGTGGACGGCGGCAGACAGTGAAGCCTGCAAAGCCTCCGGCGGCATTGAAATTCCGCTGCCCGCCGGACGGATCGCCTGTTTCGACCTCTGAGGTAAAACAAGAGCATCCGATTCTACCTTTAGGGTCGGATGATTCTCTCTTTTTCAGTTTGTCTTTTGTGCATTTTTGCACCTTGAAAGCACATTGTTGCTGACAAATGCGCGACATTCTGACGCATCCCTTCGCCATATTTCCTGCCTTAATCGCTCGGTTTTCACTCGATGGAACCGCGACGACCCCCTGCTCCTGCAACGTTTTTTGCCTTCTCCCCTGATTTCGCCTCATTTTGTTTACTTAACTGCAACCGTGCAGTGATCATTTGCTTCGTGCGGGTTGTTGAATTAACCAACCGCCGTCTGACGCGATGGGAGCCGCGCCAACATAAATCTAAAGGCAGGAGAATTCCGTGAGAAAAGTAACCAAAGCGGCCATTGCCGCCCTTGGGCTGTCGCTTGTTGCCGGTCCCGCGTTCGCAGAAAATCTTGGCGTTCTGTCGCCGGGTTCTGTCGGTGCAACCGTAGTGGGATCGTCCGAAGTCGTCGTCCATGTACCCCAAACGGGTGAGCGGGCCATGACGATCGCACCGATCGACGTCACCAATATTCAGCAGGTCAATGCCTTTCCGGGCACCGGACAGCTGATCGACATGAGCGGTGGCGACGGATCGCTGCGCTCTTGTTATGCCAATGGCGGTATTGCCAAGCAGGGTCAGGATCTCGCCTATCGCTGCGAAGTCGATACGTCGAATGGCCAGGGCCCGCTGGGTCAGCAGGCGGCATCGTCGCAGTATGTGACGCCGACCGGCCTCGATACCGGCTATGACGGCGTGAACAACGTCGAAGACCCGGCGCTTCTCGACTGTATGAACCGGGGCGGTTCGCTGATTCAGTTGTCCAGCAATGGTCAGTTCGCCTGCGCCATGTAAGGCGTGGTTTCGGGCCTGACGAATGGTCTGAAGGATGATACGGCTCTCCGGGTTTCCGGAGGGCCTTTTTCATGACCGACCGTCGTCCCGTTGCCGTTCCGGGCATGACCATTGGTCTGCTCGGTGGCTCCTTCGACCCGCCCCATGAGGGGCATCTGCATATCTCGGAAGTTGCCCTGCGCCGGATCGGGCTGGACCGGGTCTGGTGGCTGGTCTCTCCCGGAAACCCGCTGAAACAGCGCGGCCCAGCCGATATTGGGCGGCGGATCAGCGCGGCGGAGGCGTTGATTGATGGCCGTCCCGAAATCGAGGTAACCGACCTTGAGACCCGCCTTGGCACGCGATATACCGCAGACACGTTGCGCGCCCTTTTGCGCCGCTATCCCGGAGTACGGTTCGTATGGCTGATGGGCGCAGACAATCTGGTCGAGTTTCACCGCTGGAATCGCTGGGTCGAGATTTTCACGACCGTGCCCATCGCCGTGCTCGCCCGCCCCGGTCATCAGGTACGGGCCGGACTGTCCATCGCCGCGGCGCGCTTTGCCGATTACCGTCTCGATGCCCGCCGTGCCACCGCCCTGCCCTGGCGTTCAGCGCCGTGCTGGACCCTTCTATCGCATCCGATGCGCACCCAGTCATCAACCGCAATCCGCGCTGCGGGAAAGTGGTAACTTCATGATAACAAGACGGAATATGATTGCCAGCGCAGGGGCGCTCGCGCTGGTGCCAGCCCCGGCGCGGGCGCGGGCGACATCGGTGCAGGCGCGGGGCACCGAGGCCATTTTGGCCGATAGCGCGCCTGTCGGTCGCTTTGGCTTTATTCTCGTCGATGACGAAAGTGGACAGGTCGTCGAAGAGCGCAATGCCGATGCGCTGATGATCCCCGCGTCGCTGTCGAAAATCCCCGCTTCCTTCGTGGCGCTGGCCGAGCATGGTGCGGGGGGCAGCTTCGTTACCCGTCTGCTCGCCGATGGCCCGGTCAAAACCGGTATTCTGAATGGCGACCTGCATCTGGTAGGCGGGGGCGATCCCAGCCTCGACGCGTCTCATCTGATCGATATGGCAGCGCAGCTGAGGGCCGCCGGGATCGTGGGCATCACCGGTCGCTTTATCTATAATGCCGCGGCACTACCCGAAGCGGCATGGCTGGACAAGAACCAACCCTGGCAAGCGCCCTATAACCCCAGCATGGGCGGGCTGAACCTCAACTATAACCGCGTGAGGCTGAGTTGGCAGCGCACCAGCGGCCTGCTGCACGCAAAGGTCGCCGCCGTCTCCGACGGTCATGTGATCCGTGCCCCCTCGGTCGGCATCGCGGTCAGCAAGGGCGGCGTCGATTTCAGTCACCAGATGGCCGAGACTTCCGAGGTTTGGACGGTGCGGCAACAGTTGCTCTCCGGCTCTGGCAAACGCTGGCTGCCCGTGCGCTTACCCGGGGCATTTACGGCGGGGGTCTTTCGCGAAATCTGCGCCGCCAGTGGCATTACCCTGCCGCAATCCGAACCGGCGACGGAGACCGCGAAGGGCCGAGAGGTGGCACGCCATGCCAGCGATCAGCTTCAGATCCTGCTGCGCGGCATGATGCGCTTTTCGAATAATCTGACCGCCGAAGCGCTGGGTGCCTCTGCCGGGTATGCTGCCGGAGGTCGTCCGCGCAGCATCCGCGCCGCCGCCGGCCTGACCGCGAAACGGATCGTAAGTGAAGTGGGTGGCATCGGCGGTGGCGGCTGGAACGGGTTTTCGCTGGAGAACCATTCGGGCCTGTCCGTGCGCTCGCGCAGCACGCCCCGGCAGCTTGCCTATATCCTGCGCGAGGGCAGTAACCGTTGGGGTGATCTGTATATCAGCCGGTTCAACGACCGGACGATGGACGCCGCCTATATGGGCCTGCCCATCGGCCAAGAGCCGCCCGAACACCGGATTCACGGCAAGACCGGCTCGATGCATTTCGTGCATGGATTGGCGGGGTTCATCACGGTTGCGGGCCGAAAAATGACCTATGCGATCCTTTCCAACGAGGATAAGAGCCGCGAAATTCTGAACGCACAATTCGAGCCGTATTACGACGCCAACCCGCGCGCCGCCCGCAATTGGGCCAGCCGGTCGAAGGCGTTTGAAAAGGCCCTGCTGACGGAGTGGGTTCTGCGCCATTCGGCGTGAGGGGACGAATAGTCAGACTTCGCAGAACCCAGCGAGGCCCCGCATCGAGTGCGGGGCGGCTTTAGGGTCTGCTGACGCCGAAGCTAAAGCTGTTTCTCGGGCATCCGCACGACCATGCCATCCATTTCGGCGGTGACAGGAACCTGACAGCCAAGGCGGGAGTTTTCTTTCGGCTCATACGCGAAATCGAGCATGTCGACTTCCATGTCTTCTTGTTCCTTGAGCTTGTCGGTCCAGGCTGGGTCGACATAGACATGGCATGTCGAACACGCACAGGCCCCGCCGCAATCGCCCTCGATCCCCGGAATGCCGTTGTTCACCGCCCCCTCCATAATCGTCAGGCCCTCGGCCAGATCGACGGTATGTTCGGTGCCGGAATGCTCGATATAGGTGATCTTTGGCATGGGGGGTCTCTCGTTTGCGCTTTCGCCTCATGTGGCGAGAGCCAGAGCCGACGTCAAGCGTTTTGCGATTGATTACTCCGCCGGGACAGCGATGCGTGCGCCGAGTATCGTCTCTGTCCCCGGTTCGGGATGACGCGGGACCAGGCGGGCCAGGACCAGCGACACCCCCGCCATCGCGGCACCCAGCCAGAACACCGCCGCCGGGTTCACGAGGTAGAGATAGCC
>CALGNO010000107.1 GCA_937958625.1 uncultured Neomegalonema sp.
TCGAGGAAGAACTGCGGCCCGAGTTGCACGATATACCCGGTGCCGTCATGGCTGACGGTCACACCGCCCGAGGTAACGTGGTTCGAGGCACCGGTGAACTGGCCACTGCGCGGGGCGCTTTCGGCAAAGGCGGCGGTGGCGAGGGTGGCGGCGAGGGCGGCGATGGCGATGGTCTTGCGGAACATGGTGTTTCTCCTTGATGGGATGAAGTGAAAAGGCTGGGTTGATCAGAACGGCAGG
Source organism: uncultured Neomegalonema sp. (assembly GCA_937958625.1). Lineage (GTDB taxonomy): Bacteria > Pseudomonadota > Alphaproteobacteria > Rhodobacterales > Rhodobacteraceae > JAHDDY01. Next base: position 241 of record CALGNO010000107.1, read on the forward strand.
GTCAGCGAGATCGGACGAGCCGCATCGGCGCTGGGCACCTGAACGATGGGCTGGGCCAGAGGCTCGCCCCGGCGCAGGGCTTCAAGCTGCTCGGCGTGGCGAGCACGGCGGTTGTCTTCGGCCAGCAGGCGGCCCGAGAACAGCTCGCCAACCTCGGCACGGCTGCCCAGCGGCGCGGCGGATGCGTTATACTCACTGAAGGACATGGCCACGGACGGGGTCGCGAGGCTGGCGGTGATGGCAAGCGCGACGGCTGCGGTAGCGATGCCGGTGATGACGAGGTTGGCCATGGTGTCTCTCCTGTGATCCGTTGTTTCGATGACCCCTTGATGCCGGATCGCGCTGGCGAACTGAAATATCGTTTGCCTGTGGGTTTCATAGGTGAAACCTATGTTTCAGGCGCTCACACCGCCGTTATTGGGCGTGTCTGGTGCGAAATACGGGAATATGAGAGACATAGGCTATGGAAATGCATCAGGTCCGATACTTCCTCGCCGTGTGCGAGGCCCAGAACTTCACCCGCGCCGCCGAGGCGTGCAATGTCTCGCAACCTTCGCTGACCACTGCGATCAAAAAGCTGGAGGAGGAGTATGGCGGCCCGCTGTTCCACCGCGAGCGCAATCACACCATCCTCACCGAGCTGGGCCGCCGGATCAAACCGCATATCGAGCTGGTCGCCGAGGCCACCGCCGCCGCGCGCCACGATGCCGCCGGTTTTCGCAATGACGAGACCGTGCGGATTCGCCTCGGCGTCATGTCCACCATCGCGCCCACCCGGATGATCGGTTTTCTCTCGCGCCTTCGTACCGAGATACACGGGCTGGAGATGGAACTGCACGAGGCATCGGGCGCAAAGCTGGTCGCGGCGATGGGCAAGGGCGAGCTGGATGTCGCCCTGATGGCCATGCCCGCGCTGCCCGATTCGCTCCATGCCATGCCGCTTTATCCCGAGCGCTACATGATCGCTTTCCCGGCGGGCCACGCATTCCAGCGCCGCAATGCGGTGCCGATCGAGGAACTGGATGGCATCGACTATCTCATGCGGCTGAATTGCGAATTCGTTGAATATTACAACGCCATGGGCCACACCCGATCCCTCGGCGTCAACGTGCGCTATACCTCGGAGCGCGAGGACTGGGTGCAGGCGATGATCGTCGCGGGGCTGGGCTGTTCGATCATGCCCGAGCACCTGCCGATGCTGGACGGTATCGGCACCCGCCCGCTGAAAGACCCGAAGATTTCCCGCTCCGTCGCACTGGTCACCGTCGCTGGCCGCCGCCACTCCCCAGCCCTCGCCGGGATGATCCGAGTCGCCAAGCGCTTCCCCTGGCCGGGAGAGGGGTAAGAAGGCCGAGATGCGCGAACAGCGCCCTTTCGTGTCGTAGGTCACAGCTATTTGGTACTGAATTGCTACGGTACAATCTGAGTAGGCATGCCGTGTTGGGTGTCAGTGTACCGGAGCAACCATGCCTAACGAACCAAAGCCATTGACTGCGTCCTTGCGCGTTTATCTGTGGAGCCAGGTCAGCATCCGCTTCACGCTGCTTTCGAACGGGCGGTCGGTATCGACGATGCCGTTCGACCATGCTGCGGTGACCTTGACGTCTCAGGACGGTCGCATGTCGCAGTTCTTCACGATAGACCCGATCCAGTTCGTTCCGGTGGTTTTCACCGGTACACCGCCGATCAATTACACGATCATGCGGACCATCCTGGGCAGCCCGACCGTGCGATTTAGTTGCACAGCCAGCCGCAAAGAGGTGCTCGATCCGTTTTCCGATGCAATGACGGCGATAAATGCTTGGGGCACCGGCGATACGGCATCTTACGGAACAGATTCTACTTTGATGGCGCTTTGGGTGGCGATGAAATTCTACGGGTCGCGCGCGAGCAGCTTTGCCGATTGTGCAAAGGCCGTTCGCAACGTGAAGTTTCCGCTCAATCAGGTGCAGCGAACGTCTCTCATCCGCCCGGTTCCCGGCAGCACGATCGTCCCTTACGGCGAGCGGCGTGGGCGCGACGGAACGCTTGTCACGATCAGTCGCCAGATCAGCGATGCCGGATCGCGGGCAAACTTCCCCACATTCCAGACAACCGCGGTCAGCGTGATTGACGCTTTCGATCAGGGGATCAGCCTGAAGGGCAACCGCAACGGACGCGCACCGGAAAGGTATTGACGCTGCCCGTAAGGGCGTCACAGGAAAAACACCCGAAATAAAAAACGCGCCCCGGATCGGAGGCGCGTTTTTTGGTCTTTGCTCTCAATCATTCGCTGCGCGAATGATCTGCCGCTGAGAGCCCTCTCCCAGCGGCATCTATGGCCGCGTTCGCTCTGCGAACGCTCCTTAGTCGTCTTCGCGCTGTTTCAGCGCCGCGCCGAGGATGTCGCCGAGCGACGCACCGGCATCGGACGAGCCGAACTGTTCCACGGCCTCTTTCTCTTCGGCCATTTCCAGCGCCTTGATCGACAGACCGATGCGGCGGGTTTTGGCGTCGAGCGAGGTGACGCGGGCTTCGACTTTCTGGCCGACCTTGAAGTTTTCAGGCTTCTGGTCTTCGCGCTCGCGGGCAAGGTCGCCGCGGCGGATGAAGGCATCCTGATCTTCGACCTTCACTTCGAGGCCATTCTCGGTGACGGCCACAATCTCGGCCTCCACTTTCGAACCGCGCTTCAGGCCGCCGGTCGCATCGTCGAAGCTTTCGCCGCCGACCTGCTTGACGCCGAGCGAGATGCGCTCCTTGTCCACGTCCACATCGAGCACGACCGCCTGAATGACGTCGCCCTTCTTGTAGTCCTGGATCGCTTCTTCGCCGGAGCGGTTCCAGTCCAGATCGGACAGGTGAACCATGCCGTCGATGTCGTCGTCCAGACCGATGAACAGGCCGAATTCGGTGATGTTCTTGACATCGCCTTCGACTTCGGTGCCGCGCGGGTGATTGGCCACGAAGGCCTCCCACGGGTTGTCCATGCACTGCTTGAGGCCAAGGGAGATGCGGCGCTTGGAGGCGTCGACATCGAGAACCATGACTTCGACTTCCTGGCTGGTCGAAACGATCTTGCCGGGATGCACGTTCTTTTTGGTCCAGGACATTTCCGAGACGTGGACGAGGCCCTCGACACCGGGTTCCAGCTCGACGAACGCGCCGTAATCGGTGATGTTCGTGACCCGGCCCTTGTATTTCGCGCCGAGCGGGTACTTGGCATCGACACCGTCCCAGGGATCGGACTGGAGCTGTTTCATGCCGAGCGAGATACGCTGGGTGTCCTTGTTCACCTTCACGACCTGAACCTGCAGCGTCTGGCCGATGCTGAGGATTTCGGTCGGGTGGTTCACCCGGCGCCACGCCATATCGGTGACGTGGAGCAGACCGTCGACACCGCCGAGATCGACGAATGCGCCGTAATCGGTGATGTTTTTGACCACGCCCTCGACGACATCGCCCTCGTTGAGCTTGCCGACGATTTCGCTGCGCTGTTCCGCACGGGTTTCTTCAAGAATCGCGCGGCGGGAGACGACGATATTGCCCCGGCGACGGTCCATCTTGAGTATCTGGAACGGCTGCGGCGTGTTCATCAGCGGGCCGACATCGCGGACCGGGCGCACATCAACCTGCGAACCGGGCAGGAAGGCCACGGCACCGCCGAGATCGACGGTAAAGCCGCCTTTGACACGGCCAAAGATCGCGCCTTCGACGCGCTCGTTCTTGTCGAATGCTTTCTCCAGACGGTCCCATGCCTCTTCGCGGCGGGCCTTGTCACGGGAGAGAACCGACTCGCCCTTGGCGTTCTCGGTACGGTCGAGATAGACCTCGACTTCATCGCCAACCTCAAGGTCGGCGGGCTTGCCGGGTGCGGCAAATTCTTTCAGGTCGATGCGGCCTTCCATTTTGAAGCCGACGTCGACGATCGCCTGACCGTTTTCGATCGCGATCACTTTCCCTTTGACGACGGACCCTTCAACCAGGTCGTTGTCTTCGAGGGAGGCGTTAAGCATTGCCTCGAAATCATCCATGCTGGGTTGCATCGATTCCGTGGCGGTTGTGGCATTAGCCATTCAGATAAGCTCCTTAAAGGTCGATGTTTTCTGGCCGACCGGTTGTCTCCGGTGGTCTTTGGTACAGTTGCGAGTCGGTAGGCTCGAATGTCGATTCGGTTGCCTGCGCGGAATAGGTCAATGCTGCCAGCGGGTTAGCGCCGGGCGGCAGAGGTCCTGTTTTCCGCGGGGCTATGTGCCGACGCGACGGCTCGCTCTATACCGGTATCGACGATTTCCCGCAAGCGTCCGCTATCAAGGCCCTCGGTGAAGCAAACCCGGATGCAAGGGGCCACCGCCACCCGCGTTGAAGGCCAAGGGCGAAACGGTCTCGGAGCGCGAGGTCGGCCCGGCCCGGGGCCTAACCCAACCGGCTCTCGATCAGGCGCAGGGCCTCGGTCACCGCATCCTCGATGGTCATTTCCGACGTGTCGAGCAGGTCGGCATCGGCGGCGTGGCTCATGGGCGCGGTGCTGCGCCCGCTATCGCGACGGTCGCGTTCTTCGATGTCATCAAGAACGCGGCGATAGCTGATATCTTCGGTCTTCGACAACTCGCGCCAGCGCCGCGCCGCCCGCACATCGGCATCGGCGGTGACGAACAGCTTGGCGGATGCGTCGGGCAGAACCACCGTGCCGATGTCGCGCCCGTCCAAAACCGCGCCCCCTTGGGCGAAGTCCCGCTGCCATTGCAACAGCGCCGCCCGCACCGGCGGATGCGACGCCACGACCGAGGCGATATTGCCGATGCCCCCGTCGCGCAGGTCGCTCCGCGCCAGCACGGCCTCGTTCATCCCCGCCGCAATAGCACCGACAGCCTCGGCATCCTGCGCATCGACCCCCCGCTCGCGCACCAGCGCTGCGACCCCGCGATAAAGCAAGCCGGTATCGAGATGGCGCAGCCCATAATGCGCCGCAACGCGCCGCGAGATAGTGCCCTTGCCCGAAGCGGCGGGCCCGTCGATGGCGATGGTCAGGGGGGCTGTCATGGCATTCGCTCGCAGGCTTTGGCAGATGTCGGTTCAAAGGTGGCGCTTGAAATCCCGGCGTTGATGCAGGACGCGCACGACAAAGATACCTTGGTCGTCCCGCCGAAAAAACACGGCATGACTTTCATAGTTTTCACGTCGCAGCCCCCGCCTTACGGTATCGACCGCCCGTCCCGCCCGCGATCCCTCCAGCAGTTCGGAGAACACCGTGCGAAGACCATCCCGGTAATCGCTTGCCCGTTTCAGGCCGAAGGTTTCGAGGGAGTAATCAAATATCGCTTCAAGATCCGATGCAGCCCGCCTCGAAAGCCTAAGCGTCTTCATTCAGCAGGCCCCGGCCACGCGCGCGCGCGACGGACTCGTCGAAAATCTGCTCGACGCTCCAGTCGCTCGTTCCGCTGGCATCGCCCGCGTCGATCAACGCGCGCATGTGTTCCAGCGAGGCCTCTTGCTCGCGTCGGATCAGGTCGCGGATATACTCGCTCACATTACCATACTGGCCGCTTTCGATGCGGGTATTCACGTAATCGCCCATCGCGTCGGGCATCGAAATGGTGATGCGGGTCATCGCTTGCCTCCGAAACCTTCATACTCAGTCATACCGAATGTGAAATTTCATGTCACCCCCGCCCGATATAGGGCATCTTCGTTGCCATGATCGTCATGAACTGCACGTTGGTCGCCAGCGGCAGTTCCGCCATCTGCAAGACAGCCTGAGCGACGTGATCCACATCCATCGTCGGTTCGGGCCGCACCGATCCATCCGCTTGGGGCACGCCGCCGCTCATGCGCTCGGTCATCGGCGTGGCGGCATTGCCGATGTCGATCTGGCCGCAGGCGATGTCATAGGGGCGACCGTCGAGAGAGACGGTGCGGGTCAGGCCGGTCATCGCGTGCTTGGTCGCGGTATAGGCCGCCGAGCCGGGTCGCGGGACGTCGGCGGAAATCGAGCCATTATTGACGATCCGCCCGCCCTGGGGCGACTGCGCCCGCATGTGCCGAAACGCGGCGCGCGCGCAATAGAACGCGGCGTTAAGGTTCACATCGACCACCTTGCGCCAGGTCTCCACCGAAATCTCGTCGATGGTCGCGGGCGGCGCGCCGCTGCCCGCATTGTTGAATAGCGCATCGACGCGCCCGAACCGTTTCACCGTCGCATCGAAGGCCGCGTCCACCGCATCCGCATCGGTCACATCGGTCGGCAGCACCAGCGCGTTGTCGCTCGAGGCGGCAAGGGATGCCGTTTCCTCCAGCGGCTCCACGCGCCGTCCCAGCAAGGCCACGCCCCAGCCCGCATTCAAAAAGGCGAGCGCCGTCGCGCGCCCAACGCCTGAACCCGCACCGGTAATGACGATTGATTTGGTCATGGAACTGCCTTTTGGTTTGAAATCTCGATCAGGTGGTTATCGCCGCTAATCGTATGAAAAACAAAGCCGTCATTCGTGTAGATCGCGGTGAGAAACATATCGTCAGAGCGCGTATCGGTATAAGTCCAGATCATCCGTCGCAGCGCGTTCAGGATCGCGTTTTGGTCTGTTTTCGCTCTTGCCTCGCAGACCATGACCTTCAGCAGGGCGCGGGTTGACAACAGCTTTTCAAAATCTTCCTCGACTTGCCAAAGAACGCCCCACTCACACTCAAGAGCGAGGACAATGGAGCGCAGGGCATCATTTTCACTGAAATCAGGAGCATCCTTGTCACCTCGCACGCGGTCGGGGCGACCATAGTCTCGCCAACTCATGTCGGTGCCGGACTCGCCCCAATGCGAAATTTCGGTTCTTGAAGCACAGATGTGGAACCCGAAATCTATTCCGCGTTTGGCGAGGCGGTCCATAACCGCCGATGTCCACTCGCCGGTTCCGGCATTTATCGTATGGCGCTCGACGTGGCAAAGGTCGGCGCATACGCCGTCTATGATTTCCCCAAGAGATACGAAGCCCAAGGCTTTGCCGGGATCTTGCGAGACGTAAGTCGAACGAAATTCAGGCACTTATCGTCACTCTCTCCATTTCGCGCCGGGTCGCCGCCGCGCCGGTCGTTTCATCGATCTCTACATCGGCCCAGCGGATCACCGACCCCTCGGCAACATCTCTTATCAGCGGCGCATCCGCTAGTCCCATCGGCAAGGCATCGCCGCGCAGGCTGTCCTTGGCGGGCATCAGCTTGCCCCAGACCGTCGTCCCGCCCTCGCCGTCGAGGCATTCGCCCGCCTTCAGGTCGCGTTTGGCGGTGGCGACGACATCGCCGCGAAAGGCCTTGGTCGCGCCCGTCGGCTGCCCGAGCAGCGCCGCGCTCAGGACCGAGATATTCAGTTCCAGCCCGATCAGATGAAACGGCTTATACATCGCCGAATATCGTCCGCTCGCATCGGTATTCATGCCGTATTGGCGAAAGCAGGCGGCGGCGTAGTCGTTCGGGGCCTCGATCACGACATAGACACCCCAGCGCAGGTCGCGCGCGACCGGCCTGCCATCGCGCTCCAGCGACGAGACAACCTCGACCATCCCGGCGCCGTCCAGCACGCCGCCTTCGCCGCGCGGGCGCAGGATATGGGCGAGGTCATCCATGCCGCAGGGCGGAAAAGCCAGACCTTCGCAGGGCACGGCCAGATCACACGCATTGGCCACCGCTGCCATCTCAAGTGCCGATTTCGTGCCATCGAGAAACGAGTTGAACATCTTCGGGTTCATCCCCGCCGCCGCCGCTTCTTCGGCGGTCAGGCCGTAATGCCCCCAGACGGTTTCGGGGGTCGAGGCATGATAGGCGGGCAGGTAGCGCGTGCCCTTGCCCGCCGCCGTCACGGCAAAACCGGTCGCGCGCGCCCAGTCCACCATCTCGGCAATCAGCGCGGGCTGGTCACCATAGGCGAGGGAGTAAACCACCCCCGCCGCCTCGGCCTCCCGCGCCAGCAACGCCCCGGCGAGGGCATCGGCCTCGACATTGACCATCACCACATGCTTGCCCGCCGCGATGGCCGCGCGGGCATGGGCCAGCCCCGCCGCCGGGTGGCCCGTCGCCTCGATCACGACATCCACATCGTCGCGGGCGAGGGCTTCGGCGGCATCGTCGGTAAAGCCCGTGGCCGCGACCTGATCCTCGTGCCAGCCGACCGAGCGACAGGCACCGCGCGCGGCATCCGGGCGCAGGTCAGCGATCACCTCTACCTCAAGCCCCGGCGTCGTCGGCACCTGGCTCAGAAACATCGACCCGAACTTCCCCGCCCCGATCAGGCATACGCGCACCGGATCACCCGCATCGGCGCGGCGCAGCAGGGCATCGTGCAGGTACATGGGGCGGCCTCCGCTTTTTCGCCAGCCTGCTATAGAAGCGCGCGCCCCGCAATCGCCGGACGGACCCGCCTAGTCATCCTCGGGCTTTTTCCGGCGCAGCATCTGGCCGACCCGCGTGGCGGCGGTATGGCCCGGGCGGGTTCGGGTGCGGGAGACCGGGGCGTTGCGCGATACATCGGGGATCGTCTCGCGCTTGAGAATATAGAGGCCCGACAGCACGATCACCCCGGTGCCCAGCCAGGTCTGCCACTCAGGGTACTCGCCGAACAGCGCGATGCCGAAGATCGTGGCCCAGATCATCTGGGAATACTGGGTCGGAGCAACCACGATGGCATCGCCGCGCCGATAGGCGGCGACCAGCAGCATCATGGCGATCAGCACCAGAGTCGCCACCACGGCAAAGGGCAACAGATCATCAGCGGCCACCGGAACATAGACGAAGGGCAGGGCAATCGCCGTCACCGCCAGATTGCACAGCATCGGATAGAGCACCATCACCACGCTGCGCTCGTCATTGCCGATCTTGCGCACAATGACCGAGTTCAGCGCGCCGAGAACCGCCGCCGCCAGCGCCGCGATATGGCCGGGGGTCAGCGGGCTGGCACCGGGGCGCAGCACGATCATCACGCCGATCAGCCCCACGGCCACCGCCAGCCCGCGCCGCAGGCGCACGACCTCGCCCAACATCGGAATCGCCATCAGCGTAATCAACAGCGGCATGGCGAAGATGAACGCATAGACCTGCGCGAGGGGCAGCACGCTGAAGGCATAGAAGACACAGATCGCGGTGCCGGTCCCGCTCAGGCTGCGCACCGCCATCCACCAGGGATGCACGGGGCGCAGGGTGCCCGGCTCGGTATCGCGGATCATCAGCAGGGTGATGAGCGGAAAGCTGAGCAGGGCGCTGAGAAACACGATCTGAAACGGCGAATAGGTCGCCCCCAGCATCTTCACGACCAGATCATGGGTCGAGAAAGTCGCATAGGCCGCAAGGCCAAACAGCGCCCCCGCCCCGTTGGCGGAAAGTGAACTCAGCCGCACCGGAAATCTCCGTGGTAAGATCGGTGACGCGGCCATATCACCGAACGATCCGGCGCGACAGG
>CALGNO010000108.1 GCA_937958625.1 uncultured Neomegalonema sp.
CAGGCTTGATGAATTTCCTCTCGCGCGCGCTCATGGCCCGGCTCCTTCAAGAATTACGTCATTGGTTGCATCCGGATCAGGGATCGGCAGCGTATCCGGTGCCGGATCGGCATAGGGCGCTACATCCCAATCGGAATGGTAAAGGAGGAAATCGTCGAGATCGGCGTCCGCGTCACCCAGACCGATCTCCATCACCCCCGTCAGCGTCAGCGCGACCACGCTGAGTTTCTTTTTGACCAGCGTCATGCCGGTGAGATTTTCGCCCATCGTCAGATTAAGAGCGCTCGCACCGGCAACGGGCGGCACCCATTCATTGAGCAACGCAGACGCACGGGACGCGATGCCAAAGCTGCCCATCTCCTGTCCATCGCCTTTGGTGCGTTTGAGAGGCGTCGCCCGGTTCGATACCGCATAAATCACCCAGCGCGTCTCGATCTGCGCCTGCCCGAATTTGGGCCGGAATGCCAACGGCACAATGTAGAGCGCAGGCGGATTGACCTGCACCACCTTGTCGGCCTCGCGATCAAACGCGAACTCCAGCATCTCGACACTGCGCAAAGAACGGGTTCCTTCACCAAACCCGAATCCGTCTTTCAGGCGGGCGATGATCGCATCAAGCGTTGCGGTGATCGGATCGGCTGGAGGATTTGCAAAGGCACTCATTGCGTCACCGCGTCATTGAAGAAATCGAGCGCCAGCCCTTCGAGTTCGAACTCGTCATCCGCAGAAATGCCCAAATAAGGCCGCGCAGGTTGCGTGACCTGTTTAACGACGATGAAGATTTCCTCGCCGCTTTCATCAAAGGTGCTGAACTTCAACGCATCGCCATTCTTGGCTCTGATCGTGCCACCAAATTGACGCTGCGCCGCATAAGGCAGGGCGGACCCCCATTCAACACTGTCAGAACCGCTCGCATGAGTGAGCGACCCCGCAAGTCCCGCCGTGCCGCTTTTGTATTGGGTCGGCGTTCCTTTCGCCCGCGCCCGCGCGGATGTCGGCCATTTTTCGCCGTCCGGACTTTCATTGGTCACGGCCAGGCGATGAACCGAGCTGTCGACCAGCGTTTGACCGAATGCATCCATTAGCGGCGCAGTATCGCGGCCCTTACGCGCAAGCGCATCGAATGCTTTGCCGAGTTTCTTGAGATCGCTATTTGTGAACTGGACCTTCATGGTCAGGATCCGCCCGTCCAGGCATCCAACCCGTCCCGTGGAAACGCTTCACGACCTGCGTGGTGATCCGGACCGCCGGTGACGGATTCCACAGCACTCCCGGAAGCCGTTATGCCAAGGTCCATTTTTCCGTCACGGGCATCGGATAACCACCTCAGAGCCTGTTTGTAATCATCTTTGATCCGGTCGGTCGCGTGATCCTCGGAGAGCGAATAGCGGACAATAAACCGCGCACATTTCTTGATAAGGCCGGGAACCTCGACAAGCGGCAAATCGAACCGCGAACGCAGATACGAATTGATCAAATCATCCGCATCGGCAACAGCCGCGTCCACCACCCCCGCATCAGAGACTCCATCAAGGTCGCGGTCCGAAAGGTCCAGAACCTCACGCGAGCCGAAAGCTGTCTCCATTTCTGCAAGGCTGGTGTAGGACACGCCGCGTCTCCCTTAATAATCAGGTGAATTTGGTTGCGGGGGGCGGGTTCGAACCGCCGACCTTTGGATTATGAGACCAACGCGCTAACCACTGCGCTACCCCGCATCAGCCACGGATCAAGCCGTGGGGTTTTCCTGCACAGGCTTTTCCGGTGCCACAAAGCCTTCTTTCTGGAGTGAGTCCCAGACGCTGTCGCGAACCTTGGCAGAGACTTTTTGCAGACCGGCTTTCTCGGCGATTGCAGTAGTTGCAGGCTTACCGTCCTTTTGGAAACCCTGCCAATCAAGCGCGCGTATTGCCGCCTCAACCTTGGCCCTGAACCCACCAGCTTCTTTTTCGCCGGGATCGGGATCAACAGTCTCTAGGGCAATTAGGCCAACCAGCGGAGCGGCATCAGCGGCCCCCATCTCTACTTCGTCACCGGGCTTGTAGAGTTTGTTGTTGTGTCGCACACGACGCAGGCAGCGATAAGCCATATCAAACCTCCGCGATGACGTTTTGGAACAGGAAGCTCGTTGATGGGGCGATTAGGTGCTCATCGGCAAATTCGCCCACACGCACCGTCCGGCCACCCAGCAACCCGCCATCGTCAACATTATCCCAACGGCCCGCGACCATCGCCTGATTGCCGCCGTTCACTCGCCACTCAGCCGTCATGCCAAAGGATGGCAGGCCGTTACGGTTCGTTGCGACCATGTTGCGGTGGATCAACGCAAAGTGGTTGCCCCAGGCACGTCCGTATTCTGCAGGACGGCCAAGGCGCGCAGTGTTGATGAAAGCATCTCCGATCAGGATTTCATCCAAACCGAGCATCGCCGCCATTATCTCTGGCGTGATGATGCCGCGCTTTGCGCCAGTGCCAAGCGCGGCCTCAACGAGAACCGGATGCTTCGACAGCTTGGTGAAAACTTTGCGCGTGGTGACACCGATATTGGGCCGCGCGATAAACGTCGAGTCCATCGCCTCGCTGAGGTTATCCAGCGGGTCTGAGTTGTTGAAATCTGACCATTGGGATGTCCCTGCAAGCACTTCGACCTTGTCGACATCGTAACTGGCGGCATCATGAACAATGCCCGCAACCCGCCGCTCACGATCCAGCTCAACAATATGCTTCAGACCTTCGGCGGCCCGCGCCTCAGGATCATAGCTGCTGTTATTTTTCGCTCTCTCCGCCTCAGCCGCACGGATGTCCGTGATTGGAATTGTCGTTTGCAGACCGCGATCTGTAACCGAGGCGGTGCGCTGCTCGGCCGTGAACTCTGTCTCATTCACCTTACCACGCCGCCCGATCGTGGTATCAGGAACCGTGAACACTTCGCCAGGCGGGAAGAAGTCATACTTATAAACCTCACCGCCAACATCAACGCGCGGCAAAACCCTGTCGGCGATCATCGAGGCCGCCGGGTTTATGAAGTTGACGGCAATCGCTGTCAGCGCCGCGTCAACGGTGAATGCTCGTGCTGTTTTTGACATTTCCGGATTTCCCTATGCGGCTGTGTGGCGGCCGATGAAGCCGTTGAAGATGTCATCCGCAAGGGGTGCATCATTGTAAGCCCAGCCGATAGCGATCTGGCCCGTAGCGGCGGGAACAGCCTTGCCATCGGCATCGGCGGTGAAGGATTGCCCTACTTCGAGAGGAGCACCCGCTTCAATCTGCGGCAGGCCCGACATCACGACATCAACCTTGTCACCGAAGGCGACATCGGCGACCTGATCGGAGACACCGATATGAAGATCAGTGGCCGCACCGGACTGGACCGGCGCGCCTGAGCCGTCGAATTTAACGATGCGGCGCGCGGCAATCGCGGCGCCTGCAATCATTGTCTTTACGAATACCCGGTTCATTGTGCTGCTGCCTCCGTTTCAGCTCTGCGAATCGCATCAGAGAACGAAAGCGCAGGATTTTCTTTCACGAGCGCGTTTGCCCGCACCGTAAGTGCGTCCGGATCATCGCCTTTGAAATCGGTCGACTGATCGGGCTTTGAACGCTCCGCCAGATCGATAATCGGCTGCGCGCCTTCAAAGAGCGCTTCGAATGCCGCAAGGGCTGGTTTCGAGCTGCCGTCGCTGAGCGAGACAGGCGCATCATCGCCTGCGAGGCGCTTGTGAAGCTCCACGACCGTCGCTTTGCCAGCAGGTGCGAGCTTGCCTTTGCCGATCAGACCATCGGCGAAAGCGATGGCTGCCGCATCGGCGGCGGCAGCATCAACGGCTGCGATCTCGGCTTCGCGTCTTTTGACGTCCGCCTCTCGCGTATCGAGCTCGGCGGCGCGCGCCGTCAGATCGACGGGCTGCTTTTCAGGATGCATCGGTGTCTCCGGTTGGTCGGTGAATGATGGGGATGTCTCGTCTGCTTCGCGCGCCTCGCGGGCGGCGGTGTCGAGATTGTCGATCAGGTATGTCGGGATGGCCTTGTCTGCGGCATCAACGCCATCGCGCTCGATTACCCAGTCGCGGAAGGCGCGGACCGCTTGCTTAACGGACCACCAGCCGATGCGGCCGCCGTCTCCGAAATCCACGGTAACTGCATCATCGCCATCGGCAAGGCTCAGCGGCGTCAGGCCGCGAATGGCCGGAACCTCAGCACCAAGGATGCCGACATGGCGCAGAGCCTCAGCCGCAGGGGCCGGACTGTTGCCGCTGCCCTTGGGATAGAAACTCATCGAAACATTGCGGTACCTGCCAGCCTTCACGGCGTCCGACAGTTCAGGAGATACTTGGCTTACATTACCATAGAGATCGCCCTTGGCATCGACTTCAAGCGTATCGACCCACCCGAACGCCGGAGCGCCTTCTGTCGGATGGCCGAGAACGAGCGGGGCTTTGTCCGTGCCGGGCTTGTAGCTGGCGGCAAGCGACTTCAGGCGATCTGCACCAAGCGTCACTGCGCGGCCATGCGCGTCGGTGTATTTGCCTGGGCGGGCGAGATGTATACGGGCTGTTGTCATGGAGAGCACTTAGCCGTGCTCTCAGGTCGCGAGGCATTCCGAACTATTCGGAGGCCAACAGATATCGACGAAATAAGCCGATTGGCACGATCATGCGCCCCAAGATCAAAGCCGTCAATCGGATTGCGCGTTTAACGATTTTAACGCCGACCAGTGTGGCAACAACCCGAATTTATGTAGGCTGGCCGCGAAATGACTTTGAGGGGCGCTCCTGAGCGATCCTTGGCGCTCAAATCAATCGGGGTTATCCGCATCGAAACGGGCCATCCCGGCATTGCGTTCAAAGCTCGGATCGATGCCTTTTGGTATCTGCTCGGTAATGCCGAGCCGCTCGTTGAAGTAAGGGCGGGTTTCAGACATCTTATCGACCTCCGTGTCCGGCGTGACGCTCAGCCCGTCGCGCTCCATCACCCGCCTTGAGATTTGCCGCACGATGCAACCGCATTGCCAGCCGTTCGGCGGCCAGTGTGTTTTCCAGAACGGGTGATCGACAGGAAGCGTGACACCGTCGAACGGCTTATGAGCATCGCGTTTGTTGTCGCGGTCAATCTGGATGTAGGTGAAAAACGGCATCAGCCGTTTGTTCCGCTGCGCCCGCCGCCACCGTCCGGCGGCATTGGCGGTGCGCAGGTTCGTGTCGTAGATGATTTGCAAGCGGCGGGGTGAGCCGAGCTGCACCTCAACGATGTTGCCTGTCTTGGGGTCGATCTCGGTTTTCTTATCCCACCATCCGAACGCTTCAAGCTTAGGCTGGAGTGCTTCGCGAAATTGCTCCATCGTCCGGCCATTTGCTATCGCATCGTCCAACTCGTTGCGGATCGCCTTGAGCACATCATCGCGCATCGCCTTGGCCACCGTAAACATCCTGTCATGTTCATCGGCCCAAACGTCTTTCCATGAGAACCGCGAAATGGCGGGCGCATAGCCCTTGGCTCTGAAGTAAGCGATGGCCTCTTTGTTCGGCAGCGCCTTGAACTCAAAACCGCTCATGACGTTTCCGTCTCCACACCATCTCGCAGCGGCGCACCAACCTCGCCGCCAATGCTGGCCGCGAATGCAGCCTGAGCCAGATGCTCACGCAATGGCTCCAAAGCCGTATCGGAGAGCGACAGACCGTCAATGGCGCTCGCGACGCCCTCAAGACTGTCCGCTCCATCAAGCGCATCCATGATCGGTGCTATGACATCGTTGACCGCTGTCAGCGCCACACCGTCACCCGCGAGCTGCGCGGCGAACGAGGCGATGGCATCAGGCCCGTCACCCGCCTTGAGATCAGTCGGCGGTTCTTGGCCGTCTCCGGCGGGTGTCCTCCTCTGATAGCCATCCCCATAAACCTTCCGGATGCGCTCCTCTGTAGGCTCCCAACCCAGAGTTCTTAAGTGGGTGTCGCGTGTTGCTGCGGCATCCGCATTTTCAGGGTCATCTTTCTTGCGCTTAAGCAAAGGCGGTGCTGCGGCATCGCCGTAATTCCATTCTGTCCACCATGTTCCAGGGCCGGTATTAAAAGAACCGCACAACAGCTCAGCATCCGCATCGGCGACCTCATCACGCACTTCAAGATGGACTTTCGACTGACTGAGGCTGCCGCCATCATCGGTGGTCATGGTCTGGCTGAGAACGATTTTCGCGATCATGCCGTCGAGAAACTCGTGAAAAGATTTAAAATCCAGACCTGGCGATTTAGCCGCCGAAAGCAGCTCCACTTCCATCCCTTCCGGCAGTGTGATCGCGCTGTCTGATTGTATGGCCGCAAGCGCGGCAAGCAGTTTCTTAACATCTTCGGGTGACGCGCCTTTCGGAAACTTGCCAACAGCTGTCGGCGTCGCGTACTTGTTCAGCGCAACCATCCATGCCTTCAAGCCATGACGGCGGAAGTAGGTCGGCCAATAAAGCAGATGAGCCAAACCGAGGCCATAAGGTTCGTCATCGGTATCCGCGCCGGTCGTCATCACCCAAAATTTTCTGTCAGGCATTTGTTGGGCCGCGCGCTCTACCGTCTGACGAAGCATCAAACCGCCATCAACATCGAAGCCGAAACGCCGCGCCCGGCGGACACGAATATCTTTGAATGATGCCCGGTTCCCTTCAATGCCCCACAAAATTTCTGCTACACCGTAACCGTAAAACACACCCCAAAGCATCTTTCGCGAGATCGAATCCATCGCAAGCGCGGCCAGCTGCTCCTTGAGTTCGTCCGCAGCCTCCAGGCTCGCAGGCCGGTCATCACCCGGCTCAACACTCCAAGGCAAAGCGACAACTGCGTCCCGCCGCTGCTGCAACGTTGACCAAACCTGCGCATCGCCGCGCACCTGATCGTAGAGCCGGAGATCAGACCCCGCTCCCCGCCCCTGCAGGATCGGGTCTTGCGGCTGGCGAATACCATCGGTCCATACTCCGAGAAATTCATCCCCGTCGCGCGCCCTGGCACACTCAATCTGCTCCGGTTTTTTTATTTCTTCAGCCATGCTTCAAATGCCTTTTTAAAAGCCGTTCATATCAATGCCCGAAGAAACGCTGCCCCATCCGGCTCCGCTACCCTCATCGCTCCTGTCGCCGGGGAAACGCTGTTCAGGTGTGCCACCCGCCGCATAGAGCGCACTGGATGCGAGCCGTGCGCCCGCCGATGCAAAATCGATCTCAAGCACGTCACGCCCCAGCGCCCGATACAGCATCGCCAGACCGATGGCAGCGTCCCCGTGCCGTCCGCCTGACCGTTTTTCAGGGATGCGCGGCACACCGCCGACCAATTTGATCGAACGCAGGTCGTCGCGTATCAAAGTGTCCCTGGGCAAATCAGTTGTACGGTCCTCAATCCGGCTTTTGAGAACCGGCATAGCTTCGAGATACCACTGGCTGGAAATCTTGATCGCCTCGATCAGATCATAACCGACCGCGTCCTGCATCGCCTCCGATAGCCCCAAGCCGTTGCCGCTCGCATCAAGGCACGCGCCGCCAAAGCGATGGCAGTGGCTTATCACATAGAGCAGCACCTGCTTTTGCTGGGCGATTGGCGTGTTGCCTAGCTCAATGACCAGCGGGATCGTCACGTCCAGATTGGCGCGTTCCTGCCCGACCGGAAAGACGCTCAAATCCATTGAGCGGGCGAAGTCACCACCGATTGCGGTTAACCGTCGCTGATCGAGTCCCAGAAGCGCGGGCGCGACCTGATCCTCAATCCAGCGCTCGAAATAGGCAACGCGCTCCGGAATCGGACGCAACTCGAAACCCGAAGGGCAGGTTAATCGCGCGACATGGCAATGATCGGCCATGCAAGCTTCAATTGCAGCGCGGGTCAGATAGACGCCTGTGCCGGATTTGGGGATGCAGCGCAGTTCCTCTTCGGAATCATCGCCATAGAACGCGAAGATGCTGCCGATCCATTCCTGTTTGGCTTCGTCATCGGCAGCCATACCTTTGACCAGCGCGATACGATCATAAAGCCCGTCCCGGATCGCATCGTCGAAGTCGACACGAACAATCTGTCCCTTGCGCTTTCCGGACCGGACCTCCTCGATGAGCTCGTTAAAAGGGTTTTCAACACCGTCATGCGTGGAGATGACCAGCACCTTGCCGCCCCACATCAGGAACGCCATCGCCGCCTTGAGCATTTCGCCCAGCTGGTCGTGGAAAGCGGCCTCGTCGAAGATCAGATATCCCTGCCGCCCGCGCAGCGAACGCGGCTTGGAGGTCAGCGCCACCACCTCGAAACCCGAGGCGAAGCGGATCCGGAACGCCCCGATATCCTTCGTGGAGCCGTCCTCCCCCTGATCGGTGAAGACGAACTCCTCCACGGCGGAGGCGGCGGGAATGAAGGCCCGCGCCCACATCGCGCAGACGTCGATGAACTCGCGCGCCATATCGAGATTGTAGCCGATATACATAACGTCCATGCCGCCCGCCGAGCGCGCGGTGGCGGCGGTCAGAACCGCATCGGCGGCAACGCCCCATGTCATGCCGATCCGCCGGGACTTCGGGACCACGATCACCGGATGCGTCGCGGTCAGCGCCAGCAGATTCGCCTGATAGGGCAGCAGAACTTCGGGCAGCGAGGCCGCGCCGATCTCGCTCCTGACCGCGTCCAGCCCCGCCGCAACGCTCTCGGCACGCAAACGCTTCCAGTCCTCTTCGGTCACTCCGGAATTCGGCACGGGCTCAGCCACCTTTGACACCCAGAATTTCCGCGCGGATCGCCTGGACGGTATCGGCGCTCAGCCCCTTCTCCTTCACGGCGTTCTCGACTGCATCGGCAGCCTTCCTGACAAAGCGCTCGCGCAGTTTCGCGGCCTCGACATTGTCCCGCCGCGCCCGCTCCAGCCTGTAGAGCGCATCCGAGGCATCCCGCAGTGCCGGGATGGAGGGACTCTCGCCATTGAGCATCCCGTCGATCAGCGCGTCATTGAGCAGCGCCTTGATGGTCTCGCCCAGCAGCAGCCCGACATCGCCCTCGGGCATGTCCTCGAGCCGCTCGGCCATCGCCGCCGCCGCCTCCCGCGCTTCGGTGAGCCGCCGCGCCTGCGACGCAAACCGCATTGAAAAGCGGTTGAAGGCCGATTTGCTGACCGGCTCGACAGGCGGATCGAGCGTGGCCAGACGAAAATTCAGCGTCGCCAGAATGTCCTTCTGCAGCTTCTTGCGCTCTGCCAGATCGGCCAGCGCCTCCTGCACCACCTCGTCAGCACGTTCGGGCAGGATGTCGATTGTGGAGAGACGGCCCCGCCCGCTGCGCATGCTCATCTGCGCCCCGGCAAT
>CALGNO010000109.1 GCA_937958625.1 uncultured Neomegalonema sp.
TCGGATCAGCCATGTGATGCGCGAAGCCGAGACGGGTGAGGTGCTGGCCACCGGCGAGCATATGCTGCTGAGTGTCGATACGCAGGCGGGCAGGGCGACGCCGCTGGAGGCCCCGATACCGGCGCGGCTGGCACCGATTGCAGCGGGTCACGATGCGCTGGACGCCCCGGACTTTGCCGGTCGGGCCATCCGGGCGCTGTAGCAGGCATGACACTTTCCTGACGGACCCGCACGACGTCATCCGCTGTCGATTTCGGTGTCGATACCCTGTGCGTTTAATGTCGAATTCCTGAGGCATATCAATGCCCGCGCGTTAATTTGTATGCTGAATTTCTTCTGCCTTACCTTGCCATTACCGATATAGGGCTATCGCGAACAAGCCCGTCGCCCGATACTTGGAAAACGGTTGGAATGAGCAAGAAAGACAAAAAGAAAGATAAGGCAGATCAGGGTCCGGGGTCTGCCAAAGGCATCGAGACGATGTTCAGAAACGCTTGTCGTTCGGAACTCGATCTGATCGCGCTTGCGGCGACAAAAGCCAACATCATGATTTCCCTGAACGGGTTGATCATCTCCGCCCTGATTATATCCGGCGCCTTCATCTTCGCCTCGTCGCCTCAATTTCTGCTGCCCGCTGTGGTTTTTCTGATCACGGCGGCAATCTCGATCATCTTTGCCTTGCTGGCGGCATCACCGGAACGCTTCGGGCTTTTCACGGCGCTGTGGAAGTGGATGCGCGCCGTTTTGAGCCGCAAAGCACGCCTGAACGAGCTTTCGGAGTACTTGAACCGCGAGAGCGAGGGCGGCGATCCTTCGCGGGTCAATCCGCTGATCGCCGACCATCGCGCGCATCTGTCCGAGGAAGACTATTGGGACCGGATGCGGCAGGTTATGGACAGCCGCGACGAGACCTATCGCGCCATGTCCTTGCAAATCTACTGGTTGGGTGAGATGGGAAACCGAAAGCTGCGTCTGTTGGACATTTCCTATTCGGTTTTTCGCTGGGGTCTGTTCCTGACGGTCCTTGTGTTCATCGGCGCCTGGGCAGTCATGTCGCTCATGCCTCGTATCGAGAATGAGCTTGGCCCCAGGGGCGGGCATTTCGGGATCGCCGAACTTGACAACATCTATGAGCCATCGGCGGTGCAACAACTGACCGATGGGCGGATACTCGTGGTCGAGGATGAAGCAAAGCGTGCGGTCAGCCTGCTGACCATCACCCCGGATGGACGGATCGAGTCCAACGGCGTGCGCGATCAACGGTTGTTGCGCAGCTTTGGCCGAAAGCTGAACGATCTTGAGGGACTGTCCATCGACAGCGAAGGTCAGATCTATGCGACGACCTCGCATTCTACCGACAACAACGGCAACCGGAAAGAAGCACGCGAACAGCTTATACGGTTCACCATCGAACGCGACCAGGCCCGAGGGGTCGTCGTCTATGGCTCCTTGAGGAATGCGCTCGAAAACGCCCGAGATCTGCAAGCCTCCATCGAAGAGATCGCCGGACAGCCCGCCGATTTCACAAAACTCAATGTCGAGGGTCTGGCATATGTGCAAGAGACCGGAGAGCTTCTGCTAGGCCTGCGCAAGCCGGCGGTGGCGGGGCGTTCTCTTGTGGTTTCGATCACCAATCCATCGGAGGTTTTCGATGACGGTGCGGAGCCGGAATTCGGACCGCCCTCGTTGCTGAATATGCAGGGCGGCGGCATTCGGGCGCTCAGCTACGATCCGGTTCTGGAGACCTTTCTGTTGGTCAATGAAATCGATCAACCCGAAGGTGGCCGTGTTTCTCAGCTATGGTCGTGGACCGGAGACCGTGAAAGCGAGCCTCTTCCCCTGTCGTTACCGGACATCATCAATCTCAACAATGTCGAGGCGATCGATTCCGTGACCGTGGGCGATGAGCCTTGGTTGTTGCTGATGAGCGACGAAGGCAGTCGGAAGAAGAAGCGCCCCGCGCGCTATCTGCTGCTTTCCTATGACCAAGTTGGTGATTGACAAGGCGCGCTATCCGGGCTGCGTAAGGTCGGTTCCAGAGCAAACTCTCGCCATACTGCTCTGATTGATGCGTTTTCGCGCGGGTCTGGTACACTGGTACAAAAGCTATCCTGGAAGGATCGTCATGTTTCGCCCTCTGTTTCTCGTTGCTGCCCTTGCCGCGTCTCCGGCACTTGCCGATGACCATGGCGGGACCATCGTTATGACCGGCACCGCCAGTGTCAGCGCCACGCCCGACCTCGCCATCGTTTCGGCAGGGGTGATGACGACCGCCGAGAGCGCCCGCGCGGCGCTTGCCGAGAACTCCAAGCGCATGAGCCAGGTCTTTGCCGCGCTGAAAGACATCGAGGTCGAAGAGCGCGACATCACCACGTCCAGCTTCAACATTTCGCCGAATTGGGAGCATGGCCCGAGCGGTTCGCGCCAAAAGGGTTATCAGGTCAGCAATCAGGTGACCGTGCGCCTGCGCGATGTGACTTTTGTCGGGGCGGCGCTCGATACGCTGGTCCGTGCCGGGGCCAATCAGGCCGGGAACGTACAGTTCGTTGTCCAGGACCGCGATGCGGTGCTGGACAGCGCCCGCGCCGAGGCGGTGAAGAAGGCCCGGGATCGCGCGACGCTTTATGCCGATGCGGCGGGTGTCAGCCTTGGCCCGATCCTCAAGATCACCGAGGGCGGCAATGCCGGACCGCGGGGGCCAATGTTCGCGGATCGCGCCGTGGCGATGGAGTCGGCGGCACCGGTTGCGGCGGGCGAGCAGGATCTGTCGGTTTCGGTCACGATCACATGGTCGCTTGCCGGGGATTGACCCAGAAGACCGAACCGGGTCACCTCTGGCCGAGGTGAATCGGAGAATGCCATGCAGTTCGGACTGACCGAAGAGCAAGAGATGATCGTCTCCTCCGTCCGCCGCTTCGTGGAGGAGGAAATCTATCCCCATGAGGCCGATGTCGAGCGCACTGGCGAAGTGCCCGCAGAACTCGCCGAGCGCATCAAGCAAAAGACCATCGACCTCGGATTCTATGCCTGCAACTTCCCCGAGGAGGTGGGCGGCGCGGGCCTGTCGCATCTGGAATTTGCCCTGGTCGAGCGCGAACTCGGGCGCGGGTCGATGGCCCTGACGCATTTTTTCGGGCGGCCCCAGAATATCCTCATGGCCTGTGAGGGGGACCAGCGAGAGCGGTATCTGCTGCCTGCCGTACGCGGCGAGCGGATGGATGCTTTGGCGATGACCGAACCCGATGCGGGGTCCGATGTGCGGGGCATGAAGTGCTTTGCCAGGCGCGATGGCGCCGACTGGGTGGTCAACGGCACCAAGCATTTCATCTCGGGCGCGGATCATGCCGATTTCGTGATCTGCTTCATCGCCACCGGCGAGGATCAGACACCGAAAGGCCCGAAAAAGCGCATCACCGCCTTTCTGGTTGATCGCGGCACTCCGGGTTTCGAGATCGCGCCGGGATATGAGAGCGTCAGCCATCGCGGCTATAAAAACATGATCCTGCGGTTTGACGACTGCCGCCTGCCCGATGCGCAAGTGCTGGGCGCGGTCGATGGCGGGTTCGCGGTGATGAACGAATGGCTCTATGCCACCCGCATCACCGTCGCCGCCATGGCCGTGGGCCGCGCGCGCCGGGTGTTCGACTATGCCCTCGGATACAGCGCCGAGCGCAAACAGTTCGGCCAGCAGATCGGCAAGTTTCAGGGCGTCAGTTTCAAACTCGCCGATATGATCACCGAGATCGACGCCGCCGACTGGCTGACCCTCGCGAGCGCATGGCGGCTGGATCAGGGCCTGCCCGCCAACCGCGAGATTGCCAGTGCGAAACTATACGCCAGCGAAATGCTCGCCCGCGTCACCGACGAAGCCATCGCCATCTATGGCGGTATGGGTCTGATGAATGACCTGCCGCTGGAACGGTTCTGGCGCGATGCGCGGGTCGAGCGCATCTGGGACGGCACCAGCGAAATCCAGCGCCACATCATCAGCCGCGAGTTGCTGCGCCCCCTCGGCGGCTGACGTCGGCGTTGAAATTGGCAGCGGCCCTTGGTGGCAGTGGAACAGCTGCCATGATGCGCGCGACGCGGGCGAGTGTAGGGAGGCTTTGGCGACCCCGGAAGGATTCGAACCCTCGACCTGATGATTAGAAGTCTCAAATTGCAGGCTTTTCGCGGTTTTCATGGGATGACATTGGTTGTCATATCGTGTTGAAAAATATAAGATAATGTTGCATGGTCTTTCGCAGGATGTCACGCGGTTTCAGTTGCGGTGGTACCAAGGTGGTACCAAATGCGTGCTTGGTACCACCGATGCGGAGGAACTATGCAGACGCAAAAACTCACGAAACGTCTGGTCGATAACGCAGCGCCTCAGGACCGCGCTTACATGATGTGGGACAACGAAGTTCCCGGATTTGGGCTTCGCGTGAATCCATCGGGGCGCAAAGTATACCTGCTCAAGTACCGCGTCGGTGGTGGACGCACCGCGACCATCCGAAAGCCTAGCATCGGAACGCATGGCGCGATTACGCTAGAACAGGCGCGAAGCATCGCGAAGGATTGGTCTGCTGAAATTCGAAAGGGCGGCGACCCCAGCGGCGAACGTCTCGCACAGCGAAATGCGCCTCGCATGGATGAACTGTTCGACCGATACCTTTCTGACCACGCGATTCCTCATAAGAAACCGCACAGCGTTCGTGCCGACCGCAATAGCATTGAAAAGCATTTGCGTCCGGCGCTCGGTAAAAAGAAGATTGTCGATGTGAAACGCGCGGACGTTTCATCCCTACACCGCAACCTCGGTGAAACTCCCTATCAAGCAAACAGAGTGTTAGCGGTACTGTCCAAGGCGTTCAATCTTGCAGAAGAGTGGGGACTGCGCCCTGATGGAACGAATCCTTGCCGCCACGTCAAAAAGTATCGGGAAGCGAAGCGAAAACGGTTCCTGTCTGCAATCGAACTTGCTGCTTTAGGGGAAGCAGTTGCGAAGGCGGAACGTGGCGAACTTGCTCTACCCCGGCAAGCTGATAACGCCGCCGCACCATTTTCCCCGCATACCATTGCTGCGATACGCCTTCTGATTTTTACTGGCGCGCGCTGTAATGAGATTCTTGCGCTGCGATGGGAGCATGTGAATTTCGAGCAATCGCGCCTCGAACTGCCCGATTCAAAGACGGGGGCGAAATTTGTCTATTTGCCTGCCCCTGCGCTTGGCGTTCTGTCAGCCTTGCAGCGCATTGACGGAAACCCGCATGTCATCGTCGGCGCAAAGGCGGGAGCGCACCTTGTCAACATCAAAGACCCATGGTCAGCCATCCGCGAAGCGGCTAGACTATCCGATGTACGTATCCACGACCTGCGGCACAGCTTTGCCAGTGTCGGCGCTGGCGGTGGCATGTCGTTGCCAGTCATCGGCGCTTTGCTTGGTCATCGGGATACCGCGACGACGGCACGCTATGCTCATTTGAGCGACGATCCGTTGCGCGCGGCGGCGGACGTTATAGGTGGAAAGATTGCCGAGGCCATGTCACTGAAGCCGCGCAGCGTTGGCGAGGTAGGCTAATGGGCCGGAAACCGAAAATTCCAGCGGTCGATGTGCAAGGCCTTTGGGAAACATCCCTCAGAAACGTGAACCGCCGCGACTATTTTAAACTCATGGAAAACTTCACTTTCGTTGAAAGTGCAGAGAACCAAGGCGAGGTCGAGCTACCAATATCTGCTCTTTATCGACTGCAACTCATGTTCAAGCGCATGAACGAACCAAGGTTCGACGGCGATGCGTGGAACCGCTACCTCCAGTCATTTTCTGACGGTGTGGTGACCGTACCCGTCTATTGGCTAAAGGCGATACTGGACGCATTCGAGGAATATAGGTTTGGGGATGATCAGCCAACGCTGGACCAAGCCTTCGGAGCTGCACGAACCGAGACCCACGACACTGCCCGCGCGACAATCGAAAATCTTGAACATTATGCCCGCCTTGCAGCTTTGATCCAAGCGGAACGCACGAAAGCTCTTATCAAGGGAGAAATAATTTCTCTCGAAGAAGCAAAAGCCCGCGTGCAGGAGATATTTGAAGGCGAACCGATTGCCGTTTCCGAACGGACCCTCGACCGGGCATGGGCGCGATGGGGAGATCATATCGAGCGGGTCAACGCCGTCTTGGCGGTACGTCAATAACCCGCCACGCTTTCGGTTCTCGTGGCGTGGTTCAATACCCAGCGACTCACTACGCATCGCCGTGTCATCAACCGATACGGAGCGGCGCGCCATGCAGCCTCACGATCTTTCCCCCGAACGCCTCTTGAAACGCCACGAGGTCGAAGACATTTTCGGCTATCCAACGAAACGGTTTCTCGAAGTTGCCGCCATGCGCGGTGATGGTCCGCCCATGCTCAAGATCGGGCGCAGCGTGCGTTATCGCGTGTCTGACCTGCGCGCTTGGATCGACTCGCACCGCGTCACCAGCACTTCGGATGCGGGATAGTCGGATGGCGGGCGTCGGACTGCGGCGCGGCATCAAAAAGAACCGCAGCTATACCTATGACGAGGCGGCGCGAGTCCTTGGCACGCACAAGAACACGATACGCGGATGGGTGCGGTCGGAGGGCCTTCCGGCACTGACTGGCGAGCGTCCTCACCTGATCGTCGGCGAAGACCTGACGGCGTTTCTCAAATCACGCTCGGCAAAGCGCAAGACGTCACTGACCGCGACACAGGCCTATTGCTTCAAGTGCCGTGCCCCCCGCGAACCGGCCTTGGGCATGGCCGACTTAATCATCACAGAAGGCGCGGCACCGAACCTTTGCGCCCTCTGTCCGACCTGCGGCGGCACGATGCACCGACGCATTTCCCGCGCCATGATCGGCAAGCTGCACGGGAAACTCGACCTGACGGTCAGGCAGGCACCGGAGTCACTATAGGGGTGGGTATTCCCCTGCCTGAATTGTCACTTTGAGAGGGAGCGAATATGCCCAAGAAACGCAACGAAGCGAACGAGCGGATCAAGCGGCGGTATCTCGAATACCGCAAGTTTGCCGGTCAACTTGGCGAGGCCTCGCTGGACAAGGAAGCGGCGGCGATTGAACGCTTCGATCTGTGGAATGGTCGCAAGGACTATCGCCGGTTTCACATCGAACAGGCTATGGGCTTTCGCAACCATCTTGAAGCGGAGGTAAACCCGCGCACCGGCAAACCCTTGGGGCGTTCGACGCGCGACGGCATCATGAAACCCTTGCAGCAATTTTTCGTATGGCTTTCCGGGCAAGACGGGTATCGGTCGCGCATCCGGGCATCAGACTCGGCGTATTTCAGCCTGTCGAAGCGAGATACCGCCATCGCTCGCGCTGCAAACCCACGACCCGCCCCAAGCCGGGAGCAAGCGGTCGCAGCCTTCACCGCCATACCCACCGCAAATGACACCGACCGTCGGGATCAAGCGGTATTCGCGCTATTGCTCCTGACCGGTATCCGCGACGGGGCGCTGATCGGCCTGCGGTTGAAGCACATCGACACGGCGGAACAGTGGGTGCTGCAAAATCCGAAAGACGACGTGCAGACCAAATTCGGCAAGACCATACGCACATACTTTTTTCCCGGCTTTCCCGAAGCGGAGGCAGCGTTAGGCGACTGGATTGCCTACCAGCGCCAGACATTGCTGCGCGGCGACGACGACCCGCTATTCCCGAAAACCCAAGTCGGCGTCGGCGCGGCGGGCGGCTTCGAGGCCGTGGGCCTCACGCGCGAGTTTTGGTCGAGTGCCGCAACCGTGCGCAAGATCGTCAACGATGCGTTCAAGCGCGTCGGCGTTCCATCCTTTGGGCCGCACCGCTTCCGCCACATGCACGCCCGTCATGCCATGCGCGAGGGTACCACGGTCGAGGAGTTTTGGGCCGCATCGCAAAATCTCGGTCATTCATCCATGCTGACCACCCTCGGCAGCTATGGCCAACTGCCCGAGGAAAGGCGGCGGGAGATTATCTTGCGGAACAGTTGACCCTTCCACGCCATCCCCTACAGATGGTCGGAAAAACGACGCGGGGGAAACGGGGATGCCAACACTTGACTGGATCGGCAAAAAAGCGGTGGTGAACCATCATCGCGAGGTTCCGTACCGACTGGTCCATTGCGACAAGGAAGCATCGGCGGGCGACCCTGATACGCAAAACCTTCTGGTACAGGGCGACAATCTGGAGGCGCTGAGGGCGTTGCTGCCCTATTACGCGGGCAAGGTGAAGTGCATCTATATCGACCCACCTTATAACACAGGCAACGAAGGCTGGGTTTACAACGATAACGTCAATTCGCCTGAAATACGCAAGTGGTTGGGGAAGGTTGTCGGCAAGGAAGCCGAAGACCTGTCTCGCCATGATAAGTGGCTATGCATGATGTATCCGCGCCTTCGCTTGTTGCGGGAGTTTTTGCGGGAAGACGGCGTGATTTTTGTATCTCTTGATGACAATGAAATCGGCGCTCTTCAGACAGTAATGAATGAAATTTGGGGTGGCAAAAATTGGGTCGGTACGATCATCTGGAAAAATGTGACGGACAATAACCCGTCAAATGTGGTGGTCGAACACGAGTATATTGTATGTTTTGCAAGAGATAAAAAGCACCTGCCCAAAGAATGGAAATCTCCAGTCTCCGATGTAAAGGAACTTCTGATTCAACGTGGCAAAGAACTAAGTGCTGCTCACGAAGACGAAGACGAGTTTCAATCTGCTTTTAGAGACTGGTATCGGGAGAACAAACCGTTTCTTGCACCATTGGACCGCTACAAATTTATTGACCGCGATGGAATTTTCACTGGAAGTCAAAGCGTTCACAACCCCGGACGTGAGGGGTATCGTTACGATCTCCTACATCCAACAACTGGCGCTCCTTGCAAACAACCTGCAATGGGTTACCGCTTCCCAGAATCGACAGCCAGACAGATGGAACGCGAAGGGCGCTTCATCTATGGGGCAACTGAGAACAAAATTGTAGAGATCAAATTGTATGCATCTGAATATAGAGACAAATTGCCGAGCGTAATTAACATGGACGGAAGACTCGGCTCCAACGAAATTTCTGCCATTTTGCATGAGGTACGTCGACCCTTAGAGTATCCGAAGCCTTCGAGACTTATCAACGAGCTTTTGAGTTTCGTGGTTGAAGGCGATGACCTGATCCTCGACTCTTTCGCTGGTTCCGGGACGACCGGTCATGCGGTTTTGGAACTCAACAAACAAGATGGCGGAAATCGGCGGGTTATTTTGGTTGAAATGGACGATGCTATCGCCCGCGACGTGACGGCGGAGCGCCTGAAGCGTGTCATCACCGGATACGACAAGGGCGGCGATCCTGAGAAGCGGGTGGAAGGCTTGGGCGGTGGTTTCAAGTTCTGCACCCTTGGCACACCGCTCTTCGATGAGTTCGGCGATGTCGATGCCGCAGTGACTTTCCCGGACCTTGCGGCGCATGTGTTCTTTTCCGAAACCGGCGTTCCCATTCCGACGCGCGCAAACTCCGACTTCCTTGGAACCCATCGCGACCGCGCCGTCTATCTGCTCTACGATCCGTCCAGCATGGGCATCGCCCGCGATGCAGCGGCGAACGTGCTGACCCCGGACAGGCTTGTCGCTCTTTCCGAACCGCCTGAACGCTTCGAAGGAAGCCGCGTCGTCTATGCCGAAGGCTGCACCGTCTCACGCGAGACGCTTGCGGCGGCGGGGGTAATCTTCAAGCAAATCCCCTATCACGTCGAAGGCGCGTCCTAATGGCCGCTGTTAATTTCCAGCTTCGCCACTATCAGCGCGAGACGCTAGACGCCTTCGCAGTGTATCTGTCGAAGGTCGCCGCGTTGGGCGCGTCCACGGCCTTCTACGATGTCACCAAGCGCCCCTACACGCCCGCGCCGCTGATTGACGAGAGTATCCCCTATGTCTGCCTTCGCGTGCCTACAGGCGGCGGAAAAACGGTCATGGCGGCGCATTCGGTTGGCATCGCCGCGAAGGAGTATCTCCAGACCGGCAATCCCATGGTGCTGTGGTTCGTCCCTTCGACCGCGATCCGCGACCAAACGCTGGACGCCCTGAAGCACGAAGAGCATCCTTACCGCGCCGCGCTCCACGATACCTTCGGGCGCAACGTCTCCATCCTGTCCCTGCCCGAAGCCCTGCACCTGACCCGTGCCGATGCCGAAGGCGGCGCGTGTGTCGTTGTGGCGACATTGCAATCCTTCCGCGTGGACGACAAGGAAGGACGCAAGGTCTACGAGTCGTCCGGCGCGCTCATGGGCCATTTCGATAACCTGAAGCCGGAACAGGAAGCCCTTCTGGAGCGCGACGAAGAAGGGTTATTCCCGTACTCCCTCGCCAACATGCTGCGCTTGCATCGCCCCATGGTGATCGTGGACGAAGCGCATAACGCCCGCACGGCCCTGTCATTCGAAACCCTGCGCCGTTTGGCCCCGTCCCTAATCCTTGAACTGACGGCAACGCCTGAGACGACGCAGGACGAGGACAAGGACAAGTTCGCGTCCAACGTCCTCCACCACGTTTCGGCGGCGGAACTGAAAGCGGAGGAGATGATTAAGCTCCCCGTCCGGCTTCGCACGAACCGCGACTGGCGCATGACGGTCGGCAAGGCGCGCGATGCCCAACGCGAACTGGAGGAGAAGGCGAAGCGGGAGGAAGCCGCGACCGGTGAATACATCCGCCCTGTCGTCCTGTTCCAAGCGGAGAACGCGCGGGGTGATGTGACGGTCGATGTCCTGCGAAAGCACCTGTTGGACGACGCCCGCATCCCGGAAAACCAGATTGCCGTCGCGACCGGCACGACACGCGAGATCGAAGGCGTGAACCTATTCGACCGCGATTGCGACATCCGGTTCATCATTACCATCAACGCGCTGAAGGAAGGGTGGGATTGCTCTTTCGCCTACATCCTGTGCTCGGTCGCAGAAATCAAATCGGCGAAGTCCGTGGAACAGTTGCTTGGCCGCATCCTGCGGATGCCCAACGCCAAACGGAAAACCGACGACGCGCTCAATCGTGCCTATGCCTTTGTCGCGTCGCCCGACTTCACGAAAACGGCAGAGAAGCTGAAAG
The DNA here is from genome assembly GCA_937958625.1 of uncultured Neomegalonema sp. Taxonomy (GTDB): domain Bacteria; phylum Pseudomonadota; class Alphaproteobacteria; order Rhodobacterales; family Rhodobacteraceae; genus JAHDDY01. The sequence continues at coordinate 11,091 of CALGNO010000109.1, forward strand.
ACGGTCTGGTCGAAGGTAACGGGTACAATCGCATCGAGGCGGCGGAACTGGTCAAGGCGCAATCGGATATCGACTTCCCCGAAGACGATCCATCCTACGAACATGAAAGCGACCCCCTCGATACGACCGGGGAACTACGCGAGGAGGAGGTTGTCGCCGCGCTGGGCCGTCTGCCAGCGGCACTGAAGGCGCGGGTGCGCTACGATACCGAAACACGGGTTATCAAGGTCCGTGGTTCCGTATCGACCGACGACACCAAGACCCTGCAACTCGCCACGCTGGGGATTCCCGGTGCAAGCGGCGTGATACAGCGCCTTTACCTGTCATCGAACCGCATTGCCGCTTCCGAAGCGCGTGACGAAGCGAACAAGCCGCCTTTCATCGTGCCGCGCCTTTGTCTCCCCGTACAAGGGCGGTTGGAGCTATTCAGGCGCGACCATTTCCTCGACCTGCCTTGGCGGCTGGACGAATGCGACCCGTCCGGCATCCTGTCGCGCTTCACGATCCGCGATGATGCCAAGACCGGCGAAATCGACGTGACAGAACAAGGCGACATCAAGTGGTCCATGGCGACCCTGCATCGCCAGCTTGAACTTGCGATTCATGAACCGGACTGGACCTTGCCGCGACTGGTGAACTGGATTGACCGGGGCATCCCGCATGACGACGTGACGAAGCCGTCCGCAAAAATCTTCATTTCGGGTGCTCTCGACAAGCTGAAAAGTGCCAAAGGCTACGGCTTGCCCGAACTGGCGCGGCATCGATGGGCACTAAGGCGCGCGATTGCGACGGAAATCTCGGAACTGCGCGGTGAGCGGGAGGTCGATTGCTACAACGCGCTCTTCAAGGCGGATGCGGGGGCGTTCAAGACCGTCTCGCACCCTGACACGGCCTTGATCTTCGATGAGAACAGCTACGCCTACAATCAGCCCTATCGCGGCTCCCGGACATTCAAGAAGCACTACTTCCCTGTGATCGGCGACCTGAAGCCGAAGGGGGAGGAATTTGAGTGCGCCTGCTACATCGATGACCACCCGAAGGTGCGCTATTGGGTGCGGAACGTGGACAGGAAGCCCAACGCCTTTTGGCTACAGCTTCCAAAGGACAGGTTTTTCCCCGATTTTGTCGCCATGCTGGACGATGACCGCATCATGGCAATCGAATACAAGGGCGGTGATCGGTACGAAGCTGAATCCGACAAGCGCATGATAGGCGAATGCTGGGCAGACGCCAGCGATGGGCATTGCGTTTTTACGATGCCGACCGAACGCGGATTCGAGAAAATCGACAGGGTAATTCGATAGCAACGGCTCGCGCCGAAATCGCCTGCGGTGGTACCAGGGTGGTACCTAGCGCAAAATTCGACAGCGCCGATTTTCATCTAAGCCATTGATATAATTGGCGACCCCGGAAGGATTCGAACCCTCGACCTGATGATTAGAAGTCACCTGCTCTATCCAACTGAGCTACGGAGTCGCTGGGGTATGGATTAGTCGGTTCGGGTCGCCTCGTCCAGCTTGGAAACGGTCCTCAGTGGGACCAGGGGACGCGGCGGGTGGTGGCGAAGTTGTCGCCGTAACCGCGCGGGCGGTGCTTTCGCTTTTGCGGTTCTTCGATCTGATAGGCGATGCCGTGGCGCTGGGCGTAGTCGATCGCGGCTTCCCGGGTCGAGAACTTCATTTTTACCTGGGATGCCATGTCGGTCTGGCCTGTCCAGCCCATCAGCGGGTCGACCGGGCGTTCGGATGTGGCAGGAAACTCCACGATCCATTCTTTGGTTTTGCCCTGACCCGAGGTCATTGAGCTGCGCGCTGGCTGATAGATTCTGGCTGTCATCGTCTGTCCCGTCGGGTTGGCACGCGATAAGGTCTGTCTATGCCGCGATGTCTGGCCGCGTGCAAGCCTTGACTATGCCAGCTTTTGCGCTGTTTTGCATTTGGGCGCAGGCTGTGATGTATCGGTGGCGATGGCAATGACAGGACGAGGCCCATGGATCAGACCGCTCTCATCATTATCGACGTCCAGAATGATTT
>CALGNO010000110.1 GCA_937958625.1 uncultured Neomegalonema sp.
AAGAACAGGCAACTGAATGGCTATGGACTTATAACAATGAGCGACCCAACATGGGCATCGGCGGCGTAACACCCGCTATGAAACTGAAAGCCGCCGCGTGAATTCTACGACTGGAACCCATTAAAAATGGGGGGATTACCGATAAGCCGAGGGCAAACCGGCCTTGGACCGATCCTGAACGCTTCGCGGTTCTGGAGGCTGCGCCGCATCACCTGCGCGTTCCGATTGCGCTGATGATGTACACTGGCCTCGACCCCTGTGACGCTATCGCGCTGCGGCGTTCGCAGTACCGAGACGGCTGCATAGATACGACCCGCGCGAAGACCGGTGAGCCTGTCTGGACGCCTGTTCCGGCTGTCCTGCGCGAGATTATCGAAGCTGCACCGGCATATGATGCGATCACCCTTTGCGCTACGTCCTACGGCAGGCTGTGGACCGTGGACGGCTTCAATTCATCGTGGTCCCGGTTCCGCAAAACGCTGCTTGATGCTGGCGACATTGGCGAGGGGCTTACCCTCAAGGGATTGCGTCACACTCACGGAACATTTCTGGCGGACGAAGACCTTCAAACCGATTCAATCCGCGTGGCGCTTGGACAGAAGACCGACGCGATGGCGCGTCACTACTCCCGAGACGCGGAACGCCGCAAAACGATGCTGCGAGTCACCGAGACAATCGACGCAGCGGAGAACCGCAGGCGAACGGAAAATGTCAAACCGTTCCGAAAAAGCGTCAAACCCAGCAAAAAGGGTCACGAGTAGCAATGAAAAAGCCCATTGAAGACAATGGAAAAAGTGGTGAGCCGTGCAGGATTCGAACCTGCGACCCGCTGATTAAAAGTCAGCTGCTCTACCAACTGAGCTAACGGCCCCCACATCGACAGCATCCTGTCGAGACGCGGAAACTAGGGGCGAGGGGGCCTCGGGTCAAGCGGCGATCCGGGGTAGGGGGCGGAAAAATTACCGCGCCCCGAAAACCCCGCCATTTCAGGGCTTTGCATAGCCCAAATCACCCAGCGCCGCCGCAATGCCATCCAGCACCGCGGGGTCGTCGATCGTCGCGGGCATATTCCAGTCGGTGCCATCGGCGATGCTCACCATCGTCCCGCGCAGAATCTTGCCCGAGCGGGTCTTCGGCAACTGATCCACCACGGCGCAGAGCTTGAAGGCGGCGACGGGACCGATCTCCTGACGGATGCGCGCGATGCACTCGGCCACGATCTCCCCATGGGGCCGGTCAACGCCCTTCGTCAGGCAGAGCAGGCCGAGGGGCAGTTGCCCTTTCAACTCATCGGCGACACCGATCACGGCACACTCGGCCACATCGGCATGACCGGCCAGCACCTCTTCCATGCCCCCCGTCGACAGGCGATGCCCGGCGACGTTGATGACATCGTCGGTGCGCGCCATGATATAGAGCGCGCCATTCTCCCGCCGCCCCGCATCGCCGGTCTCGTAATAGCCGGGATACGCCGAGAGATAGCTTTTCTCGAACCGGTCATCGGCGCCCCAGACCGTCGGCAGAGACGAGGGCGGCATCGGCAGCTTGACGCAGATCGCGCCGAGTTCACCGTCGGGCAGTTCTTCGCCGCCTTCGTCGAGAATACGAATGTCATATCCCGGCATCGGCACCCCCGCCGAGCCGGTGGGAATATCGAGCAGCTCAAGCCCCGCCGGATTGCCGCTAACGGTCCAGCCCGTCTCGGTCTGCCACCAGTGGTCGATGACCGGGACGCCGAGCTTTTCCTTTGTCCATTCCACCGTCGGAGGATCGGCGCGCTCTCCCGCGAGGAATTGCAGCTTCAGGCACGACAGATCGTATTTCTTGATGAACGCACCCTTGGGGTCGACCTGCCGCACAGCGCGGATGGCGGTGGGGGCGGTGAAGAACGACTTGACGTTGTTCTCCGAAATCACCCGCCAGAACGTGCCCGCATCGGGGGTGCCCACGGGCTTGCCCTCGAACAGGATCGTCGTGCAGCCGAGCAACAGCGGCGCGTAGACGATATAGCTGTGCCCCACGACCCAGCCGACATCCGACGCGGCCCAGAACGTATCGTCTTGCCCAATGTCATAGACATTGCCCATCGACCAATGCAGGGCGACCGCGTGGCCGCCATTGCTGCGCACGACGCCCTTGGGCTTGCCGGTGGTGCCGGAGGTATAGAGGATATAGAGCGGATCGGCCCCGCCGACGGGGACGCAGGCGGCGGGCGCGGCCTCGGCGGTCACCGCATCCCAATCATGGTCGCGGCCCGGGGTCAGGTCAGCCGGCTTCTCCGCGCGCTGCTTGATGATACAGGCGGTCGGCTTGCAATCGGCCAGCGCAATCGCGCCGTCCAGCAAGGGCTTGTACGCGACCACGCGGTTCGGCTCGATCCCGCATGACGCCGAGAGGATCACCTTCGGCTGGCAATCATTGATCCGCACCGCCAGCTCGTTCGCGGCAAAGCCCCCGAACACCACTGAGTGAATCGCGCCCAGCCGAGCACAGGCGAGCATCGCGACGGCGGCGTCCGGGATCATCGGCATATAGATGATGACGCGGTCGCCCTTTTCCACGCCCAGCGCCTTCATCGCCCCCGCGAGCCGCGCGACCTCGTCTTGCAATTCGGCATAGGTGATCTCGCGCCTTGTATCGGTCACGGGCGAATCGTAGACGATGGCCGTGCGGTCGCCGCGCCCCGCCTGCACATGGCGATCGACGCAGTTATGGCAGGTGTTCATCTCGCCATCGGCGAACCAGCGATAGAAGGGCGGCGTGCTGTCATCGAGCGCGGCGGTGGGCTTTTTGCTCCAGTCGATGGCCTCGGCGGCCTCCATCCAGAACGCCTCAGGGTCAGTGGTCCAGCGGTTATAAATATCCTGATACGCGCCCATGGTCGGTCCCTTCTCGTTCATTTCGGCCATGAATGCACGGCTTCGAAGAACAGGACAAGGCCGGGGTTACGCGGCGAGACAGGCGGGGAACTTTAGAGCGCGCATGACAAAACTCCCGGGGCGGGAGGGATCAGCGCATCGTCAAACGATCAGGAAATATCCGGCGGGACCGGCTCGCGCCGCGCGAGGCACTGGCACTCGTGCAGGATCGCGTCGATTTCGTGGACGTGCCGCTGGCGATAACCCGGCGGATTGCCGGGACGCAGGGGCGGCACCCGGCCCGGCCCCGGCTTCGCCGCCGCGCGCCGCGCCACCGCGCGCATCATCCGCCGCGCTTGCTTGTCGAGATCACCGAGGGCGTGAAACGCCGCCTGCATCCGCCGAGACAGGGGCACAGCGTTCAGCGGATCATCCGGCGAGGGCAGCGGAGAGGCCGCCGCCCAAGCCTCGCAGACAGAACCGCCCAGACCAGCAACGCGGAACAGCAACGACCGCCCCAGCCCGCGCCCGAGGCGCTCTGGCTCCAAGCCGCCCAACGCCTTGCGCGGATCGATTAACTGGAATTGCGGAATGCGCGAAAACCCAAGCGTCGCCACATCTCCCGACGCATCCGCCACCCGATGCCGAGGCAGCGCGCACGCCTCGCGCCCCATGGTGGCCGGACGATCCATCCCCCGCGCCGTCACGTGGATCAACCGCCGCGCCGACGATTCCAGCCCGCGCAACACCTGCAAGATCGCCAAGCGCCCCCGCCGGGGCAGCACCGCAACCGCCGCCCTCCCCGGCTCCAGCCCCGCCATCACAAACAACCCCGCCAACACGCGCAACAGCGCGAGCCGGTAGTGATCGATCATTCGGGGCGTGGTCCAGAGCATGACGTCCTTTCAGGAAATTAAGTGTGAATATATAGCGAACAAAACGTATCTGTAAAGCAAATACGTCAAACGTCAAAACACGCGGAAGCCGAGCAGCGACCGACACGATACCGTCGATTAGCCGTCATCCTCGGACTTGATCCGAGGATCTCTCAGTCAGAAATTGCTTCATAAATTCAACAGACCCTCGCGTCGCGCGCGAGGGTGACGGCTCTCTGCAACGCAATCGCTAGGGACGGTGCAACCCGCCACTATCCTTCGAGACAGCCCTGCGGGCTTCCTCAGGATGAGATTAGCGCCGACCTCGCCCTGAGGAGCGGCGCAGCCGCGACACGCGCCCACCCCCAGGCGGTCGCGCCCAGCCAAGGGCAGGCCGCTATATCCGCCCGGGCGGTCGCTTGAGCCTATCGAAATGTGTGAAGAGAGGACGGTGGCAATGCCGGTGATAGCAATTGAAACTCCAATCGCTCTTAGCATCCGCTTGGCGCCCAAAACGGCTACGCGGCAGTTTAAGGGAAATGAAGCATGGAACCGTAGTTGAGCCTTGCTAGGCAACGCTAAAGAATACAGAAAACGTTTCCTGTACGAGGATTTATTGTGAAATTTATATATGCAACATATCCACGGAAGCGGATCGTGGCGAATATAGCGGATGGGGTGGTGTTTTGCGAAAGCTAGAGAGTGATTTCAGATTTTTTAAGTCTGCGAATATTGAATCAATGTATGAATATATTTTTTATTGCATGAGACTTTGGAAAAACGGTGACGAGAAGAGCGCAAATATTACTGCGGGAAAGCATACCATACCGTCAATGGCACCCGCCTGCAAATACTCGATTATCGCAAATTCATACATGCTATTAGACGCTGTGATTCATACTTATATTGCTTTGAATGGGTATGAAGCAAATGATAATGAAGTAAAAAATAGCGTTTACTCCAAGTGGAAAAATTTTCCTTATGTAGTGCAAGGCAAATTTCTTAATAAAAACGATATAATAATTATCGATGAAATCAGAAAACTTCGGAATGACATAGTTCACCCAAAATTTCGAACAAAAACTTTATCTAAAAAAGTTCCAAAGGGCCAATCAATTGAATTTCTCGATCCTGACACAGGGGATTTAAAGGGATATTTTGATTGGGGCGTTGAGCAGGAGTTTAAACCGGTTCATGGGGTATTTTTAGTGAATGAGGTCACTCGATTGGTGACATTGGCAAAGAAAGAATTACGAGAAGGGGAAAAGTTCCTTCCTAAAAGACTTCTTAGAATAACTTCAAATTCTGATGAAAATATAGGACAAAAATGGCCTAAAGATGTTTCATTAACTTAGTGTAATTACTCAATAATTTTATAATTTCGGCAGCAAACGCGCCGACCCTGCGCACGATATTTTTCGGTCGCGATTATACAGCGAATTTTTGCCCCTGTGTACCATATAGATGATCTCCCGCTCGTGGCCAGACCGAGACTCTTTCCCCTTCGAGCAGCGCCGGTAGCGAAAGCGCTGAAACCGGTAAGGCGTCAAAGCTCGTACCCCCCACTCCCCCCACCCCCCAAAACCGACCACCCCAAGTCGCAAACCAACATGCGCGCCGCTCATCCCGCCGCCACGCTTGACCGCACAAAGCGAGGCCCGCCATGGACATGATGAGTTCAAACCGCAAGATCGACCCGACCCGCCGACGGGCCACCACCCTCTTCAAGCCCGACGGCACGCCGCGCGATAATGACCGGGTGGAGATCGGCCCCACCGACCTTGCCTTTACCGAATGGGCCGCCCTCGGCATCACGCCCCCCGACATGCCGCGCCTGCGCGAATACCGGCTGTCCCGGATTGTCGGCGAGCTGAACCGGCATGATTATGCGGGGCTGGTGACGTTCGATCCGCTCAATATCCGCTACATCACCGATGCCACCAATATGCAGCTTTGGACGACCCACAACCCGGCGCGGGCGTGCTTTGTTTCGGCCAGCGGCTATGTCGTGCTGTTCGACTTTCACGGCAGCGAGCATCTCAGCGCCCATCTGCCCCTCGTGCGCGAAGTCCGCCACGGGGCCAGCTTTTTCTACTTCGAAAGCGCCGGTCTGGTTCACCACCATGCCCTGACATTCGCCCGCGAGATCGAGGCGCTGATGCGCGACCACGCCCCCGGCAACCGCCGCCTCGCCGTCGACCGGATGGAGCGCGCGGGGCACGATGCGCTTGAGAGCCTCGGGGTCGAGGTTTTCAACGGGCAAGAGGTTACCGAACTCGCGCGGGCCATCAAAAATACCAACGAGGTCAACGCCATGCGCTGCGCCCTCGCCGCCTGCGAATCCGCGATGCAAGAGATGCAGGCGATGGTCCGCCCCGGCATCACCGAGGTCGAGGCCTGGGCGATCCTGCAACACGGCAACCACATTCGCGGCGGCGAGTGGATCGAGACGCGCATCCTCTCCTCCGGCCCCCGCACGAACCCGTGGTTTCAGGAGGCAGGGCCGCGCGTCATGGCCGAGGGCGATATCCTCGCCTTCGATACCGACCTGATCGGCCCTTACGGCTATTGCGCCGATCTCAGCCGAACATGGATCGTCGGCGATGCGGAACCGAGCGCCTACGAGAAACAGATCTACCGCGATGCCGTCGACCATATCCGCATGAATACCGAAGCGCTGAAACCGGGCATCCCGCTGGATGAGCTAACCCGCGTCTCGCAACAACTGCCCGCGCAATATGTCGAGCAACGCTACGGCGTCGTCTATCACGGGGTCGGCCTGTGCGATGAATACCCCTCGATCCGTTACGCGCAGGATTTCGAGGCGGGCCAGCATGGGGACCGGGTGCTGGAACCGGGCATGACCCTCTGCGTCGAGGTCTATTACGGCGAGGTCGGCGGCCCCTGCGGCATCAAGCTGGAGGATCAGGTATTGATCACCGAAACCGGCGTCGAAAACCTGACACGCTATCCCTTCGAAGAACGGTTCCTGGTGTAGCGACAGGGCCGCCCCTACCCAATCGGCCCGCACCGCTTGGGGTTACGCTCGATCACGCCAAATTCGCGATAGCGCAGGTCGAGGCCCCGGCTCTGGCCGTCATCGGGGCTGAATATCCGGGTCCAGGAAACCATTTTCGGGCCGGGCGTCTTGTCGTCATAGACAAAGACGCTCCACCCCTCGCCGCAAGGGCGATATTCGTGGCACACGCCGCGCGCGATATTCTGGTCGCGCCGGGCCGTATAGACGCCCAGCAGCATCGGCACATAGCGCGAGGTGTCGGGCACGAAGCTCGGCTCGGCGCTCGACCCGATGCCGCAGACCCGGTTGCCACTCAGCCGCGCGACCTCCTTCGTGATCAGCAGCAGGTTTTCCTCGGGCAAGGCGATCATACGCCGCGTCGTGGCGTATCGCTTGCCGTCCTCGACCCGGTCCACCGTCGTGATCGTGCGACAGCTATGGGTCCGCTCGTCGAAGTTACTGCACAAAACGGTCCCGGGCCGGAAGAGGTCTTCCGCCGATACGGACGTCACCCAAAAGGCCGCCAGAAGGGCCGCGAATCGAATCATGCAAACTCGATTATTACATCATCGACGGCGAGGCTGTCTCCCGCACCGGCCCTGACCGCCGCCACAACGGCCTTGCGTTCGGCGCGCAGGACGTTCTCCATCTTCATGGCCTCAACCGTGGCGAGCGCCTGCCCCTCCTGCACCTCATCGCCGACCGCGACATTCACCGCGACCACCAGCCCCGGCATCGGGCAGAGCAGGTATTTCGACATATCGGGGGGCAGCTTTATCGGCATCAGCGCCGCGAGTTCCGCCGCCCTCGGGCTGCGCACGGCGATCAGCATATCGGCCCCGCGCCAGCGCACACGCCAGCCATCGGCGGCGGGCGCGAGCTTCATCACCGTCGCCTCGCCGTCGATCACGGCACGCATCAGCGTCTGGCCCGGCGTCCAGTCGGTTTCGACCCGCCAGCGCTCGCCGCCCTCCAGCGAGACCTCGGCGGCCCCGTCCACGACCAGCGCCGAGATGCCGTGGCTCGACGGGCCCGCCACCACATCGTTGATCATCGCGACCCATTTCGTGCCGATTTCACGCGGACGATTAGAGAGCGCTCCGGAAATCTGCGCGTTGCGCGTCTCGGAGATCAGATGCGCCACGGTGACGAGGGCCACGGCCCGCTCGACTTCCGCCGCGCCCAGGCTCGCCCCCTCGAAACCCTCGGGATATTCTTCTTCGATAAAGGCGGTGGAGATGTCGCCGGAGCGGAACCGGTCATGGTTCATCACCGCTTGCAGGAACGGGATGTTGTGGCCGATGCCCTCCAGCTCGAACCCGTCCAGCGCATCCTGCATCCCGTCGATGGCCGCCGCGCGCGTGGGTGCCCAGGTGCAGAGCTTGGCGATCATCGGGTCGTAATACATCGAAATCTCGCCGCCCTCTTCCACGCCAGTATCGTTGCGAACAACGGCGCTGGTCGAGGCGCTCTCGGCGGGCGGGCGATAGCGGGTCAGGCGACCGATGGAGGGCAAAAAGTTGCGATAGGGATCTTCGGCATAAAGGCGGCTTTCGATGGCCCAACCGTTCAGGGTCACATCATCCTGTCTCAGCGCCAGATGCTCGCCATAGGCGACCCGGATCATCTGTTCGACCAGATCGACGCCGGTAATCAACTCGGTCACCGGATGCTCGACCTGCAACCGGGTGTTCATTTCGAGGAAATAGAAATTGCGCTCGGGATCGACGATGAACTCGACCGTCCCGGCAGAGGCATAATCGACCGCCTTGGCCAGTGCCACCGACTGCTCGCCCATCGCCTTGCGGGTCGCCTCGTCCAGAAATGGCGAAGGCGCTTCCTCGATGACCTTTTGGTTGCGGCGCTGGATCGAACATTCGCGCTCGCCGAGATAGATCGTGTTGCCGTGCTTGTCGCCCAGCACCTGAATCTCGATATGGCGAGGCCGCTGGACGAATTTTTCGATGAAAATGCGTTCATCGCCAAAGGATGACCGCGCCTCGTTGCGCGACAGCGCGAAACCCTCACGGGCCTCATCGTCATTCCAGGCGATTCGCATCCCCTTGCCGCCGCCCCCCGCCGAGGCCTTGATCATCACCGGATAGCCGATCTGGGTGGCGATCTTCACCGCCTCCTCGGCATCGTCGATCAGGCCCATATGGCCGGGCACGGTCGACACCCCGGCCTCGTCGGCCAGTTTTTTCGAAGTGATCTTGTCGCCCATCGCCTCGATGGCGCGCACACCGGGCCCGATGAACGCGACGCCCGCCGCCTCCAATGCCTGAGCAAATCCAGCATTCTCGGACAGGAAGCCATAGCCGGGATGCACCGCCTCGGCCCCGGTCTCCCGTATCGCCGCAAGAATCTTGTCGATGACCAGATAACTGTCGGCGGCGGCGGGCGGACCGATATTCACCGCCTCATCCGCCATCCGCACATGGGGCGCCCCCGCATCGGCATCGGAATAGACCGCCACGGTGGCGATCCCCATCCGGCGCGCGGTCTTCATCACACGGCAAGCAATCTCGCCCCGGTTCGCAATCAGGATTTTCTTGAACATTCGCGGCGTCCGTCTCCGTGATAAAAACACGTCCCGTGGGTAACGCGAGACGAGCGCGACGCCAAGTGTCTTGCCTTCATATCCTGGCGCACAAACCTCACGCCGGTGTGGCTTTTTGGCAATAGCACACGTTTCCACGCCATCACACTGATGATCTGGCAGCGGTTTTGCTTGAGTTTAGTCCGCATACAGAACAATTTTACCGTGTAAACCGAAACCGGTGGGAGGCGACAAGAATGTCGAACAAAATGAAATTGCGTGCCGCTGCATTGATGATCGGGACCGCCACTTCACTCGCGACACTGGCCCCCGCCTATGCCCAGACCTCTCAGGATCAGGAGATACTGCTGCTCCGTCAGCAACTTCTGGAAATGACCAAGCGTCTGGAACGGCTTGAACAACAGCAGACCGTCACGGCTGAAAAGGTCGAACAGACCCGCAGCGAACCCGTCAGAACCAAACCGACGACGCCCGGCGCGTTCATCATCCCCGGCACCGATACCGAACTTAGCATCGGCGGCTTCATTCAGGCGGACCTGATTTACGATCTCGACGAATCGACGGGTGATTTATTCCTTCCCGCGTCATTATCGGTCAGCGACAGTGACGACGAAGAGCGTTTTCGCGCCCATGCCCGTACCTCCCGTCTTTCGGTGAAAACCAAGACTCCGTCGGAGTACGGCGACGTGAAAACGCTGCTGGAGGGTGATTTCTTCGGCGGCGGCGGCAACGAGGTATCGTCCAACTCAAGCAGTTTCCGCCTGCGCCATGCCTATGCCGAGGTCGGAAACTTTGGTGCCGGACAGACCTGGTCCAACTTCATGCATCTGGAAGCCTATCCCTCGACGCTCGACTTTCAGGGACCGTCGGGCTTGCAATTCGTCCGTCAGGTTCAGGCGCGCTACACCCATCCCGTCGACGACACCATTTCGGTGATCGGCTCTCTGGAAAATTCCGAACTGTTCGCGCGGGTCGAAGGCGAGGCCGCTCCGATTTCCGAGAGTACCAATTTCGGCATCCGCGCCGGTCTCGACAAGGCACCTGATGCAGTCCTCGCGGTCAAGTACAAGGATGACAATACCTCCGTAAAGGCCGCCGGAATCGTGCGCTATCTCAGCGCGCCGAACGGCGGGGACAGCACTCTCGGATGGGGTGCCAGCGTCACCGCCGCAGCCGACGTCTGGGAAGGCGGCAAGGTGATGGCCGGCGTGAACTATGGCGAAGGTATAGGCCGGTATCTCCTCAACAGCGGCGGCGGCCCCGATGCCTTCATTGATGCCTCAGGCGATATCGAGGCGGTCGAGCAATACGGCGCCTATGCAGGCATTTCCCAGGCAGTGACCCCCTCGGTAACCGCCTCGCTCCTCTATGGTCGGTATCAGGCACTCGATACATTCCAGCCGACCGACCTCGAAACCACGCAGACGGTTCATGCAACCGTGTCATGGGCAGCAACCGACCGGGTTTCGGTGGGCGGCGAGGTTATCTACGGCACACGCGAGAACGCGAATGGCGACGAGGATGACGCCCTGCGTCTGCAAAGCGC
>CALGNO010000111.1 GCA_937958625.1 uncultured Neomegalonema sp.
GGCTTCCCCGCCCCGGACAGGTAATTCGCCATGAAAAGACGAAGCCAGGTGTTCCCGGATTTCGGAAAGGATGCGAGCCAGACAATGTTCTTCATACAAATAGAAAAGAGGAGGCCGAAGCCTCCTCCCTTTAGTTTGCAGACTGTCTGAGCTTAGAAGCTCAGCTGGATGCCCGTACCGACCGTGAAGCCGTCAAAGTCGCCTAAACCATCGACATCAGTGTCAATGTAGCCACCGAACGCGACTGCGGTCACGCCAGGCCCAAGATCGTAGCTGCCGTTCAGAGCGATCTGATCGACCGTGTGCGAGCTGTCGACATCGGTGTGGGAGTAACCGAGCGACACGCCCCAAGGACCGGTTTCGTAACCAACACCCACATCGTAGAAGTCAGCTTCGTCACCGCCAAAAATGCCACCAGCGCCGGAGACGTCGGAGTCATAGTGAGCGTAGGACGCACCGACCAGGACACCGCCGATGCCGATACCAAGACCAGCGTTGAAACGATCGAGATCGCCACCAGCCGCAGCCTCGTCACCGGACTCGTAACCGATCGAGCCGACAATATTCACGTTTCCGATGTTACCATCGTAGTTGGCGCTGACAGCGAAAAGATCGGAGTCAGACGTCTCGGTATTTTCGAAGAAACGATCACCCTCATCGCCACCACGGGCGTACGAAACACCAACTTGGAAGCCAGCGAAACGCGGGGTGTAGTAGTTGATCCGAACCGCGTCGCCAGCGATCTGGAAGGCATTTCCGACAGCGCCGTAACCCACAGGGAACGCGTCTTTAAGGCCAAGGAACGTGCCCGACATCGTACCGGAGTGAACACCATTCGGACCCTGCAGCGTGTAACCGCTACCGCCAAGAATCATCTGGCCGAAGACCGAACCTTCATCGCCCATTTCAACGCGACCGAAGCTGCCTTCGATGAAGAGGAACGTATCATCGATACCCTCGTCGTCGCCGCCACCTTCGAGTTCAACGCGCGCGCCGAACTGAATGCCGTTGTCGAGCGTGATCGACGGGGTGAAGTGGATTTCACCGTCGGTTGCGATGTCGAAGCCATCTTGTCCGTCAACGACGTCGTCGTCTTCACTCGTGAAAACAGCGTAGGCGTTGTAGTAACCGCCAACCTGTACGTCCCACTCAGCGGCGTTTGCCTGCCCAGCACTCACACCTGCGAAGGCGATAGCACTGGTGCTCATCAGAATCTTTTTCATGCGTCCACCTGTCTTATGTCTGCGAGACACATTAGCTGTTCTGCTTTCCAGAATTGCCAGTCACGCAACCAATTACGGAAAGTACATCGTGTCTCTCCTGCGGATCACAATCCTGGAATCACGTTTCATGGTCAACCGGAAGCGCAGCATGATTGGCCAGAGGGCGCGTGATGTATCTTTACTGCCACATGCCATGGTTGCTAAATGCGTGAAATGGCATTAACGCTCACGCAGGCACCCACAAGACCGGGTGTGTGATTGCTTGTTGGTTATGGAGATAGCGCATTGACCCGTCACAGCGGATTGAAGGTATTGTCTCTTGCGGTGATTCTCGTTGCCCTGGGTGGATGCCAAACTATCGATAATGCGGAGGCAGATGGAACGCTTGTCCGCGATTTTCCATCAAGCGCCGGCCCAGAAAAAAACCCGCGAAAATACGATGATCGTGCAAGTGCAGGCACAAGTTTGCGCGACTTGATTCGTGGCGGGGGCGGCTCTGATGCCAACAGTCTGCCGGTGAACAAGTATCTGTGGCGGGCGTCGCTCGACACGCTCAGCTTTCTGCCGCTGGCATCGACCGACCCGTTCTCCGGCGTCATCGCGACCGAATGGGGGGCCTCTCCCGAAGCGCCGAACGAGCGGGTGCGGGTTACGGCCTATGTCGAGGGCAAAGAGCTGTCCGCGCGAGCCCTGGATGTATCGGTATTCCGCGAGACACTGAACGCCTCTGGTGCCTGGACCGCTGCGACGGTCAATCCTCAGACCGCCGAGCAGGTGAAGGACAAGATTCTGCTGCGCGCCCGCGAGCTGCGCATTCAGGACATCGACGGTCCCCCCGCATAACGGCGCGCTTGGCCATTGAACTGTGGCCAGCGCACTGTCAGAACGTCGGCTATTATCAAGCCGTACGGAGTGTGCGCACATGGCGCGATACGATGCGAGCAAGGTGGAACCGAAATGGCGCGCGGTCTGGGAAGATCGTGCCTCGTTTGCCGCTGGTGACGATCCCGACAAGCCGAAATACTACGTGCTCGAGATGTTTCCCTATCCCTCGGGACGCATCCACATGGGCCATGTGCGCAATTATGCCATGGGCGATGTCGTTGCCCGGGTAAAGCGCGCGCAGGGATTCGATGTGCTGCACCCAATGGGCTGGGACGCCTTCGGAATGCCCGCCGAGAATGCCGCGATGGAGCGCAAGACTCACCCCGGCACCTGGACCTATGCCAATATCGACGCGATGCGCGGTCAGTTAAAGCTGATGGGCCTGTCGCTCGACTGGTCCCGGGAATTTGCGACCTGTGATCCCGAATATTACGCCCAGCAACAGAGCATGTTCATCGACTTTCTCGATGCCGGCTTGCTGACTCGCCGCAATGCGACGGTGAACTGGGATCCGGTGGATATGACCGTGCTCGCCAACGAGCAGGTGATCGATGGCAAGGGCTGGCGATCCGGTGCGGTGGTGGAAAAGCGCGATCTGACTCAGTGGTTTTTTCGCATCACTGATGTGGCAGATGAGTTGTTAAGCGCAATCGATACCCTCGAAGGTTGGCCCGAGAAGGTGCGCACGATGCAGCGCAACTGGATCGGCAAGTCCGAGGGTTTGCAGATGCGGTTCGACATCGCGGAAAACGACCTGCTGCCCGATGGCGAGCAGTTGGAGGTCTACACGACGCGGCCCGATACCCTTTACGGCATGGGCTTTGCGGCGATTTCGCCCGACCACCCGCTCGCCAAGGCGCTGGACAGCAAGGTGCCCGGCCTCGATGCCTTTCGCGCCGAATGCAAGGCCATGGGTACGAGCGAAGAAGCGCTCGAAAAGGCCGAAAAGAAGGGGTTCGACACCGGCTTGCAGGTGCGCCACCCGTTCACGGATGAACTCTTCCCGGTCTATGTCGCGAACTTTATCCTGATGGATTACGGGACGGGCGCGGTCTTTGGCTGTGCCGCCCACGATCAGCGTGATCTGGATTTTGCGCGCAAGTACGGGCTGAAAGTCCTGCCCGTCGTCGCGCCCGAGGGCGATGCGGCGTTCACCGTTGAGGCCGAGGCCTATACCGGCCCCGGCATGATGATCAATTCGGACTTTTTGAACGGCATGGAGATCGAGGCCGCCAAGCAAACGGTGGCGGATCGCATTGCCGAGCGCGGGATGGGCGAGAAGAAGACGAACTATCGCCTGCGCGACTGGGGCATCTCTCGCCAGCGATACTGGGGCTGCCCGATTCCGGTGGTTCACTGCGAGTCTTGCGGGATCGTGCCCGAGAAGAAAGAGAACCTGCCGGTTCGCTTGCCCGACGATGTCAGCTTCGACAAACCGGGCAATCCGCTGGAACGGCACGAGACGTGGAAGAACGTGCCCTGCCCCGCCTGCGGAAAGGATGCGACTCGCGAGACCGACACGATGGATACGTTTGTCGATTCGTCCTGGTATTTCGCTCGCTTTTGCTCGCCGCGCGCCGGGACGCCGACCGAAAGGGACAAGGTGGATCGCTGGTTGCCCGTGGATCAGTATATCGGCGGTATCGAACACGCGATTCTGCACTTGCTCTATTCGCGCTTCTTCGCGCGGGCGATGGCGAAGACCGGACACCTTTCCGAGGCGAGTATCGAGCCGTTCAAGGCGCTGTTCACCCAAGGCATGGTCACCCACGAAACGTATCAGTCCGAGGATGGCAAGTGGCTGTCGCCGGATGAGGTGGAGCGCACGGGGAATGGTGCGACGGCGAATGGCAAGCCGGTGACGGTCGGCCCGATCATCAAGATGTCGAAGTCCAAGCGCAACACGGTGGACCCCGAGGCGATCATCGCCGGGTACGGGGCCGATTGCGCGCGCTGGTTCATGCTGTCCGATTCGCCGCCCGAGCGCGATGTGGAATGGACCGAAGCCGGGGTCGAGGGTGCCGCGCGTCATATCCAGCGAGTCTGGCGTCTGACCGAAGAAGCGCTGGACCGCTTGCCCGCCCATGGCGCACCTGCGCCCGACATCGACGGGGCCGCGCTTGACCTGCGCAAGGTCACTCACAAGACGATCAAGGCCGCGACCGAAGACATCGCCGCGTTCCGGTTCAACAAAGCCGTCGCGCGGCTTTATGAGCTGACCAATGCCGTTGCCGGGTTCAAGGGGACCGGGGCGGCGGCGGATTGGGCCTTGCGCGAGGCGCTGGAGACACTGGCGAAACTCATGGCTCCGATGACGCCGCACCTGGCCGAGGAATGCTGGGCGACGCTTGGCTGCGATGGGATTCTTGCGGACACGGCATGGCCCGAGGCCGAGGACGCGTTGACGGTCGATGATCTCGTCACTCTGCCGATCCAGATCAACGGCAAACGCCGGGCGGAGATTCAGGTCGCCGCCGATGCCAGCAAGGATGACGTCGAGGCCATCGCCCTTGCAGAACCGGAAGTCGTGAAATTTCTGGACGGCGCGACACCGAAAAAGATTATCGTGGTGCCCGGGAGGATCGTGAATGTCGTTGTTTGACCGCCGGATGCTGCTCGGATCGCTGCTTGCGCTTGGCGGGTGCGGGTTTCGTCCGCTCTATGGTGGCGGCACGACGGACGGTCCCGGCCAGATGCTCGGCAAGGTGCGGATCGATGCCGGGCGCGGGGAGCTGCCGTTTCGTCTGCGCGAGGCGCTGATCGAAAATCTGCGGCCCGCTGCACCCGGCGCACCGCTGGTGCTGAAGGTCGAGGCCGATGTCACCCGCGACGGCCTGTTGATCGAGGATGACGACCAGATCACGCGCTATAACCTGACGCTAGACGTCGATTACACCTTGCGGCGTGCGGATGCGCCCGCCCCGCTTTATACCGGCGAGGCGCGGTCGATTGCCGCCTATAACGCCACCGCCTCGCAATACGCGACGCTGGTTTCCGAACGCGAAGTGCAGGCGCGCGCCGCCGAAGATGTCGCCGAGAAAATCGCGCGACGACTGGCGGCGGCCTTCGATCCGGTCTGGCTCGGTTAAGCCGGAACGATGGCAAAGCTCTCGGCGAATCGCAGCGCGGGCTATATCGCGCGCCCTGATCCCGCCCATATCGGCATTCTGCTTTACGGTCCTGATCCGACGCTCGTGTCTGACCGGCGCGAGGCGCTGGTGAAGAAGCTGCTGGGCGCGGCGGATGATCCGTTTCGCCTCGCGCGCCTGTTCGCTGACACCGTGCGCAAGGACCCCGCGAGCCTGTCCGATGAATGTAATGCGATGAGCTTTGGCGGCGGCGACCGGGTTATCGTGCTGACCGGCGCAACCGACGCGCTGTCCGCGACGGTCAAGGCGGCCCTTGACGGCATGGGCGGCGGGGCGACCCTGATCGTGACCGCCGATGCTCTGTCCGCCGGATCAAAGCTGCGCAAGCTGTTCGAAGGCGAGGACCGGGCGATGGCGCTGCCCTTCTATCCCGCCGAGGGGTCGGCACTGGAGGGCGAAGTGGCCGAGGTACTGCGCCGCCTCGGTGCACCGCCCCTCGACCCTGACGCGAACCGGGCGCTGGGCGATGTGCTGCGCGGGGTGCAGCACGGCGAGGCGATGCGATTCGCCGAGGTTCTGTCGCTGATGAGTATCGACGGCGAGGCGATCACCGCCGAGGATGTGCTCGCCAGTGCCCCGCCCGCCGCCGAGGCCGATTTCGATGCAGGGGTGCAGGCGGTCTTGCAGGGCCGCGCCCGGGAACTGCCCTCGCTGTTCGATCGGTTCGAGGCCCAAGCGACCAGTCTGCCGGGATTGGTGCGGGTGCTCGCGCTCCAGGTCGCGCGGCTGCACCGGGCACAGGCCATGATGGCCGGGGGCATGGATGCACAGACGGCCATGGGCAAGCTGCGCCCGCCGGTATTCTGGAAAGCCCGCGACAGCTTTGCCGCACAGTTGCGCGCCTGGCCGCGTGCGGCGGTCGAGGATGCCTTTGGGCAGTTGGCGGCGCTGGAGGAAATCCTGCGCAGCGGTTCGGCCTTGCCCGAACGCCCGCTGATCGAACGAACCCTGATGCGCATCGCGATGACGGCACCGGGGGCGCGGGCACGCTAGGGCACCTTGCGTCTGCCGCGAGTCAGTTTTCGGGCAGAACGTGCGGAAGCCGCCTGTGGCAGGAATAACCCGATTTAGTGACGTTACGTCACCTAGCGACTATGCGCTGCGATGCAACATATATATACAGCGTGCACTCTGTCGTATTTCAATCGCAAGGGGATGTCTGGTTGGAACCGAATGCAGTGAAATCAACCTACGCGCGCTGGGCACCGGTCTATGATCGAACGTTTGGCGCAGCGACGGTAAAGGGTCGGCACAAGGCCGTCGGATACATCAACGCGCAGCCTATCGATACGGCGCTCGAGGTCGGCGTCGGGACAGGGCTGGCCCTGCCCCACTATCGGGCCGATCTGGCGGTAACGGGTATCGATTACAGCGAGGATATGCTGGAAAAAGCGCGGGCCCGTGTTCAGAAAGCACAGCTTCGAAACGTGCGGGCGCTGCATCAGATGGACGCTCGTGATCTCGATTTTCCCGACGCATCCTTCGATTTGGTCGCCGCGATGCACATCGTTTCGGTGGTGCCCGAACCCGAGCGGGTGATGTCTGAGATTGCCCGGGTCTGCAAACCGGGCGGCAAGGTCGTGATCACGAACCACTTCGCGCGGGAGGCCGGGCTTCTCTCGATGCTGGAGCGTCTGTCTGCGCCGCTCGAAAACCTGCTCGGCTGGCATTCCGACTTCGATATGCAACGCATTCTGGGCGAGGCCGATCTGGAAGTGATCGAACAAAGCAGCCTGCCGCCGTTCCGAATGATGACTTTTCTGGTCTTGCAGAAAAAGAGCGGGTGAGCGTCAGCGCACGATCACCCGGCTGCGCGCAGGGTTCCAGCGGGCGAGAATCCAGCGCAGGTTGGCGGGGGTGAAGGCCAGGCACCCGGCGGTCGGATAGCGCGGATACCGCCAGCAATGGACGAAGATCGCGCTGCCCTTGCCAGCGGTCGCCGGATGGCGGTTATGATCGAGCACCACGACGATGTCATAGAGCCGATCCCCGCGCCGCATCCTCTCATGCGAACACGCAGCAGGCAGTTGAATCGGCTGATTATAGGCGGCCACAGCGGGATCGTCGCACCAGCCATCGCGCGGGCCGATCGCCGAAACCGGCAGGGCCGTGCGCGGCGCGGGCGCTCGATCCGCCCGGTAAAAGACGCTCTCCATCCGCCAGATACCGACCGGCGTCCCGCCATCGCCTTCGCGTTTGTCAGAAACAATGCCGCCCTTGCCGATGGCACAGGGAATGATCCGCCCGCGAAACCGCGCAAGGCCCCGCCGGTCGACGATCAAGTCGTGCGCGGTCACAGCAGATGCCCGCTCCGCTGTGCCTTGGTCGCCAGATACGCGGCGTTCTGAACGGTCTGGCCCACGGCAAGCGGTTCACGCCCCGCCACGGTAAACCCGTGCCGCTCGAACGCGGCGAGCTTGCGCGGGTTGTTCGTCATCACCCGAACCGCCGAAAAACCGAGCTCCTGCAACATCAGAGCGGCGACCCGGAAGTCGCGCTCGTCATCCTCGAAGCCGAGGCGATGATTCGCGTCTACCGTGTCGAACCCATCGTCCTGAAGCGAATAGGCGCGCAGTTTATTCGCCATGCCGATGCCGCGACCCTCCTGCGCGAGATACAGCAGCACACCCGCACCATGCGCCGAAATCTGCGCCAGCGCCGTGCGCAGTTGTGGGCCGCAGTCACATTTCAGCGACCCGAGCAAATCGCCGGTAAAGCATTCGGAATGGGCCCGCACCAAAACCGGCTCGGACCGCGAAGGATCGCCGACGACGATTGCGTAATGATCCGCACCGCCATCCGAAGGTCGAAATCCATGCAACCGCGCCTCGGGCGCGAGGGCCAACGGCACTTTCGCATCGGCAAACCGGTCGAGGGTAAACACCTCGGCGGCCATCGCGTCATCCAGCACGTCATAAACGAAGTGCTGTACGTCATCCGTTTGCGACATGCAGCACACCACGGCGGGCAACAGGCCGGAACGCTTGCACAGCGATACCCCCATCCGCTCTACCGCCGCATCGCCCTCGCGCCGGGTGCGAAACGGACCTTTCATCGGGGTGTCGAGATCGCGGGACGGATCGGCAAGGGCCTGAACGAGATCGAGCGTGGCATCGTCGGGCAGGACGACCCGCGCGATGTCACCGTCATAGGGCGTGATCTTGAGCACCGAAGCGCGACGATCCGTGAGGGTCAGGCACATCTCGCCAACCGCCGCCATCGCCTTGAACCGCTCGGGCGAAACCGCCTCCGCGCTGGCGAGCAGATGATCGCCAACAGAAATCACGGCCCCGCGGCGCAGTTCTGCCACGGCGCGTTCGAGATAATCGGTCGGGGTTGCTGCAAATCCGCTCAAGGCCGTTCTCCGATTGTCAGTCCTGAAACATTGCTCTCCGCGACTGACAGTTGCGTGAACCAGGTGACATAGACTTGAAGAAATGCGCCGCCCAGTAAAAATCGTTCACTAATGCGCAAACGGGAGTCAAAGATCATGTCGACGCTGAAAAAGATCCTACTGGTAGACGATGATGACGACCTGCGCGAAGCTCTGGCCGATCAGCTTGTTCTGACAGAGGAATTCGACGTCTTCGAGGCACCGAATGGCGCCGAAGGGCTTGAGAAAGCCAAGGCCGCGCATCACGACCTGATCATGCTCGATGTTGCGATGCCCGATATGGATGGGCGCGAGGTCTGTCGATTGATGCGCAAGCAGGGGGTGAAATCACCGATCCTTATGCTGACGGGACAGGATTCGGACTCTGATACCATCCTGGGGCTGGATTCAGGGGCCAATGACTACGTCACCAAACCGTTCAAGTTCGCCGTTCTGCTGGCGCGGATTCGTGCCCAGCTGCGCCAACATGAGCAGTCGGAGGATGCGGTTTTCTCCATCGGACCATACACATTCCAGCCGAGTATGAAGCTGCTGACCGACGATGACGGCAAGAAGATCCGCCTGACTGAGAAAGAATGCAATATTCTCAAATACCTCTACCGCGCCGGCGGCACCGTGGTCGGTCGGGATGTGCTGTTGCATGAAGTCTGGGGGTATAATGCCGGGGTGACGACCCACACGCTGGAAACCCATATCTATCGCCTGCGCCAGAAAATCGAAGTCGATCCTTCTGTTACACGGCTGCTGATGACCGAACAGGGCGGGTATCGCCTCGCCGTCTAGGCGCTGGGTTCTGCCGGTTGGCATGGTCCAGAGAAGCCGGAAAATCTCAGTTGAAGTCGCAATATGCGACTCAAATCTCCAACAAGTCATGGCTGTAATGAGGCATGACTTCTCACTTTTTAAGCCTGATACACGCACATATCGGAAATCAAAGGACAATTCTCCTTTTTGGCGAACCACGTTTTGACCACACTCGTACTGGCACCCCCATTGCTAACCTTTACGTAGACGTCATGTTGGCGTCATTCACCAAGCAAGGGGTATCGAGTATGCCACATTATGTTGATCTGCACGTTGGACAGAGAATCCGCCATCGCCGTTGGATGACGAGCATGACTCAGAAACAGCTCGCGGATGCCGTCGGCATCAAGTTTCAACAGATTCAGAAATACGAAACCGGCGCAAACCGCGTTTCAGCCAGTCGGCTTTACGAGATTGCCGATGCGATGCAGGTGCCGGTGTCGTTCTTTTTCGAAGACGTGGACAAGGCCGACACCGAAGGCAAAGTCAGCGCCTCGCCGCTGGATCAGGACGATGCGATTCCCGCAAACCTGTTCAATGGCAAGGAAGCAATCGAGTTGCTGAACTGCTATTACCGCTGGCCCGAAGAACAGCGTCGGCGTCTGTTCGAACTGACGAAGTCGCTGACGAAGGAATCCTTCGCCGAAGCGGCCTGAGACCGACCCTGAACTGCCCTTGTGACCATCGGGATTGCGTGTTCCGCGCACCCGATGGTTGGTGAAAAGGGCGTGGCGCAGGATGCGCCGTCAGGTTTCTTCGATCTTCCACGCCCCGGCAAAGCCGTTCAGGACTTCGGCGATCTGGTCTTCAGATGCCCCGGCCTTCGGCTTGATGATGGCGATCTGGCCAGCCTTTTTGTCCTTGATGCAGCGGACTTCGGCGTTGATGCCTTTCTGGCGCAGGGCGTCGGTATAGACGCGGCGTATCGCCATGCGGCGCAGGTCGGGTTTGAAGATTTTACCGACATGGGTCTTGGGCAATTCGTCCAGAACTTCGACATAAACCGGACGCGCCGCGCGTTCGGAGACGTGCTGTCTGCCGTATTCGAGCAGTTCTTCCTGGGTAACGCTTTCGCCCTCGTTCAACTCGACATAGGCGCACGGCAATTCGCCGGCATAGCTGTCGGGCTGACCGATCACCGCCGAGAGCGCGACCTTCGGGTGGGTTGTCAGAGCCTCCTCGACCATGCCGGGGTCGATATTGTGGCCGCCGCGAATGATCAGATCCTTGGCCCGCCCCGTGATCCAGAAATATCCATCCTCGTCCTCGCGGCCAAGATCGCCCGAGCGGAGCCATTCGGCACCCGCCTCGTCGGCAATGAATATCTTCGAGCGGTCGATGTCCTTATAACCCGGAAAGACATGGGGGCCTCGGATACAAATCTCACCGATCTCGCCCTTTTCGGCCTCGCCTTCCAGCACGCCGTCGTCGTCAATCTTCAGCAATTTCATACGCGTATAGGGCAGCGGAAAGCCCACCGAGCCAATCTTGCGCTCGCCTTCAGGCGGATTGACCGAACACACCACCGTAGCCTCGGTCTGGCCATAGCCCTCCAGGATCTTGATGCCGGTCTTGGCCTCGAACTGCTTGAACAATTCGACCGGCAGCGGCGCAGAGCCGCAAACCGTATAGGTCAGGGACGACACATCGGCGTTGACGGGTTTCTGGTTCAGGGCCGCAAGGGCAGTCGGCACCGACATGAAGAAATTGACCTTATAGCGCTCGACCAATTTCCAGAAATTCTCCATCACCGCTTCGCCGCGAAAGCCCGCCGGTGTCATCAGCACCAGACGCCCGCCATTCATCGGCGAGGTGAGACCCATGACATAGGCACCGAAACAGTGAAACAGCGGCAGGGCACAGAGGATGACGTCGCCCTCGTTCAGCACACCCTCTTTCACCACATGGCCGATGAACAGCATTCCGCCAATCTTGTGGGTCGCCAGTTTCGGGTCGCCCGTGGTCCCGCCGGTGTGGAAATAGGCGGCCACACGCTCCTGCCCGCCCTCGGGAATATCGAAGGTGAGTTTATCGCCGGGTTGACCGGCCAGAGCCTCGTCCCATTGCAGCACTTTCTTGCCGTGGTCGATCTTGATCTTCGGGCGGATCAACGGGATCAGCCAGGACAGAGGCGGCGAGAGATATTTCCGCATGTCGATTTCGATCACCGTATCGACGCCGGGCACTTCCTTGAGGGCTTCGGCGACATTTTGCGGGATTTCGGTTTTCGGAAACGCCTTCAGTGTCACGACAATCTTGGCGTCGGCGTCGCGCAGGATCGACGCAATCTGTGCCGGTTCCAGCAAGGGATTGATCGGGTTGACGATGCCGGATGTCTGCGCCGCAAAAAGGGCCGCGAGGGTCTCTGGCAGGTTAGGCAGGATCAGCGCGACCGAGTTTTTCTCCGTCGCCCCCAGGCTGCGAAAGAGGTTCGCGGCGCGGGTCGCGGTCTCGTACAGCTCGCGATAGGTCCAGTCGTGAATTTTGTCGGTCGGTTTGCCCTTTAGCTGGAAACTGACCGCCGTATTGTCGGGCCAGCGCTCGACACCCTCTTCCAGAACCTGATAGGTCGATTGCAGGTCGTAGCGGCTTTCGAGCGGAATTTCTTCGTGTCTGGCGATGTCATCTACTGTCGCCATTCGCATGGTTGTACCCATGGCATCCTCCCATAAGGACGCGGCTTTTCCGCGCTTCACTCACATTATGGGAAACCCTTGCATGGGGATGAAGGGCACGCAAGCCATGCCCCGGCGTCACCATGATCGTGAAACGCGGTCTCGCGAAAGACACCGATATTCCGGGCGTTAATCCGACGACGTATCGTCATCCCCCGGCAGGTCGATCAGGCGCGGAAAGAAGAGCCATCCGAGTCCGAAACCAAAGACCGCCGCAACGCCGATCAGACGCCACCGCTCCCAGTCGAAACTGTCGGTCATTACGCCTTCGCGCTGCCATACGAACCGCAGCAGCAGGGCAACAACGAAGACGCCGATCGCCACATAGGCCCAGATCAGCTTCATGTCGTAGATTTTCACGCCCTGTTTTTCATCGTACATCAATCAAGCTCCTGTCCAGTATGCCCCCGGTACAAAGCTGGAGTCGCGCGTTACGCGACCGCTCGCGAAAGGGCGCACTGGGACCAGAGGCGCGAGAGCGACTGGACCAGATGCTCGATATCCGCATCCGAGTGGAGCGGCGACGGGGTAAAGCGCAGGCGCTCGGTTCCCTCGGGCACGGTGGGATAGTTGATCGGCTGGACATAAACGCCGCACTCGTCCAGCAGCACGTCAGAGATCATCTTGCACTTGGCCGCATCGCCGATCATCACCGGCACGATATGGCTGGGATTTTCGAGGTGCGGGATACCGACCTCGTCGAGGCGCTTGCGCAATTGTGCGACCTGTTTGCGCTGGCGCATTCGCTCCATGCTGGACGAACGCAGGTGCTTGATCGAGGCCAGCGCCCCGGCGGCAACCGCAGGGGGAAGCGCGGTGGTGAAGATAAACCCGCTGGAGAACGAGCGGATAAAATCGCACATCGAGCGCGAGCCGGTGATGTACCCGCCCATGACGCCAAAGGCTTTGCCGAGGGTTCCCTCGATCACGCTAACCCGGTCGGCGACGCCCTCGCGTTCGGCAACGCCGCCGCCCTGCTCGCCATAGAGGCCAACGCCGTGGACCTCGTCCAGATAGGTCATCGCGCCGTATTTTTCGGCCACGTCGCAAATCGCCTCGATGGGCGCAATATCGCCGTCCATCGAATAGACGCTCTCGAAGGCGACGATCTTGGGGGCATCGGGATCAGCGGCGGCGAGTTTTGCCTCCAGATCGGCGACGTCATTGTGATTCCAGATGACTTTCTTGGCACGCGAATGACGCATCCCTTCGATCATCGAGGCATGGTTGAGGGCATCGGAGAAGATAATGCAGTTTTCCAACCGCGATCCCAGCGTGCCGAGCGCCGCCCAGTTGGAGACATACCCGGAGGTGAACAGCAGCGCGTCTTCCTTACCGTGCAGGTCGGCAAGCTCGCGCTCCAGCTTGACGTGGTGGTGGTTGGTGCCGGAGATATTGCGCGTGCCACCGGCCCCCGCGCCGCACTCTTCGAGCGTATCATGCATGGCCTGCAGCACAGCCGGGTGCTGGCCCATACCGAGGTAATCGTTCGAACACCAGACGGTGACCTCTCGCTGGCCGCCTTCGAAATGGTTCTGGGCTTTGGGGAAAGAACCTTTCTGACGCTTCAAATCCGCGAAAACGCGATAGTTGCCGCCTTCACGGAGAGTATCGAGTTGAGCCTCGAAAAGATGATCAAACGTCATGGAGTTTTCCCTGTTCGTAAGCATGGGTCATCGTCAGGGCGTCGTCGCCCTCGTTTTCTTTCGTGCGCGGCAGTAACCATTGCCACAATTTCGCGTCGGCCAGCGGCAGCACCATCATCCAGTGTTCCAGCAAAGCCAGCGCCGTCAGCGCCGTCAGCAGCGCAAAGCCGAGTGCCTCGGGCGCGCCGGGGGCCTGCGCCATCCACCGTTCGGCAAAGCACCCCGTTGCAAATGTAAGAACCGTCACCGACACCGGAAAGAGGGCATTCATCGGCGCGATACGAAAATGACTGGCCAAATGTCGCATGGGTTTGGGCAGGAAATCGACATTGATATTCGGCACGCCCAGATAGACATTCAGCTTGGCGCTGATGCGGGCAAAAAACAGCACCGCGAAAGTCCAGACACCGAAAGCGTTCTCAGCCCCCTGCGCCACCCAGACCAGCGCGATCATCACCACAATCAACGCGATCTCGGAATAGGCAACCGTACCCCAGGCCCGAACGAACCGCTCCAGCGGGGCAATATCAGGCGGACAATGATAGGAGTTCGGCCCGCTGATGATCCCGCACAGGAATGCCAGCTCAAACCACCCCCAAATCAGGATTGCCGAGCCAAAAGCGCCATAGATCGACCAGACATCGACGGTGCCCAGCGTCTGCCAAAATCCCCAGCAGCCGAGGGCGAGCAGCGGCACTGACCCGATGGTCAATGCCAGATGCGATGCGCCGATGCCGCGATCGGCCCGCTTTACAGCCATGAGGATCAGCCCGGTGGAAAACCACCAGACGATCAAGGCGACCAACGCCGCCACCCACGGTATGTCGAGCCAATCGATCATGCAGTCCTCAGTAAGCCGGAACGAGGTGCGAGCTTTCGGGCACCGCATTCTTTTTCGAGGGGATCAGATAGAGCCCGGCAAAGTTCTTGGCCACCCGGGCGTTTGCCCAGCCCTTGCTGAAGAACCCGCCGATACCGCCCTTGCGCTTTGCGCGGTCGAGGTCTTCGAACGCGAGGCGCAGGCGGGTCAGACCCTTTTCCCAGCGCGGATTGTCGAGATCGAGTTCGAGCGGGAAAATCTGTTTCGAAATTTCCGACGTCACGCGCAGGACTTCGCGGTCATAGTCATCGATGTCGATGCCCAGCGCCTTATGGAAGGCCGGGCGCTGATGATCGCGGACGCACATGACCGAGAACACGGCGACCAGGAAGAACTTGATCCACAGCTTGTTACGACCACTGGTCAGCTTGGGGTCGGTGCGCATCAGCAGGGCGAACGCCTCGCCGTGGCTGAACTCGTCATTGCACCACTGCTCGAACCACTTGAAGATCGGGTGGATCATGAATTCGGGATGCTTTTCGAGGTGGCGATAGATCGTGATATACCGCGCGTAGCCGATTTTCTCGGACAGATACGTCGCGTAATAGATGAATTTCGGCTTGAAGTAAGTGTACTCCTTCGCCTTGGTCAAAAAGCCGAGGTTCACCCCGATGCCCGCCTCGCGCAGGGCATCGTTGATGAAGCCTGCATGGCGCGCTTCGTCCCGAGACATGTAGCTGAACAGCTCGCAGATGTCCGGGTTCGTACCGCGACGCTTCATTTCCTTGTAAAGCACACAGCCGGAGAACTCGGCGGTCAGCGAGGACACCAGAAAGTCCGTCAGCTCCTTGCGAAGCTCGGGGTCCATGTTGTCCCAGTCGGTCTGGTCCCAGGCCTCGGTCTTCTTGAAGTGCTTTTTATTCGGATCGGATTTCATCTGCGCGATCAGCGCGTCCCATTCTTCACGGACGGGGCTGACGTCGATGCGGTCCATTTCGTCAAAATCGGTGGTGTAGAAGCGCGGGTCGAGCAGCGTGGTTTCCGCCGCCATTTCAGTGGTTTCGCTCACCACATGCTTACGCAGGGGAGGCGTGTCGACCTCGGTCGGGTTCTTGAACTCGGTTGACGCATTCATAGCGTGACCTCCTCGGAAAAGGCGAATTCGCACAATTCCATGAATTCCAGCGAGCCGGTCATGCGCGTCCATGTGCGCTTCAGCCAGTTGGCGCGGGTGATGGTGGCGGTACGCTGTTCGGTGATGACCTCGCCATAGGCGGCCAGCACGGGCTTGCCATGCACCAGCACCTCGTCACCGGGATGGACAACGGCGCCGTTATCGAAGCGCACATGGGCGTGCAGGCTCTCGAATACGTGGCTGACTTCCACCGTACAAGGCGCGGTTTCCTTGCGTTTGGAGAACATATCTTCCTCCCCTATTCTTCCAGCAACCGTGCAAAGGCCGCTGCGTTGTCGTGGCCAAAGCCGAAGAGTTCGGCGCGCCACCCCGTCAGGTCGTCGCGCAGGGCGAGGCGACCGTCCACAAAGCGGATGATCCGAACCGGCGCGGTGGCCTCGATACCGGCATTGTCCCTGACCCGAGCAAGGGCGCGGGAAACGCCAGCGACGAAACCGCCCTCGTTGGGTGCAAGAGTGGCAACCACTGTGCCATCCACATCAACGATTCGCGCAGAACCATCCATCTTTGCGAAGATTTGCACGGATCGCTCGGTCTGGACTGCGACATCTTGTGGCGGCAGGGCAGAAATCGGCTGATCGGTCCACCGGGCAAATGCAACGGTCACAAGGGTAATCGCCATCAGGCCGAACATCGCCCGGACGAGAACCCGGGGGATCATCTCCCGGTCCCGGCGTTCCAGCGTTGCCGTGGCGTTATGCTGGTTGAGCATCGTGTTATCGGCCATGGGTCGAACCTCCCCTATTCCGCTGCAATCATGGCGGCATCCGCCCGCGCGGCATCCTGCGTCGAAACGGTCACCTGAGCTTGCGCCGCCTCGGCAAGAATACCGGCCACCCGCTCGGCATCCGGTATCGCGCGCAAGGCGGGCTGCGGCTTGCGGAAATGCCAGGGCCGCGCATGGGGCCAGCAGACGAGGTACGAAAACTTCGTTCCGCCGATCAGGTCGAGGGCGATCGTGCCCGTTCCGTTGGAGCGCAGGGCGAGATCCGCCGAGCCTACCCACTTATAAGGCAGGTTCAGGGTCACGGTCAGCGCCGCGCCGATCCGCATCGCCACCCGGCGGTTGGTGATCGTGTAAACGGTCGTTTTGGCCTGAACGAATGCGATCAGGTAAAGCAACGCCAGCGCCACAGCCCCCATGACCGCAAAGGGCACACCCGCCCGCCAGTCCATCGCCGCGCCACCGGCACCGCTATTCACAACGCTCCAGAGCGCCATGACGGCAAAGTATCCGGCAATCCAGCGCGTCTTGAAGGCATCGCGGGCGAGGGCCATACCACCCGGCGAGCCTTGCCACAAAATGCGCTCGCCCTCGGGCAGCATCTCCGGCAGGCCGCGAACCGGTTCGATTTCGAAATCGTCGTGGGACAAGGGGTTACTCCTTCGCCGGGGCTAGATCGAGCAACGGCCCGATCCGGGACGGCACGGCATAGAGCTTTCCGCCCGCGTAATAGCCGCATATCTTGTCTTCTTCGAGCATCGTCACCGCCGTCGGCGTGGCAATGGTGGGAACGTCGGCAAACTGTGCGCCGGAAATCGCGCGGATCTTCACCCGATCCTTGCGAATGCGCAAAAGCTGCATCGGCGCCAGACGCGACCCCGCGCCCTCCACGTCGATTTCAAGATAGCGGATCAGTTGCTCCGGCTGATCGATCCACAGCTCGGTGACCGTGCCGACGATCTCGCCATCGGCGGCCTCGACCGGCAACCCGCGCGGATCACGACCGCCGGTGATCTTGAATGCCATCTCCGAGGCACCCATCGGCGCGATCTTATTATGGCCATGACCGTCGAGCTCGGGCACATCGCGCCGCTCGGCCCAGGAGGCAGGACCGACACCGTCTATCATGGGATTGCCGGTGGGAATAAAGGGCGAGCCGTTCGAAGGCGATGACTGGCGCAGGGCAATCTCGCGCTGGTCGCCGTCATTGGGCACCGGCACGGTGATGTCGTAGCGCCCGAACGGCATCTTGAAAGTCTTTTTGCTCGGGAGCGGGAACGGTCCCTGGTTCGGTGCCTCGGTGCCGTCATCCTGCTCCAGCGGATACCCCTCGCGCATGTTCTCGCGTTGCAGGTAGATGATCAGCCCCGCGAAGAACAACCAGAACACGTAGAGAAGAATCTGGGCGAAATCGATATGACCGTTGATGGTCGAGGTGATGTCCATGGGTGTCTCCTTGCCGTTCAGGTCGGAAATTCGGATAGGCCGATCTTGGCCGAATTGGTGGATTGCCCCGACGCAACCGCCGTGCGGATCAAGGGGCGAAGCAGAATGAGGGTCGCGATCAGCAGCACCATCTCGGTCTGATAAACGATGGAATAGGCAAGCGAGCCTTCACCGCCGCCGGGCACGAATGCCCGCGCGCCGTCGCGAATGCCGCCGCCGAGCATGGTGCCGATACCGAGCGCCGTCGCCTGTGCCGCGCCCCAGGCTCCGAGGGCCAGACCCCGGCCTGCACTGCCCGAAACCGGCATCGTCATGGCACCGGTCAGCATCGCCACGGCAAAAAGGCCACCGCCGAAACCGATCAGGCTGGCACCGATGAAGAACGCGACAGCACCGCCGACAAACTCGGAGGCAATGACCACGGCGAAAGCGAAAATACCCGCCAGCGCCCCCCAGGTGGCCATCCGATAGGGGGATATGCCCTTGGCCAACCACCGCGCCGCCATGGCAAAGGCGACCAGCGCGCCGAGCGCCCATATCGCCGTCAGAAAGGTCGTGGCCGAAACACTCAGCCCGAGGATTTCGCCGCCATAGGGTTCAAGCAAGACATCCTGCATGGAAAACGCACAGGTGCCGATGGTAACCACCAAGAGCAAGCGGCCCGCCATACCGCCCGCCGCGAAGTCGCGCCACGCATCGGTAAATTTAGCTTTCGGCGCGGCGCGTTCGGCGCGGCTCATCGGGTGCATGGACTCCTGCTTCCACACCGCCGCGATATTCAGCAACAGTGTGACAACCGCCGTGCCCTGAACCACTTGCACCAGCCGCATCTCTGAAAAGTTCGACAGCAGCGCCCCGACGATCACCGCCGAGATACCGATGCCGACGAGGAACATCATGTACATCAGCGCCACGACACGGGGCCGGGTTTCATCCGAGGCTTGATCGCTGGCCAGCGCCAGCCCCGCCGTCTGGGTCATATGCAGCCCGAGACCGGTCATCAGAAACGCCATCGCCGCCAGCACTTCGCCCGCCCAGACCGGTCCCCACTCTTGCGAGCCGGCGAGGATCAGGATCGAAAACGGCATGATCGACAAACCGCCGAACTGCCATAGCGAGCCGAACCACATATACGGCACGCGCTTCCAGCCGATGGCGGAGCGGTAGTTATCGGACCGAAAGCCCAGCAGCGCCCGGAACGGTGCAATCAGAACCGGCAGCGCGACCATCATTGCGACCAGCAAAGCAGGCACGCTCAACTCGACGATCATCACCCGGTTCAGCGTGCCGAGCAGCATCGCCGCCGCCATGCCGCAAGAAATCTGAAACAGCGACAGGCGCAGCAAGCGCGGCATAGGAAAGCCATCGGACGCCGCATCCGCGAACGGAAGCATGTTCAGCTTGAACTGCGTCAGGGGATGGGCCTCCTTCGCCATCAGCGCAACTCCATCGCCTGGGATTTGTAAAAGCCCGTCGAGACGCGCCCAACCTCGGTCAACGCCGTCTGTTTCATCTCGGCGAATTTGTGCAACTCACGCTCCAGACGCGGGATGCTCTGCGGCACGATGGCGGGCGAGCGATCCTTACGCGGGAACGCCTTACCAGCGATGTGCATCGCCGACAGCAGGGGGGTTTTCGGGGCCACCGTAAAGATCACGGCCTCTCGGCTGCGTCCGCGCAGCTTTGCCAGCGCCGTCGCGATATCGGCGGGGGTGTAATGGATCAGACTGTCCATGGCGACGACGTAATCGAACGCCCCCCAGGACGGATCGAGCATGTCGCCCGCTTCGAACCGAATTTGCGGCATCAGGGCGGAGGGCGTGCGGTCCCGCGCGACCTCCAGCAAGTTCGGCGAAATGTCGATCCCGACAACGGTTGCCCCGCGTTCGGCAAGGGCCGCGCTCAGGCCACCGACGCCGCAACCCGCATCGAGAACCCGCGCCCCGCGCAGGTCTTCGGGCAAACAGCCCAGCAGGATGCCCCGCATCTCGTCGCGTCCGGCGCGCACCGTCTGGCGAATGCGCGATACCGGGGCGTCCGAGGTCAACTGCGCCCACGTCTTCGCCGCCGTGCGATCGAAATACGTGGTCAGGCGCTCGCGGGTTGCTGTGTAGCTGTCTGCCATCAATCGAACCCCAGCAATTCAAAGATTTCGCGGTCCGGCAGAGATTCGGGCGCCATCGGCTCGGTGCCGTTGAACAGCACTTCGGCGAGGCGGATGTATTCCTTCTGCACCGCGATGATGTCCTCGTCCGGGTCCATCTCGAACAACGTCTTTTTCTTCAGGCGCGAACGGCGGATAGCGTCGAGGTCGGGCAGATGCGCAAGGCGATTGAAGCCGACGGTCTTGCAATAGCGATAGACCTCGTCCGTTTCTTTCGAGCGGTTGGCAATACAGCCGGCCAGGCGGACATCGTAGTTTTTCGACTTGGCTTGAACGGCTTGGATGATCCGGTTCATGGCATAGATCGAGTCGAAGTCGTTCGCCGTCACGATCAGTGCGCGGTCCGCGTGTTGCAGGGGCGTCGCAAAACCGCCGCAGACCACGTCGCCGAGAACGTCGAAAATGACCACATCGGTATCGTCGAGCAGGTGATGCTGTTTGAGCAGCTTCACGGTTTGGCCGACGACATAACCGCCACAACCCGTACCGGCAGGCGGACCGCCCGCCTCGACACATTTCACGCCATTATAGCCCTCATAGACATAGTCTTCGGGGCGCAGTTCTTCGGAGTGAAAATCGACTTCCTTGAGGGTGTCGATCACGGTCGGCACCAGACGTCCGGTCAGCGTGAAGGTGGAATCATGCTTTGGGTCACACCCGATCTGGAGCACGCGATGCCCCAGTTTCGAGAACGCCGCCGACAGGTTGGACGACGTCGTCGATTTGCCGATGCCGCCCTTGCCGTAGACCGCGAACACCTTCGCGCCCTCGATCTTTTGGGATGGGTCGAGCTGTACCTGCACCGATCCTTCGCCATCCGCACCGCGGGGCAGCACGGGGGGTTCGTTCATATCGAGTGGGCTCATGGGAGCCTCCTTTCAAGCGGCGCGCTCATTCGGCGGCCACGCCAATGCCTTCGAGCCGGTCTTCCAACTCGTCCGCACCGCGGCGCAGGGCCTCCAGCGTTTCGGCATCGGGGTTCCAGTAATTGCGTTCGTGGGCTTCGAGCAGACGATTTGCGACGCGGGAACTGGCGACCGGATTCAGGTCGGCCAGACGGCGGCGCATGGCGTCGTCGAGGATAAAAGTCTCGCTCAGGCGAGTATAAACCCAAGGCTCGATCTCGCCGGTCGTCGCGGACCAGCCGAGGGTGTTCTTGATCTGACTGTCGATCTGGACGACGCCCTCGCTGCCGTGTTTCAGCATCCCCTCGAACCATTTAGGGTTGAGCGAGCGCGAGCGGGTTTCCAGCGCGACCTGCTCCTTCAGCGTACGGATCTTGCCGTCGCCCTTGGTCGTATCGGAGATATAGACCGACGCCTCGGTGCCGCGGGCGCGTTTTACGGCTCGGGAGATACCGCCGAGGGTGTCGAAGTAATGATCGACCGTCGTAACGCCGAGTTCAACGCTTTCGAGATTCTGATACGCAACCTCGACACTGGAAAGCGCATCCTTGAGCAGACCCGCCTGCTGGGCGCATTTGCCGTTGCGGCCATAGGCGAAGCTTTTGCGCTTTTCATAGGCGTCGGCGAGTTCTTCCTCGTCGTCCCACGCACCCGAGTCGATCAGTTGATTGACGTTGGAGCCATAGGCGCCCTCGGCATTCGAGAACACCCGCAGGGATGCCGTTTCCATATCGACGCCCATCTTCGCTGCATAGGCAACGGCATGGGCGCGAACGAAGTTCTGCTCCAGCGGCTCGTCGGCACTGGCGGCCAGATACGCGGCCTCGGCCAGCAGTCTGGTTTGCAGGGGCAACAGATCGCGGAAGATACCCGACAGCGTCATCACCACGTCGATGCGCGGGCGGCCCAGTTCTTCGAGGCTGATCAGTTCAGCGCCGGTCAGGCGGCCATAGGCATCGAAGCGCGGCTTTGCGCCCATCAGCGCAAGGGCCTGGGACAGCGGTGCGCCATCGGATTTGATATTGTCCGATCCCCACAAGACCAGCGCAACACTGGCGGGAATCGTCTCGTGGCGCTCGATCAAGCGCTGGGCCTGCCGCGCGCCATCCTGCATCGCATAGGCGGTCGGCATACGGAACGGGTCAAAGGCGTGCAGGTTGCGGCCAGTGGGTAAAGCTTCGGGCGAACGGATCACATCGCCGCCGGGAGCCGGGGCCGTGAACCCGCCGCCCAGCGCGTGCAGCAGGGCGGGCATTTCGGTATCGGCGTCGAAGGAGGCCTCAGCCTTGGCAATGGCGTCTTCGGACGATCCGGCCTCGATCATCGCCTCGCGATATGCCGCGCGTTTTTCGACGGGCACCGGCGCGCCAACGATGTGCAGGCCGTCGGGGATCAGAGCGCTTTCGGTTTCGAGCACGATCATCCACAGGGCGTCGATATTGCTGGCATCCATATCCAGCGCCTCGGCCTGATCGACGATTAGCGCGCGCAGGTCGTCATCCTCAGCGCCGGGCGCAAGCGTGCGCCACTGTTGCAGCGAGTCTTTCAGATCGAGCAGACCCTTATAGAGACCCGCCTTCGACAACGGCGGCGTCAGATGCGAAATCATCACCGCCCCGGCGCGGCGCTTGGCCAGCGTGCCCTCGGACGGATTGTTGACGGCATAGAGATAGACGTTGGGCATGTCGCCGATCAGCCGGTCAGGCCAGCACGCGCCGCTCAGACCCGAATGCTTACCGGGCATGAATTCCAACGCGCCGTGCATTCCGAAATGCAGCAGGGCATCCGCGCTGAAATCCTCGCGCATCCAGCGATAGAACGTGCTGAACGCGTGGGTCGGCGCAAAGCCCTTCTCGAACATCAGGCGCATGGGATCGCCCTCGAAACCGAAAGCGGGCTGGACGCCGACGAAGACATTGCCGAACTCTGCCCCGAGCACAAACACACCGCCGCCATCGGACTGGTGCCGCCCGGGCGCAGGGCCCCATGTCGCCTCGATCTCGGCGAGGTGTTTTTCGCCAGCGACCATGGCATCGGCGGGGATGCGGGCGGCGACATTAGCCTCCTGCCCGTACTTTTCGGCATTGCCCTTGAGGACAGCCGCGCGCAACGCATCGACGGTTTCGGGCGGCTCAAGGTCATAACCCTCAGCCTTCATGGCGTGGAGGGTGTTGTGCAGGCTCTCAAAGACATCGAGATAGGCCGCCGTACCCGCCGCGCCCGCATTGGGCGGAAAGCCGAAGATCACGATACCGACCTTGCGCTCGGCTATCTTGCTGCGGCGCAGTTCAACATGTTTCAGCGCGCGACCAGCCAGACGCTCAATGCGTTCGGGGCACGGGATCATCGCGCGGGGGCCGGGACCGGGGCGGCATTTGAAGGCACAACCGTCGCAACCGTCTTCACTGACCCGGCCACCAAACACCATCGGATTGGTCGCGCCATCAATCTCGGGCAAGGCCACCAGCATCGTCGCCTCGACGGGGCCGAGACCAGTCTCGCTCTTGGCCCACTGGCCGAGGGTCTGGAACTCCAGCGCGTGGGCGGAGATATACGGCAGATCAAGCCGCGCCAGCACTTCCTGCGCCGCGTCACTGTCCTGATAGGCCGGACCACCTACGAGGCTGAAACCGGTCAGGGAAATCAGGGTATCGACGACGGGACCGCGCGGTCCCTCGAAGAAGGCTTCGATAGCGGGGCGGGCATCGAGCCCCGAAGAAAATGCCGGTATCACCCGCAGGCCGCGCGCCTCCAGCGCCCGGATCACACCATCGTAATGGGCGCAATCACCGGACAGAATATACGAGCGCATGACCAGCAAACCGACCGTACCAATCGCATTGGCGGGGCCGGGCAACGTCGCGGCATCCGTCGTGATGCGCTCCGGGTGATCAGGGTGATAGAGGCCGACATCGGGATAATCGATGGGGGCGGCAACTTCGACGGCCTTGAACCGGATACGCTGGGCATAGCGGCCCACGAGATACCGGATCAGGCTCTCGACGTTTTCGTCCGATCCGCCGAGCCAGTATTGCATCCCGAGGAAATAGGCGCGCACGTCCTGGGCCTTACCGGGGATGAACTTGAGGATCTTGGGCAGGCGGCGCAGCATCTTCATCTGCTTTTCGCCACTGGCGGCCTTGCCCTTGGATGACCCGCGCAGTTTTTTGAGCATCTTGAGCACGCCGGTGGTCGGCTGGCTCATATCTAGATCGCCGAGCTTCGTCAGCGAAACGATCTCGCTTGCCGAGATACAGGCGAAAACACCATCGCAGTTATCGCGGCGGGCTTTCAGGTCAGGCAGGATCGCCGAGATGTGCTCTTCGAGAAAGATCAGACTGACGAGGATCATGTCGGCCTTGGCGATGGCTTTCTTGGTCTCGACCAGATGGCCGGGGCTTTCGGCAAACATCGCTGCAGCGTGGATCGAGATCTCAAGACCGGGAAAATCAGCGGCCAGCGCCTGTTCGGCGCGCTCTGCCGGTCCTGCCGCATGGGCATCGAGGGTCAGGATCGCGATCCGGTAGGGATCGGCCTTCACCGGGCTGTATGAGGCATCATCGAGCATAATGTGCCTTTGCCTCATAGAGTGTTTCTATCGAAATGGCGTCGAGGCCCTGATCAGCGGCAAATTTCTCGGTGTTGCGCCGGGCCTTGCCACGCACGAAGAACGGGATTTTGCGCAGCTCTTTTTCCGCGTCGGCCAGCCATGTGACGCCATCCTTGACCAACAGTTCTGTGGGTGCCTCTTCCCGCTTGTGCTGGGCGGCGGGCACGTGGCTGCCATGGTGGCTGGCCCCGGCATCGTCGTGGAATTCGAAATCCTCGCGGAACATATGCAGCAGATGTTCTTCCAGCCCCATGACAAGCGGATGCACCCAGGTATCGAAGATGACATTCGCGCCCTCCCAGCCGACCTGCGGTGAGAAACGGGCGGGGAAGTCCTGCACATGAACCGGGGCCGAGATAACGGCGCAGGGAATGCCAAGGCGTTTGCCGATATGGCGTTCCATCTGCGTGCCGAGGATCATCTCGGGTTGCAGGGCCTCGATGGTGCTTTCGACTTCGAGATAATCGTCGGAGATCAGCGCCTCGATCCCGAGTTCCTTGGCGAGCGCGCGGACAGGCCGCGCATATTCGCGGTTATAGCAACCCAGACCAACGACCTCGAAGCCCATTTCGTCTTTCGCGATACGCGCCGCGGCCATGGCGTGGGTGCCGTCGCCGAAGATGAAGACGCGCTTGCCGGTCAGGTACGTGGAATCGACCGAGCGCGAGTACCACGGCAGGCGCAGACGGCTTTCATCGACTGGCGTATCGGGCAGGCCAGCAATCTGTTTGACCTCGGCGATGAAATCGCGCGTTGCGCCGACGCCGATGGGGACGACCTTCGTGAACGGCTGTTTGAACTCGCGCTCCAGCCAACGACAAGCGGTCTCGCACGTCTCGGGGTAGAGCATCACATTGAAATGCGCGGCGGGGATGTTGCCGATGTCTTCCGGCGTGGCATCGAGCGGTGCAACGACGTTGACGGAAATGCCGAGGCTTTCAAGGATCGAGGACAGCTCGACCACGTCATCGCGATGGCGAAAACCGAGGGCAGTGGGGCCGAGGATGTTGCAAGTCACTTCGGGCGTGCGGTCGCAAGGTTTGGCGAGGGCGCGGCAAACCTCATAGAATGTCTCGGACGCGCCGAAGTTTTCCTTGCGCTGATAGCTTGGCAATTCGAGCGGAATCACCGGCACCGGCAGGTTCATGCTGGATGACAGCCCACCGGGATCGTCCTGGATCAATTCGGCGGTACAAGAGGCCCCGACGATGATCGCTTCGGGCTTGAAGCGGTCATAGGCATCCTGGCACGACGCCTTGAACAGCGTCGCCGTATCCGAGCCGAGATCGCGAGCCTGAAAGGTGGTGTAGCTGACCGGCGGACGGTGGTCGCGGCGCTCGATCATCGTGAACAGCAGGTCGGCGTAGGTATCGCCCTGGGGTGCGTGCAGGACGTAGTGCAGCCCCTTCATCGCGGTGGCGACGCGCATCGCACCTACATGGGGCGGGCCTTCATAGGTCCAGACCGTGAGCTTCATAGCGCCAGACCCTCCCGACGCTTGAGAGGTTTGGCGAAGAGCGCTGCGAGGTCGCCCGCTTGCTCATAACCATGAACCGGAGTGAAGACGAGTTCGATAGCCCATTTCGTCGCCAGCCCCTCGGCCTCCAGCGGATTCGCAAGGCCAAGACCGCAGACCGTCAGATCGGGCCGCGCCGCACGGCAGCGGTCGAGTTGCAAGTCAACGTCCTGCCCCTCGGAAATGGTCGGACCCTCAGCCAACAGATCAAGGTCCGGGCCGACCAGATCGCGGTGGATATAGGGTGCGCCGACCTCAATGGCCGTCATGCCACATTCACGGGTCAGGAACCGCGCGAGGGGGATTTCTAGCTGCGAATCCGGGAAAAAGAACACCGACTTGGCCGCCAGCCGCTCGGCATGAGCCGCGATGGCCTTGCGGGCGCGGGCGCGGGGAGCGGCGGTGACCTCATTGAATTTTTCATCGCTGACATTGAACGCATCGGCGACCGCGCGCAGCCATGCGGTCGTGCCCTCCTCGCCAAAGGGAAACGGCGCGGCGATATGCTGAGCCCCGCGACCGGAAAGCATCCCCGTGGTCGCACCAAGGAAAGGCTGGGCGACAATGAACTTGGTGTTCGGGCCAATCCCGACTTCAACATCGGCACTGCGCGACGGCAGCGCACGCACGACCGGCACGCCCATCGCTTCGATCATACCCGTAAGCTGATCTTCGACCACATCGGGCAGCGCGCCGACCATCAACAGTTGCTCGGCATCGGTTTCGGGCAGGACCGGGACCATTGCGGCGAGGCATTCGTCCTCGCCCTGGGTAAAGGTCGTCTCGATCCCCGAACCGGTAAAGTTCAGCACCCGCGTATGGGGCGCGAACCGTTGGGTCAGGCGTTCGGCGGCACGAGACAGATCAAGTTTGATGACTTCGGACGGGCAGGAGCCGACGAGGAAAAGCTGGCGAATATCCGGGCGACGGGCCAGCAGGCGCTCGACCTCGCGATCCAGCTCTTCATTCGCATCGGCGAGACCGGCGAGGTCTTTTTCTTCGAGGATTGCCGTCCCGAATCGCGGCTCGGCGAAGATCATGACACCCGCCGCCGATTGCAGCAGGTGAGCGCAGGTGCGCGAGCCGACCACGAGGAAAAAGGCGTCCTGTATCTTGCGGTGCAGCCAGACGATACTGGTCAGGCCGCAGAACACTTCACGCTGGCCGCGCTGTTTGAGGACCGGGGCCGAGCCACAGCCAGTGGCGGGCGGGGCCACGGGAGCAAAGGCGTTCATGCCGCCACCGCTTCAGTCGAGGGCGCGCTGACGCGGGCAAGGCGGAACTTCCAGATAAACTGCGCCGCGTTGATGACGTAGGTGGCGTAAGCCGCCAGCGCGAGGATCATCAGCGCCCGAGGCTCCAGCCATCCGGTGAACAGCGCCACGAGATAAGCGGTGTGGAGCGCAATAACGAGAAAGCTGACCACATCTTCCCAGAAGAACGCGGGGGCCAGCAGATA
This sequence comes from uncultured Neomegalonema sp., assembly GCA_937958625.1. Lineage (GTDB taxonomy): Bacteria > Pseudomonadota > Alphaproteobacteria > Rhodobacterales > Rhodobacteraceae > JAHDDY01. The sequence continues at coordinate 27,616 of CALGNO010000111.1, forward strand.
TTGGCCGAAGACCACCTTCTCCCAAATCGCGCCGGTGATCATGATCGTATAGAGGCAAAGCGTCTTGATGACGATGGACCCGGTGGCGAGCGCGTAGCCCTCATCCGTGGACAGATACCAAAGCACCAATGCAAGCGAGACGAGAAAGATCAGAAACTGTACCGGGGCGAGGATGCCTTGCACCAAAGTCCAGACCGTCGAATCCCGGCGCGCTCTCTGTTCCGGAGAATAGAGTCCCTGTGGTGCGTCTGACCTAGCATGTTGGCTCGGCACGTCATCAATCCCCGTGTCCGCTGACTGGCGTCCAGCTAACTGAACATAGCGGAGACTGTCAATATTTTCTGACAGTTTTTTAGATGCACGAAAAAGCTGCATCGCATCGGCAAATCCATATAAAGTCTTTTAGATTCAAATCGCTTCAGGATTTCTGCTGCCAAAATTTGCCGGCACGACAAAGAAATCTAGCTTTCGAGACAGAGATGAGAGTAGAAGCGCGACAAAATGTCCAATTAAGTTGACATTTGTTATCGACGGTAGAAAACTGCATCGCGCCCACGTTTGTCAGGTGCAACGTTTTCATCTGTCTTTGGTGGCGGCGAACGGGAGAGGGGCGGCATGAGACATCATGACAGTAATCCGCCCATAGGCAATGCGATCCGGAAAACGCCGGATGTCCGGCCTCTGGCGGAAAAGGCACTGGTTCAGATTGCGGTCCGATCCGTGGCCAGAAAGCCGGTCTTGTGCGCCGATATGGTAGACCGACTGTCCGCCGCCTTATTGCAACCGACGGACGGCGCCCATTGCGATGTGGTGGCTGAGATGGCGGCCACCGGAACGACGCTGGGCGAGATTACCGACCTTTATATTCCGGAATGCGCCCGCCGAATCGGTGATCTGTGGGTCAGCGATCAGTGCAGTTTCGTCGATGTCACGATTGCTGCCTCTCGCCTGCAACGTCTGTTGCGCACGACGGCCCGGGGATTCGATCCGGCAGTTTTTCTACAGCATCCGCCAGAGCGCGCCCTGATCGTCATTCCAGAGGGTGAACAACACACCCTCGGCGGCGCGCTTGCCGCCAATCAGTTACAGCGGGCCGGGATCGGGGCCGAGATCGCCGTGGGTGCAGAGGACAAGAATCTTAGATCCCAAATCGCCTCTACATCCTACGCGCTGATCGGGATTTCCGTGGGCAGTGAGAAGTCGCTCGATGGCCTGGGCGCTCTGATCGACATGATCCTCAATGTATGGGAACAGCCCCCCGCGTTTCTGCTGGGCGGCTGGGCGATCGACACCTATCCCGACGCAATCGAAACTCTGCCTATCGTCCCCGTCGGCACCACGGTCGCCGAAGGCATCACGTATCTTTCCCAGCCGCCGAAAATAGCCGCAAACGGCATGTTGGCGACCGCGAACTGAATTCAAATTACCGAGAAAGCAGACCTGACCCTTGACGAAACTGAAGCAGACCGAGAGGAAGACGGCGACGGTTAAAGACCGTAGTGGCAAAGCCGACTCCCGCGCCCTGCGCAGTGCCAGCGACATCGTCACCATCCTGGACAGGAATGGCGTGACGGAAGAGGTTTCACTTTCCGGGACCGCGCAATCCCTCGGCCCGCTGGACCATTGGACCGGAAAGCCAATAACAGACTTTCTGACCGTAGAAAGTATCCCGAAATTCGAGCGGCGCATCAAAACCCTGCGCAAGAAAGACGACGACGCGGTCGAAGTGCTCGAAATCAATCATTTCGCCAAGAACAACACCGAGTTCCCGATTCGCTATACCCTGCACAAGGGCGATGAAGGCCGCGTCATTATGGTTGGCCGCGATTTGCGCTCCACCGCCGAGGTGCAGCAGCAGCTGGTCAAGGCTCAGCTTGCCCTCGAACGCGAATACGAAAAGCATCGCGATTTCGAGACCCGCTATCGTGTGCTGCGCGACAATCTCGGACAGGCGCTGTTGGTGATCGATGCCAATGGCGGGCGAGTGCTGGATGCCAATGCGGCGGCGGCAAAGTTGCTCGACCAAGGGCTGAGCGCTCTGACCGGCGCCACCATAAGCTCGGTTTTTCAACGCCCCGGACGCAGCCCCGCCATCGACCTGCTCATCCGCTGCGCCAACGACCCCCTGACCGATACGATCGAATTGTCAGGGACGCAGTCGCAGCACAGCGTCTTGATCCACCCGATCATGTTTCGATCTGGGGGCGAGACCATGATTCTCTGTCGTCTGGATCCGGTTACGCGGATCGTCCCGGCGACCGAAGATCTGCTGAACTCGTTGAACGCTCTCTATGAACAAACGCCGGATGCGATTGTTTTCACCGATGCGCGCGGCGTGATCGTGCACGCCAATGACGGCTTTCTCGCGTTATGCGATATTGTGCGGGTCAGCGATCTGGACGGGGCCACCCTTGCCGATTATCTGCTGCGCGGAATCATCGACCAGCGGGTCTTGCTGGAGACCGCCGCCAGCGCGGGCCGCGTCGGCATGTTCGCCACCCGGCTCAAAAGCGCCGTTGGCACCGAAGTTTCCGTCGAGATCGGCGCGGCTTTTCTCGGTGACGGAAGCGATCCGGCCTTTGGGTTCGTTATACGCGACCGCTCTCGCGCCGAGGCCACCGCCGATATGCCTGAAAACACCGACGCGATGCAGAATGCGATGGGTCTGGTCGGCACCGCACCGCTAAAAGAGCTGGTCGCCGCAACGGCAGACGTGGTCGAAAAGATGTGCATCGAGACCGCCGTCGAATTGACTGACAACAACCGGGTTGCCGCCGCCGAATTGCTCGGCCTGTCGCGACAGAGCTTTTACGTGCGCCTGCGCAAATACGGGATGCTGAAGAAAGACGAAGGCGGCGATTGAGCCGCGACGTTTCGTCACCTCCGTCTTCCGATTAGGACTACCAATTCCAAACTGTACTGTTATCGTTACACTATGACTGTAGCGGAAATAGATCACACTCGACGCTTGCCTGCGCCCGCCGCGATGCTGGAGCTGATCAAGCCTGTCACGTGGTTTCCGCCTATGTGGGCTTTCCTTTGCGGAGCGGTGTCGAGCGGGGTTTCTCCTTCGGGGCGCTGGTTCGAGATTGCCCTCGGCGTTGCGCTGGCCGGTCCCATCGTTTGCGGGATGAGCCAGGCCGCGAATGATTGGTGCGACCGTCATGTGGATGCGATCAATGAACCGTATCGTCCGATTCCCTCGGGGCGTATTCCGGGCCGCTGGGGTCTGTGGATTGCGCTGGCCATGTCGGCGGCGGCACTCTGGATCGGCCAGTATCTCGGCACCTGGGGATTCGTTGCGACCATAGTCGCCGTGATCTGCGCCTGGGCCTATTCGGCTGAGCCCGTGCGGATGAAGCGGTCGGGCTGGTGGGGGCCGGGTCTCGTCGGCCTCTGTTACGAGGGTCTGCCGTGGTTCACCGGGGCCGCCGTTCTGGCCGCTGCCCTGCC
>CALGNO010000112.1 GCA_937958625.1 uncultured Neomegalonema sp.
ACCGGGCTTGCGGGCGCTGATCTCGGTGAGGGTGGTTTCCTTGCCGAAGCGTTCCTTGATGACCGGGCGCAAGTGACCGACGGCATCGGCGATACCGACATCGACCGCCTCTTGCCCGACCCAGATATCGCCCTCGAAATAAGTGACATCGTCTTTCAGGCGCGCGCCGCGAGACCCCTTCACCCAAGCGATGAAGCGTTCGTGGATCTGGTGCAGAATGCGGTCAAGCCGCGCGACGTCTTCGGGTTTTTCCTCCCGGAACGGGTCCATGAGCGATTTGCTCTTGCCAGCCGTATGCACCCGGCGCTCGATACCGATCTTGTCAATGGCCTCGACCGCGCCAAAGCTGGCCGAAATCACGCCGATGGACCCGATGACGGTGTATTCATCGACGATAATCTCATCGGCGGCACAGGCGAGCAGATAGCCGCCCGACGCCGCAACATCCTCGCAGAAGGCCAGAACCGGGATGTTTTTTTCGTCGGCCAGTCGCCGGATATGCCGCGCGATCAGGCCGCTTTGGGCGGGCGAGCCGCCCGGCGAGTTGATCACCAGCGCCACCGCCTTGACCCGTTTGGCGTCGAACGCGCGCTCGATAGCCTTTTCCAGCGGGGCGTGGGCGATCGTCTGGGAAAACCGGCCACCGGCACCGATGGCACCGTTCAGGCGCAAAACCGAAACCTGCGGCGGGCGCTTGAACCAGGTTTTCGGGTTCCATGTTCTTTTTGTCATGAGGGGCAGATAAGCCCCCGATGCGGCGGCGGCAAGGCGTCAGGCCGCCGCGATGGTCGCCAGATCGTCGGGGTCGAGGCGAAGACCCGCGACATCGGCGTAGAGGAGAAGGGTATCGCCGGGGTCCGTGCTGCTCTCCCCCGCCACCATCCCGGCCAATGCGTTCATCTGCATCCGCTCGAGCTCCTGTTCGGTTTGCGCCACCAGCGCCCTGCCCTCGGCGGTGAGGGCGTCCGGCACATCGCCTATGCCCAGCTTTACCCCCCGGCGCACCGCGCGCAGGGGATCGACCATCGCCCGCCGCCATGCGCGGGAAAAGGCGACCGCTGCGGTCATCTCGGCCCGCGAAACACCCTGCCCCTCGGCGGCGCACCACAGGCACCAGAGCAGCATCGGCACGTCGGCCCCGCCATCATCCTGAAGGCGCAGAAAGGCCGCGCGCGCGTCCTCCCGGCCATAAACCGCGAGGGCGAAATCCCAGAATCGAGCCGGTGCTTTCCTATCGTCCATCCCTCGGTTATAACCGCCCTTCCCCGGCGGCCCAGCCTTTCCCTGCACCCGGACGGCGCGCATGAACGAGAATATCGACCGGATCGAGATCGAGGCCCGTTACGAGGCGCTCAAGGCCGAACACCGTGCGCTCGATTCCGAGATCGCGGGGGGCGACCTTGGCCCGATCCGGGATCAACTCGCCCTGTCGCGGATGAAAAAGCGCAAGCTGGTCCTGAAAGACCAGATCGAGCGGCTGTACGATCTGCTCCACCCCGACATCATAGCCTGAACAGGAATCGCCGTGAGTGACGCACAAACCCCCGCCGGGGTTCAGGTCGGAATCGTGATGGGCAGCCAGTCGGACTGGCCCACCATGAAGGCCGCTGCCGATATGCTGGAGGCGCTGGGCGTGCCATATGAGGCGCGGATCGTCTCTGCCCATCGCACGCCGGACCGTATGTTTGCCTATGCCGAGGCCGCCGCCGAGCGGGGCCTGCGCGTGATTATCGCGGGGGCGGGCGGGGCCGCGCATCTGCCGGGGATGATTGCCGCGAAAACCATCGTGCCCGTACTCGGCGTACCGGTGCAAAGCCGCACGCTCTCGGGTCTCGACAGCCTGCTTTCGATCGTCCAGATGCCGAAGGGCGTGCCCGTGGGCACCCTCGCGATTGGCGAGGCGGGGGCGGGTAATGCGGCGCTGCTGGCCGCTCAGATCATCGGCACCACCGACCCGGCGCTGGCCGCGCGGGTGGCCGACTGGCGCGCCGAGCAATCGGACCAAGTGGCGGAGGCGCCGGTATGAGCGCGCCGGTGCAGACCCTCGGCATTCTCGGCGGGGGACAGTTGGGGCGGATGCTGGCCATGGCCGCCGCGCGCCTCGGCATCAAGGCGCATATCTATGCGCCCGAGTCGAACAGTCCGGCGGCCCATGTCGCGGCGGGTTTTACCTGCGCCGCCTATAACGACCTCGCGGCCCTGAAGGCGTTCGCGCAAAGCGTCGATGTGGTCACGACCGAGTTCGAGAACGTGCCCGCCGGAACCTGTGACATCCTCGCGAACCACATCCCCGTGCGCCCCCATGCGCGGGCGCTGGAAATCGCGCAGGATCGCGTGGCCGAGAAATCGTTTCTGAACGAGCGCGGCATCGCCACCGCGCCCTGGCGCGCCGTGGCAACCGCCCCGGAACTGGATGCGGCGCTGAAAGCCCTCGGCACGCCGTCGATCCTGAAAACCCGCCGCCTTGGTTACGACGGCAAGGGACAGGTGCGGATCACGGCGGCGAAGGATGCGGCGGGGGCGCTGGCCGCGATCAAGGCGGCCCCGGCGGTTCTGGAAGGGTTTGTCGATTTCGAGCGGGAGATCAGCGTGATCGTCGCGCGGGGCACGGACGGGGCCATCGCTTGCTATGACCCCGGCGAGAACGACCACGAGGACGGCATCCTGCGCCGTACGACGGTTCCGGCGGCGATTTCTGAGGCGACCCGCAAGTCAGCCCTCGAGATTGCGCGCAAGATCGTGCGGACGCTTGATTATGTCGGTGTGATGGGCGTCGAGATGTTCGTCGCCTCTGATGGCAAGCTGTTGGTGAATGAAATCGCGCCCCGGGTGCACAATACCGGCCACTGGACGCTGGAGGGCTGTGCGATCAGCCAGTTTGAACAGCATGTGAGGGCGGTCTGCGGCTGGCCCCTCGGCAGCACCGCGCGCCATGCGGATGCGGTGATGACCAACCTGCTCGGCAGCGAGGCCGATGACTGGCAGGCCCTCGCCGCCAAAGATCAGGCCGTGCATCTCTACGGCAAGGGCGAGGCGCGGCCTGGTCGGAAAATGGGGCATGTGACGGTGCTGTCGGCGAAGGCGTGAGTTTCAGTATAGACGCTGCCCCGGACTTGATCCGGGGCCGTGATGTTATCGAAACGCCTTGAGAGGCCCCGGATCAAGTCCGGGGCAGCAGAAATTTCTAACCTCGACCCGGAAAGCCCACGGGCAAATCACCGGGCCTGCCCTTGGCATGGGGCGGGCGCACGCGGCTGAGAATCGCGCGGGGGCCGGCGAGGGCGAGTTTAGCCAGCGGGTTATTCCGGGTCACCGCCTTCACCTTTTCAAAGCGCATCACGTCGTCGATGCGCCGGTCCAAAAACCGCCAGGTCGCCTCCTTGTCCAGCGAGGTATCGCCGAGCCAGTACAGCAAAGTCGCCGAATAGACGCCGGAGAGGGTCAGGCGCTTTGTGTACCAGTTATAATCCTCGGAATTATCGCCGACGATTTTCCAGATCGTATCCGCCGTGCCCCAGGTCAGGCGCGCGCCCTGGGCGGCATTATGGGGCAGCGCAAAGAGCGCGGCGGCGCGGCGCACGGCCTCCTCATGCTCGCCCGCGATTTCGAGGCGCACGCGCACGGCCTTGGTGATTTTTTCGCGGATGCGCAGCACTTCGTCCGCTGCCTCCATCTGCTCGCGCAGGCGGCGGTCGCCTTGACGATGGGCGGCGGCGGCGAGGTCAACGACCCCGCGCGGAAACGCCATGCGCGCCTCGCTCTCGTTCACATCGGCGGCGGCAATGGCATCGCGCAACAGCGATTCGGACCAGCCGTCAAAGGCCACATTCGGCAGCGCCGCCTCCAGAACGGCATCGCGGACCTGGTCCAGATAATCGGGTCTGGCGGCTTTTTGCTGGGAATCAGGCATTTTCGCTTCCTTCGATTGGACAACCTCGATTGCCCTTGATATAGAGCGCGTCTCGAATTCATCCCGTCGCGGCGTAATAGAGTCTCGCCGCCGACGCTAAAGCACTCGAAGGGTGGTGAAAACCGTGCAGGTTTTGGTCCGTGACAACAATGTCGATCAGGCGCTTAAAGCCCTGAAAAAGAAGATGCAGCGTGAAGGTGTCTTCCGCGAAATGAAGTTGCGTCAGCATTACGAAAAGCCCTCCGAGCGCCGCGCTCGCGAGCGTGCCGAGGCAATCCGCCGCGCCCGTAAGCTGGCCCGTAAAAAGGCACAACGCGAGGGCATGTAGTCTCTTTCGTTTTAATGTGATGATGAACGGCGTGCCCTGCGGGGTGCGCCGTTTTTCGTTGGGGGGTTAGCCCGCGAGGTCGCGGGCCTGATCGACCCAGCGGTCGCGCACGATGCGGCCCTTGAAGCTGAGTTTGCTGTCGACCCAGGCAATGTCCGTCGCCGAAAACGCCGCAATCTGGCTGAATTGGTACACGCCGAGGCCATTCAGCAGCCCCTCCAGCTTTGGCCCGACACCCTTGATGACCTTGAGGTCGTCGCCGCCGCCAGCGGGGGCGGCATCCATCAGGACCGTGGGACGATTGCTGTCATCGGCAACGAAATCGCCCGATTCGATCAGGCGCATGGCCGCCGCCTCGTCCTCGGACAGCGCCTCGGCCTTCTCCGAATCGTCGAGCGACCCGAGGGCGCGGCCCGCATTGGCGAGCACGCCGAGCCGCGTCTCGCGGCCTCCGGTGGGGCGGGCGGACGCCGCCGGGCTGTCCATCAGTTCGCTGGCCTGGGCGACCCAATCCTCACGCTCGACCCGCCCGGTAAAGCCCAGCGCCTCGCCAAGCGCCGCCTGATCTTCGGGCGAGAGCGCCGCGAGGTCGGCATAGGTGGTGATGCCGCGCTCGTTGAGTTGATCTTGCAAGGCGGCACCGATACCGCGAATCGCAGTCAGATCGTTGCCCGAGGTTTCAGATGAATTGGCTGCGTCGGAATCCGGATCGTCCGATGCCGCAGCGCTGGCCGCTTCGCTTGCTGCGCCAGTGGCCCCAGCGGCAGCGGACGACGCCGCATAGCCAGAACCGCCGCTGCCAGTCGACTGACCAGCGCGCCCAGCGGAACCGTCGCCACCGGACGCGCCCCCGCCAGCGCCACCACCGGAAGCCTGCGCATCCGTAGCGGACGACGGCGCATTTCCTGAACCGTCACTTCCAGCCGACTGACCGGAACGGCCAGCGGAACCGTCACCACCGGACGCGCCTTCGTCAGCGCCTCCGCCGGAAGCCTGCGCATCCGCAGCGGACGACGTCGCATTTCCTGCACCATCGCCGGACCCTGAGGCCGCATCCGCAGGGCCAGAAGCAAGCGATTGCCGCGCACTGGCGCTCGAACCGGAAGCGCTTACATCGCCAGCACCCGCACGGCTCGCATCGTCGGAAGAGGCGGCGGCTGCGCGCGCGCTCGGGGCGTCGTCATCGTCCGACAGGGCAGCGGCCCCGCCGCCTGCGCCCGCCTTGGCCGCGTCCGATCCATCGCGGTCGCCGGTGCCAGAGGCACTCTCGGGCGTATTGGAGGACAGGCTTTGGGCGTCGATTTCAGAAGACCCGACCTCGTCGCCATCGGCGGAGTCCGTCGATCCGCTGCGCTCGTATGAAGCCTGCCTCAGGGCCGTTGCCTCGGCGCGCAGGGCGTCGAGATCGTTCTCATCCGCTGACGCAATTTTATCGGCATCGGGCCCGAGGCGCGCGCGCAGGGCGGTGATTTCCGCCTGTGCCTCGGCTAGCTGGGACCGGTCGCCCGCACCCGCAGCCCCGGAATCGGATTGTCCGCCGGATGCCGATGCGAGGGACGCCGGTGCGGCCCGCGACCCCGTCGAATCTGCCGTGCCATCGACGCTGTCGCGCGCGGATGACCCAGGCGCTTCATCCTGCGCCCCATCGTCGTCATAACGCATCGTCGCCGTGCCGACCGCCACCGTTCCGATGGCGACGCCGAGATTGCGCGCTTTCAGCGTCGCAGGGTCAACGCCTTGCCGCGCCGTCCACCAGTATCGCGACAACCACCCGAGAATCGCGGCCCCGGCGACCGTCATGAGTGTCAGAACCGTCATCGCGAAGGTGATCATGACTTAACTCCCGGTATTGGAGCCGCCGGAATCGCGGTCGATCTGTGCGAGATCGACGCCGCTGAGATGCGCCCGCGCCATCCATCCGAGGATCGTTCCGCCCAGAATTACCGCGCCTACACATGCGATCATCAACACTGTGGTCATGACATCCCCCGCCGTCGTCATCCGATTTCGCATCCGTCCCGGGATGCGATTCCCCGATAGGCTACGCGCGGTCGGGGGCAGGCTGCAAGCAAACTCGCGCACCGTACACCCCTCAGAGCAGCGGTACGCGGGTGATGCAATCGACAGTTGACGTTTAGACCGTATCCGGCGTGTTCACCCGGATATTGGCGTTGGTCGGGTCATAGGGGCTGTCCTCGACAACCTCGCAATCCCAGAGCTGCGTGAACATGCGGACCTTGAGCCTGGTGCCGACGGCTTCGTGCTCGGGCGGGACGTAGCCCATGCCGATCTGCTTGCCGAAATGCACGGAATAACCGCCCGAAGTCAGGCGACCGACCCGGGTCTCTCCGTCGGGCAGGTAGAGCGCCTCGCGGCCCCACGGGTCGGCATCGGCGGGGCCGTCGATGAGGAGGGTCACGCATTTGCTGCGGATGCCCAGCGCCTGCATCGCGTCCTTGCCCTTGAAGTCTTTCGTGAGGTCGACGAAGCGGTCCAGCCCCGCCTCGAGCGGTGTGGCGTCGCGGCCCAGTTCGGTGCCGAAGGCGCGGTAGGATTTTTCCTGCCGCAGCCAGTTCTGCGCCCGCGCGCCGCAGAGCTTCAGGCCCAAGGGCGCGCCCGCCGCCATGATGCGGTCGTAGAGGTAGTTCTGCATCTCAATCGGGTGATGCAGCTCCCATCCCAGCTCGCCGGTATAGGCAACACGGATCGCATGGGTCTTGCACATGCCGAGGTCGATGGATTTCGCCGAGAGCCACGGGAACGCCTTGTTGGTGAAGGCGGCTTTCGGGTCTTCGGCGTAGACTATAGCCTCCATAAGCTCGCGGGATTTCGGGCCTGCGAGGGCGAAAACGCCCCATTGAGTCGAGACGTCCTGCACCGTGATCCAGCCGAACTCGTCACGCTTCGAGGCCGCCATCTTGCGCAGGTAGTCGCTATCATATTCCTGCGCCGCGCCCGCAGAGACGAGGTAATATTCGTCCTCGGCCAGCCGCACGATGGTGAATTCGGTGCGGGTGGTGCCTGCGTTTGTGAGGGCATAGGTCAGGTTGATGCGGCCCACCTTGGGCAGCTTGTTACAGGTCAGCCAGTCCAGAAACTGCGTTGCGCCGGGGCCGCTGATGTAATGCTTGGTAAAGGCGGTGGCGTCGAACATTCCGACGCCCTCGCGGACGGCATCCGCCTCGGCCTTCGCATACTCCCACCAGCCGCCGCGACGGAACGACCGCGCGTCGTGGTCGAAGCTGTCAGGCGCGCCCACGGGGCCGAAATAGTTCGGGCGCTCCCAACCATTGACGCAGCCGAATTGCGCGCCCTCGGCCCGCATCCGCTCGAAGCATGGCGCGGTGCGCAGGGGGCGGGCGGCGGGGCGCTCTTCGTCCGGGTGGTGCAGGATGTAGACGTGTTCGTAGGCTTCCTCGTTCTTTTTCACCGCGTAGTTGCGATTGACCCAGCGCCCGAACCGGCGCGGGTCGAGGGACCACATGTCGATCTCGGCCTCGCCCTCGGTGATAAGCTGGGTCAGGTAGTGCCCTGCCCCTCCGGCGGCGGTGATGCCGAAGGAGAACCCCTCGGCGAACCAGAAATTCTCCACGTCCGGCGCGGGGCCGATCAGGGGGTTGCCGTCGGGCGTGTAGCAGATGGGGCCGTTGAAATCGTCCTTGAGGCCGCATTCCTCAGACGACGGAATGCGGTGGAT
>CALGNO010000113.1 GCA_937958625.1 uncultured Neomegalonema sp.
CAGGCCGACGACCTCGAGCAAGTGATCAACGATGCCGCGCTTTTCCTTGCGGGCCATCTTTTTCATCCTGGGACCAAAGCCGACATTCTCGCGAACGGTCATCCACTCGAAAAGGGCACCCTGCTGAAACACCATGCCGCGTTCGGCGTCGGGGCCAACGACCTTGTGATCGTTGAGCACGACCTGCCCCTCGGTAGGGGCCAGAAAGCCTGCAACGATGTTGAGCAAGGTGGTCTTGCCACAACCCGACGGGCCGAGAATGCTCATCAACTCGCCCTGTTGCAGGGTGAGCGACACGTTTTTCAATGCCTGAACAGATGACCCGTTCGGCAGGTCGAAGCGCATCGAAATATCCTGAATCTCAAGCGTACTCATGCGTTCTCCCCGCGTGCCCCGGTCGGGCGAAATGGAATAGGGCGGCGCGATGATAGCGCCGCCCGGAGTCATTTACATGCTGTCGGCTGCGGCTTGCAGCGGCTCGGCATTCACAGCGTCTTCATAGCTGTCGAGCGCGCTGTCGATGCTGCCCGCCTCGACGAACACGTCGGCGACGCCTTTCATGAAGGTCTGGCTGTTACCGCCAAGCCATTTTTGCGAAAGCTGCTCGGCAACGCCGGGGAACTTCATCGTGCCGATGGCAGTGCGCGCGGCGTCCAGATCCATACCCGAAGATTCGGCGATCACGGGCAGCATGACGTCATCCATCATGCCCGAGTTCCAGGCCATGTTGGCCTTTGCGGTCACAGCAAGGAATTTCGAGAGCAGCTCGCCCTCTTCGGCGATGAAGTCAGCCGGGGCTGTCGTCACGTCAAAGACGAGGATGCCGAGTTCTTCTTTTTCCGCACCGGTGATGAGTACGTTGCCGTGCTCTTTCATCCGGGTCAGGCCACCGCCGTAACCACAAGCGAAGTCTACGGCGCCCTGAGCGAGGGCAGCAGCGCCTTCAGGCGGAGCCATGTTGACGACATCGAGGGACGCGAGGTCGATGCCGAAGTGGTCCATCTGGCGCAGGAAGCCATAGTGAGCGGCGGTGCCGAGGGGCACGGCGACTTTTTTTCCGGCCAGTTCGCTGGCGGAGTCGGCGTCGATTTCCAGATCAGATTTCACGACACAGTTGTCGTTGTCCGAATAGCTGACGGCGACGTCAACGATCTGGATGTCCTGACCGGCAGAGGCAGCAACCACGAAGGGCGGCACGCCCTGGCTGACGGAAATCTGCACATCGCCCGAAGCCATAGCGGCGGACATGGCCGTACCGGTCTCGAACGAGCGCCAGTTGATCGGCATCCCGAGGGCTTCTTCATAAGCGCCCTTTTCCTTGGCATACATCATCGGCATCGGCCATTCGAGGAAGTAGGCGACGGTCAGTTCTTCGGGCTGGGCCTGGGCCGCCTGGAACGGGGCCATCAGTGCAATCGCGCCAACGGCGCCGAGCAACAGCTTTTTCATTGTGTATTTCTCCCTGATCGTGTCGGAGGGTCTCCAACATCGCCGCGCAGTGAAGAGCAACCGTTCAAAACGCGCAAGAAGTTTCATGAGTCCAGTTATTGCTTGGTCACGGTCCATCTCTGCGGGCGGGCGCAACAGCCATGGCGATACATGCCGCGCCATCGACGCGCGATGCGTACAGGGACGCCCCCCGAAGAAGCAGACGCGGCCAACCGTGATCTATGGACGCCGGGGACAGCCGTCGCTAACACTGGTTTAATCCGTCGTTTCCGGCGGGTTTCTGGAGATATGAGATAGCCCTACCCCCGATCACACCGTTGAAGGCGGTGGCCTCAGCACGACGCACCGACAGCTTGCGCGGCATTGCGCTGATGGCGGCGGGGATGTTCTTGTTCTCTGGCGTTGACACGATCGGCAAGTTTCTGACCGAGACACTGCATCCGGTTCAGATCGTCTGGAGCCGTCAGCTTGGACTGCTTTCAGGGGTTCTGATCCTGATTGCAATTCGCGGTCGGTCGATTCTGCACTCGGCGCATCCCAAGCTGCAAATCGGGCGCGGCGCGCTGGCGGCCTCTTCGGCGACGTTGTTTATCGTCGGGGTGAGCTATGTGCCGCTTGCCGATGCCGTGGCGATCACGTTCGTCGCGCCGTTCCTCGTGACCGTGATGGGGGCGCTGATCCTTCGCGAACCCGTGGGCCTGCGCCGATGGGCGGCGGTGACAGTCGGATTTCTGGGGGCTTTGATCGTTATCCGGCCCGGAATGGGCGTTTTGCATCCCGCCGCCGGTCTGCTGATCATCGCTGCGGCGGCCTTTGCGTTGCGGCAAGTGTTGTCGCGGATGCTTGCGGGAGATGACCGGACCGAAACGACGGTCGCTTATACCGCAATCGTGTCATGGACGCTGTTGACCGTGCCGCTGGCGTTCTTTTGGCGCACCCCATCCTCGGGGCTGGAGATAACGCTGCTGATCACCATGGCCGTCGCCGCTGCAATTGCAGAGACTCTCGTGATCATGGCGCTGGACGCGGCGCAGGCGGTCGTGGTCGCGCCGGTTCAATACAGTCTGCTGATCTGGGGCACGTTGTATGGATTTTTCATTTTCGATCAGTTGCCCGATGGCTGGACGTGGCTCGGCGCGTTGATCATCGTCGCCTCGGGCATCTACACGCTCAACCGCGAACGGCTGGCGGCGGGGGCGGCAAAGTAATCGCCGCCCGCTCAAGCGCGCCGGAGGACGACGCCCGACCGGCCCTTACCCAATCTGAAACTGCAGGTAAGCGGGGCCGATAATGACCACGAACAGGACCGGCAGGAAGAAAATGATCATCGGCACGGTCAGCTTGGCTGGCAGGGCCGCGGCCTTGCGCTCGGCCAGCGACATGCGCTCGCTGCGGCTTTCATCCGACAGAACACGCAGGGCGGACCCGACCGGCGTACCATAGCGCTCGGCCTGCACCAGCGTACCCGTCAGCGCCTTCATCTGCGGCATTCCGGTTCGAACCGCGAGGTTCTCGTAAGCCTTGGCCCGGTCGCCGAGATAGGACAGTTCGGCACAGGTCAGGGCGATCTCTTCAGCGAGATCCTGACTCTGGGCGGCGATTTCCTCGGCCACCCACTGGAACGACTTTTCGACCGACATGCCGGATTCGACGCAGATCACCATCAGGTCGAGGGCATCGGGAAAAGCGCGCTGCATGTTGGTCTGGCGCTTTTGAGTCACGTTCTTCAGCCAGATACCGGGCAGCATGTACCCGCCACCGGCCACGACAACCGCGATCAGGCCATGGCGCGCGGGCTGAAACGCGCCCTGATAGATCACGCTGAAATAGACGAGCGCGGCGATGAGCAGCAGGAACGGCATCACGATCTTGAAGAACAGATAGACGACCGGCGCCTTCTTCCCGCGATACCCGGCTTGCGACAGTTTTTGCCGCAACTCGGTATTGTTCAGCATTTCTTCCATGCGGAACTTTTCGACCGTATTGCGCATCATGCGCATCGTGCCTTCGTCCAGATCACCGCGGCGCTTTTTGCCCTTGATCTTATGGGTGCCCTTCATCGTCTCACGACGATCACGGATCGCTTTCAGGCGGCTTGTAACAGCAGCCATTGTCCGCGTCGGATAAAAGGCGACGATGGCCAGGAAACCGGCGAGGCCCGCAAGCAAGACCGCATACTGGGCCTGAACGGACGCGAGGGATGAGAAGAAATCCATTTGTGGCCCCTTAAATCTCGAAGTCCATCATGGTCTTCATCATGAAAATACCGCAGCCCATCCAGAATAACCCGGCACCGATCATGTAATTGCCAAGGGTTTCCGTGAACAGCAACGAGATGTATTGCGGGGCCACGATGTACAGAACGATCCCCAGCAGAAATGGCAGCGATCCGATGATCGACGCCGATGCTTTTGCTTCCGAACTCAGCGCCTTGATCTTGTTTTTAAGCTTCTTGCGCTCACGCAGGGTCGTGGACAAGTTGCCCAGCGCCTCGGCGAGGTTACCGCCCGTCTGTTTCTGGATGGCAAGCACGATATTGAAGAAGTTCACTTCGGACAGCGGCATCCGGTTATAGAACCGCTGCAACGCGTCTTCCAGGGTCACACCGACTGCGGTGGACTCGGTAATGATGCGGAATTCGGTGCAGACGGGCTCTGGCACTTCGCGGGCAATGACGCGCATACCCTCGTTTACGGGTAGACCAGTGCGCACACCGCGGACCAGAATGTCGATGGCGTTCGGAAATTCCGCGATGAATTTTTTCTGCAAGCGATTGATGCGCCAGTTCACATATTTCGGCGTGAACAACACGGTGACGACGGGCAGGGCCGCGACGGCAAAAAGCGGCTTTATCCCCACCATGACCAGACCGCCGGTGATCAGCATACCGACGAGTGCAAACTTCAGATAAAGGGACGCGACGCTGCCTTCGATGCCGCCGCGTTCCATCATCACGCTGAGGGGCACCTTGGAACTTTGCTTGCGCATTTCTTCTTGTTTGCGCAGTTGTTCCTGAATCTGCTTGCGGCGATCCACGCCCTTCATCTTGCGGCCCGACGTGCCCTTGTCGCCCAGCTTCAGCCGCGAGGCCCCCGAGATCGTCGGGTTCGGGGCGGTCAGGATATAAAGGACCGAATACACCGTGAAAAAGGTCAGCACGCCCATCAGGGCGAGCAATCCTGGCGCACCGAGCACGTTTGAAAGCTGTGAAAACATCGCTGGGAGCCTCCCCGTCTATCCCGCGAGCGTTCTGCACGGGCCATCTTTCCTTGTCATCGGCCCGTTCCCCGGAATTCTGCCGAGTCGGACCGTCGAAATTCTTTTGGTGCGGTTACGCTTGCGCGGGCAACGGCACCGACAGCCGAGGTCTAGTCCTGGACCTCTTCCATGCTGGCGAGCGCATCCTGCAACTCGACCTCCCGGTTAAAGCCCCGGGCGCGTTCCCAAAAGGCGGGCTGGCCGATACCGGTGGAAACGTGGCGACCGATGAGGCGACCATTCTTGTCCTCGCCCGTCACCTTGTAGCGCACGAGATCCTGGGTGATGATCGTCTCACCCTCCATCCCCAGAACCTCGGAGATATGAGTGATGCGCCGCGAGCCGTCGCGCAGGCGCTGGGCCTGAACGACCACGTTCACGGCGGAAACGATCATCTCGCGGATGGTCTTCGATGGCAGGGCAAAGCCGCCCATCGTGATCATCGATTCAAGACGCGACAGACCCTCGCGCGGGCTGTTGGCGTGGAGCGTGCCCATCGAGCCATCATGGCCGGTATTCATGGCCTGAAGCAGATCGAAGGCTTCGGGGCCACGCACCTCACCGACGATGATCCGCTCGGGACGCATACGCAGACAGTTCTTCACAAGGTCACGCATGGAGACCTCGCCCTTGCCTTCAAGGTTGGCGGGGCGGGTTTCAAGGCGCACCACATGGGGCTGTTGCAGTTGCAGTTCCGCCGAATCCTCGCAGGTGATGATGCGCTCATCATCGGCGGCAAAACCGGACAGACAGTTCAGCAAGGTCGTCTTACCGGAACCCGTACCGCCCGAAATCAGGACGTTACAGCGGCACGCGGCGGCAATCTGCAAGACCCGCGCGGCCTCGTCGGTCAGGGCACCGAACTTGATCAGGTCGGACAGCTTCAGCTTGTCCTTCTTAAACTTACGAATGGTGAGCGTCGCGCCGTCGATCGCGAGCGGCGGGGCAATCACGTTGACACGAGACCCGTCGAGCAAACGCGCATCACAGATCGGCGAGCTTTCGTCGACCCGGCGACCGACCTTCGACACCATACGCTGGCAGATTTCGAGCAGCTGGCGGTTATCGCGGAAGCGGATATTGGTCAGCTCGATCTTGCCGCCGACCTCGATATAGACCTGCTCGGCACCGTTCACCATGATGTCGGCGATGTCGTCGCGTTCCAGCAATGGTTCGAGGGGACCGTAACCCAGAACGTCGTCGCAGATGTCTTCGACCAAGCGTTTCTGCTCGGCAATGGACATGACGTGGCCCTTGACCGAGACGATCTCGTTCACGATCTGGCTGATTTCGCTTTCGGCCTCGGGACGGGGCAGCGAAACGATCCGGCCCATATCCATCGCGTCGATCAGAGCTTCGAAAATCTCGGATTTGAGATCGTAATAAGCCTGGCTCTGCATCGATTCGCGGTCTTGGTCACCGCGGGTGACCGTTGGAAGCGGAGACCCATCGTCCTTTGCCTTGAACTTGCCCCGGCCCTTATGGGCGCTAAAGCCCTCGCGCTTGTCCTCGATACCGTGGACCTTGCGTTCGGAGACTTCCGCCGCCTTGCGACGGGCGATCTCGCGGATATCCTCTTCGGCATCCCGGCGAACCATCGGCGTTTCGAATTCGACCGGCTCATCGACGGTTTTCTGCCGACGCTCCAGCTCACCGGCGGTATCTTCGACGAGGGACCGCCTTACCGGCGCGTGAGAATCCGTCAGGTCGACATTCAGGGCGTCGAGGGGTTTAGGCTTGATCTTCGGTCCGGGGCGCATCGCCTTTGCACTCGCGGCACCGGGGCGCGGCGGGGGCGGGGGCCGACGCTTCGGCGCGGCAGCTCGCGACGGCTCCGAAAGAGCCGACTCGCCAAGGCCGTCCGCTGGCCTTGGTTTTGGAGCGTCATTTGAGCGTTTGCTGAACATAATCGCCTTCCGCAACCTTAGATCGAATGTGCCCGAGGGCACCGCCAGACTGCCGATTCAGAACCGGCGGCTTCAGGCGGTATCAGTCCGCCACAACCTGTTTCTTGGACAGCTTGCTGCGCAGACCGCTAAGAAACTCTTTCACTTTCGCCGCGCCCTGCCCGGCACCGCCGCGTTTCGTGCGCAATGCTCCGGATCGGTTCGCCAGAACCTGATTCAGATCGGCAAGCTGCGCGACCGTTTCATGGCGCGCATTCACGTCCTTGAGCATCTGTCCGTGATTTGACGCATCGCCGAACAGCGGCGCGTCGTATCCGATGACCATCTCGATTTCGGCACCGACGATCTCGACGATGTCTTTCTCGGCAATCTCGGGACGCTTGGGCACGCCGACCTGATTGATGATGATACGCGGGGCCGAATCGTTCGGACGGCGCTGCACCAACAGGTCATACATCGCCTTCAGGTTACGCAGGGCGGCGAGTTCAGGGGTCGAGACCAGAACGATCTCGTCCATCTGAAGGATCGCGCTGCGCACCCAGGGCGTCCAGATATGCGGGATGTCAAAGACCACATAATCCGCCGACCGGCGCACGATCTCGATCATCTCGACAACCGCCGATTCGTCAAATTCGCTCGAAACTTCCAACGAGGACGGCGCGGCGAGGATCGACAGATAATCGTCATGCTCGACCAAAAGGCGCTGCAACTTGACGTCATCGAGTTCGTCGATGGACCCAAGCGCATCGACCACCGAACGCACCGGCTCGCGATTGAAATCGAGGCCCGCCGTTCCGAACTGCATGTCGAGATCGACGAGGATGACTTCTTTTTCCTCGCTGGTCGCGAGCATCGCGGCGCAGTTATGGGACAGGGTACTTGCCCCGGCCCCGCCCTTGACGCTGACGAACCCGATCGTGCGCGCGATAGGCGCCTCTTCTGGGTCCGAGAACACCGTCGAGATCGCCTCGATGATCTGCATCGGCGCGGCGGGTGAAACGATGTACTCGTCGACGCCCTGACGCTTCAACTCGCGATAGAGGGTCACATCGTTTGACGGACCACACACGATAACCTTCGTATCCGGGTCGCAGACTTGCGCCAGCGCCTCCAGCTCGTCAAAGATCGCGAGGCCGGTCTGCTTGGTCTCGATGACCAGCAGATGCGGCGTCGACGTCTCCTGATACATCGATGACGCCTTGCCGATACCGCCCATCGACACGGCAACCGACGTGCGGATCATGCGGCGATCATACGCCGAGTCCTGCAAAGCCGTGGCCATCGCCGCCGTCTCGCAGAAGGCTTCGATGTCGATGCGCGGGATGATTGTTTCGATGGAGTTACCGAAACCCTGTTCGTCGCCATCGGTGTCGTAGTCATGTGCCGCCTGAGACATGGGGGCGTTTCTCCTTGCTTGGGCTGTGGCCCGCCAGTCAGTTACTCGATCAGCTGTTGCGTGCCTTCGGTCGCACGGGCCGAGGACGTATCCTGGCCTGCGCCATAGGCCTCCAAAACGCGCTGACCCCGACGCGGATCACCCGGCGTCATGGGCCGAGGCTCCATCAGGTCATTGGGGTTCGACGCCATCAGGGTGATGTTGCTCTGATGGGCGCAGCCGAAACCCGGCGACGGCAGTTGTTCGTTGTTGTGGCGCATGTCAGGCCGCGCGATATTCTCGCAATCGTAGACATTGCCGAGCTTGTAGGTCTTCCACGGATCGTAGGCCGCAGCCGGGATCGCGGACATCTGAGACCCGCCATGGCAGGCCTGCAAGGCGGCCAGGGCAGCGAGCGCTGTCAGGCAACGGACGGTTTTGATGATTGTCATGTGTTCAATCCCCCTTATTCGATGATGAAGCCGAGGGGCGCGTTAAGCGCCTGACGGGCGGCGGCGACATCCTGGCTGCCGGTGCCGTAAACCTTGTGCAGACGGCCCAGGAGGTAGAAATCGATATCGCTTGCCGGGGCGAAACCATCGGTTGGCAGGCGGAAGTCCGCCTCCTGTCCGGGCTTGACCACATACGGCGTCACGAGGATCACCAGTTCGGTTTCTTCGCTGGTATATTCATTGGAGGCGAAGAGCTGTCCGAGCACGGGCACACTCTTGACCCCCGGCACGCCGCTCTGGCTCGCCGAGTGACTCTGTTGCAGCATCCCGGCGATCGACATCGTACCGCCCGAGGGCAGCTCGACCGTCGTATTCGCCCGGCGCACGGACAGGCCAGGAATGCGCAGTCCGTTGTTCAACTGGATCGCGTTGTCGTTGGTCAGCTCGCTGATTTCGGTCGCGACCTGAAGGCTGATGCGGCCCTCACCGACGACGACCGGCGTAAATTCGAGGGCCACGCCGAAGTCGCGGAACTCATACCCGATCTCGCCATCCTCGACCGAGGTCGGCACCGGGAACTGTCCACCGGCGAGGAAGCTGGCGGTTTCGCCGGAAACGGCGGTCAGGGTCGGCTCGGCCAGGGTTCGGATAACGTTATGACGCTCGAAAGCCTCGACCAGCGACCCGAAATCGGTCTTGTCGATCGACCCGCCAAGCCCCGCCAAAAGACCGCCTGCGCCTCCGCTGGCGAAATTCAGACCCGGAACCTGCCCGGTGAAAGCGCCTGCTGCCACGTCATTGGCAACACTCCAGTCGACGCCGAACTGGCGCACGATGCTGCGACGCATCTCGGCGACACGTACCTTGACGAGAATCTGGTCGTCGCTTTCGGTGGCCAGACGGTCGATGAACTCGATGCTGTCAGGATCGACCTCGGAACCGGCACCCAGCATGGCGGAATAGAGATAGCGGCGAACGAGATTACGAATCGCCGTCGCCTCGCCGGGACCGCTGGCGGCACCGGTAAGGATGACCTCGCCGAGCAGAGACTCGACCTCGATCAGCGTATTGGGGAACTGACGCTTCAACGCCGCGCGCAGGGGGCGCAGGTCATAGCGAACCGTGACATCGAGGTTCAGGATCTGGCGGTTGTTGTCATCGAACACGATCACATTCGTGTTGCCGACCTTCAGCCCGATCAAAACGATCTGCCGTGCCGTCCGCAGGACGCCGCGAACCGCCGTCGGGTCTGAAACGCTGACCTCGGATGCTTCGGCGGGCAGGTTCACGACCGCCGATTTCGAGACGAAGACCTCGGTGGATTGACCCGCCGCACTTTCGCCGCCGCGGTCGATGGTCGACTGGCCATAGCCGCCGTCACCGCGCGACGCGTAGGAAAAGCCGGACGGCGCCGATACCGGCAGGGCATTGATGCTGCTGAACGGCGTCGGATCGGCAAGGGTCGTATAATCCGGCTCGATGGTCTGGACCACCGGACTCTGGATGACCGGGCTCTGGATGATCTGACTCTGGATCGCCGGGCTTTGGACCACCGGCGCATCGACATACTGGATCGTTACCGGCGCGGGCATCGCGGGGGCCGACGCATCGCTGTAAACGATGGGTTCGGAAACCATCGTCTCCGAAACCGAAGGGCTGATCATCACCGGCGCATCGGACACGATCTCGACCGGCGCGGGTGCGACGGAATAATCATAGCTCTCGGCACTGGCGGCTTCGGCCACCGGCGCACTGTCATAGACCAGCGTCGAGGACAAAGCAGGCGCGGCAGGAGCCGTGTCGTAGCTCATCATCGAATCGGTGCTGAACTCGGTCGTGACGGTCTCGACGGCCATGGCATCGAGCGCCATGACATCTGCCGACACATCCATGACCGGTTCCATGGTCGCATAAGTCGGTTCGCTGGAGATCATGCTCGACAGCGATTCGGAGGTGGGCGCGGTACTGCCGCCGCCATATTCGACCGAACCATCAGGTCCGATGAAATAGCTGCCATCCTGGGCAATCGCGGGAAGCGCGACACTCAGCGCCACGATGGCGGCGGCGGCTTTCGTTGTGGATCGACGCATGAACTGTGCTCCGGTTTCGGAAAGGACGCGGATCGTCGGAAGGCTACGCATCATTGGGTTCTCCCGCTGTTCGGCGTGATGGTGTGAACGACGATGGGTGCGCCGTTACGGATCAGTGTGACGGTTGATTTTGGTGCCTGTACCGGCGCCGCTGCCGGCACGGCTTCTGCGCTTACGGCAACCCCGGTATTGGCCGCCGGGGCAAGCTGGGCCGAGGCCGACTTGTTACGTGCATTGCGCAGGTAGTTTTCCTTGGACAGCTTCGCATCGGCGAGGCGCTCCTTGGCCAGGGCGTGCAGGTCGAGGACGGTCAGGGGCATGACCTTGTCGATGTCATCGCCGTACTCGTCGACCATTTCTTTAAAGCTGCGCAGGCTGAGGGTCAGGAAGCCGCGCTCCTGCTGGGCCATCTGGCGCGTCAGAGTGATCAGCTCGGCCTGCTCGGGGTTGACCTCCAACGTGGCACTGGTTCCGACCGATGCCGCATTCTGGGTCTCGTTCAACTGCTGGTCGATGGCGAGGACGCGCACGGTCTTCATGATCGTGTCGGTCTGGTTCAGCCGGGTCGTGAACTCGACATTCCCGGTATCTTCGTCAACCTCGTCGATTTCGATCTGGCGGGTCAGAAGGATGTCGACGAAATCGCCCGGCAGGATAAAGCCACCTGCGCCGGTAATTTCGGAAATCGGGATCGAAACTGCGCGCATACCGGGGCGAAGCAATGCCGCGAGAACGCCAGTACCATTGAGATCGACGATCTTGTTGGTGGTGATCGGTTCGCCCTCGACGATAACGAGGCGCGAGGCCGACCCGGTCAGGGTCTCGATGGCATCGACATCCTCACCCTCGGTGTAGAAGTTTTCCGAGACGGCATCGGCGGGCCAGGGCTGCCAACGCATGTCTTCCGGCCCGAGAACCCGGCCCGTGGGAATGTCGCGGTTGGCGACCAGAACCTGCGACGTCGTCGGTGCCTGAATCACAGGCTGCTCCGCCGGCTGTGCTGCGGCAACCTGCTGGACAGGGGGCGGCAGGCTTGCCTGACTTTGCAGGGCACTCCGCATCATCCACATTGCCGCCATCGCCGAAACAGTGGCGCATACAAGGATTAGAACTCTCAGGCCGCGCATGGCGCATCTCCTCTTAGGACCAGTTCGTACAATTTTACGGATGGGACGTTAGGAAAGTCCGAACGTCGGCCCGTATTTTGCTTTGAACAGGCGCCCCTTTTTATTTCAGTCGAAAAAGTCATGAGTTTTCGGCGCCTCCGTATTCGGGGCGCGCCGTAAGAATCGCCAGGGACCGATTCCCCGATGCAATCAGAGCAGGTAAAGACGCGGCGACCTGGTCCAGCGACTCGGCCCGGGCAGCGCGCTCGATTTCCCCGCTGATCACCGCCATTTCCGCCATGCCGAAATTACCGCCAAGGCTTTTGATGTCGTGGGCATCCTGGGCGATGGCTTCCAGCGAGGCAGGGACCACGCTCGTTTCCGACAGGCGCAACAGGCGCTCGCGAACATCACGCTCCATGTCATGCAGCAGCTCGCGCATCGCATCGGCATTCATGATTCCCGCGAACTCGTCGATGACTCGGGAGTCAAACGGCTCGGGATCGCTGGGAAAGGAAGAAGGCGCTGCGGCAGGCATAAAAAACCCGGTAAATGGAACGATAAGACCGCACGCTACGCGAATATACTTAAGGAACAGCTTAGAGGCCGATGGCCCAACCCGGCCCGATCCGCCCGTGATCAATAAAAAGCCCGATTCACGATTAGGAATTGCAGCCAGAGCGCCGGGAGAGTAACGAAACCGACAGGATGAAACGTGGTTAAATTTCGTTAACCCTTACCGGTGCAGTATGCGTTCAAGCGCAGAAAGGCCGAGAACAATCGGCGCGATTCGGTATTACAGGCAATGACTATCCCGAGGAGAGACCCCATGATTCGGAAGACGCACATCGCGGCAGCAGTGGTTCTTGGAGCCGCGATCGGTACCGCCGGCGTCGCAGCGGCGCAGGACCAGACCCGGCTCGGCGCTTTCAGATATTGGAGCGCATTCACCGCCGATGCGCCCGACGGCAAGGTTTGCTGGGCTGCCACCGCGCCGATCAGCACTGATTTTTCCGGCGACAGCCGCGGCGATGTGTTCCTGATGGTCTCGATGTGGCCGTCAAAGGACATCGAGAACGAGGTCAGCATCATCTCGGGCTATCCGTTCGACACGACCCGCACGGCCCAGGCCAAGATCGGCTCGGCGACCTATTCGTTCTTTACCGATGACGATGGCGCATGGCTCGAAACCCGCCGCGAAGAAGATGCCATGGTCCGCTCGATGAAGGCGGGCGCGAAAGCATCGGTCACCGGCTTTTCCGAAAGCGGTTCGCGCTCGAATGACAGCTTTTCGCTGCTCGGCTTCACCGCCGCCTACGAGGCCGCGCAAAAAGCCTGCCGCTGATAGGCAGACCGTCAAAACCCACGGCAAGGCCGCTTCCCGAACGGGGAGCGGCTTTTTTCGTGGGATCGAGGCTCTGACGCGCGAATCGATATGTGACAGGTCTTGGCCACAGCCGACGCCGCCAGGTCGGCTTGCATCATAGGAGCACCCCATGATCCGTTCCGACGCTCAAACCACCGCCCTCGCCGTCATCAGGGACAGGCGGGCGGACCTGTCGGAGTGGTGCGCGACGATCTTCGATTTTGGCGAGACGGCATGGCGCGAGTACCGCTCGGCGGCATGGTATGTCGAGCGCCTGCGCGCCGAGGGCTTTTCCGTCGAGGAAGCCTCAGGCGGAATGCCCACCGCCTTTTGTGCCGAGTGGTCGAACGGCGATGGCCCAGTAATCGGAATGTATGCCGAATACGACGCTGTGCCCGGAAACTGTCAGGCCGCCGTCCCCTACAAGGCCCCGCGCGCGGGCCTCGGCTATCAGGCCGGGGGCCATACCGACCCCCACTCAGGTCTCGGCATCGCGGGGCTGGGGGGCTTGCTGGCGGTCAAGGCCGCCATGGAGCATCACGGCATCAAGGGCGGCCTGCGCTTTACCGGCGAACCGGCGGAGAAAGTGCGCGGCTCAAAGCCGATCCACGCCGCCAAGGGCTATTACGACGGGCTGGCGGCGATGCTGTCGTTTCATCCGTTCTATATGCTGCCGATGTGTAACACCGTGCGATGGGACACCCATTGCGGTGCGGCCTATTCGATGGTGTATCGCTTTATTTGCGATGAACCCGAGAACTGGGGCGCAAGCGACGGCGCGCCGATTCCGCAATCCCATTCCGCCGTGCGCGCGCCGGGGGCCAATGATGCACTGATGACGATGATTCAGTCGTCGAAGGCCCTGCGCGAGGCGATGCTGCCGCATCAGGGCGGTTGGTCCGTCTCCGAGGCGATCCTCACCGCAGGGCAAGCCACTGCCGACAACCTGCCCGCCGGTCTGGCCGAGATCCAATACATGATGCGCACGCCGACCATCGCGATGGCCGAGCAAATCACGGCTGGGCTGGACCGCAATGCCGAAGCCGCCGCCCTGATGACCGGCTGTCGGTGGGAGCGGCACTGGGTCTGCAAATCCCGCCCCGGCCTCGCCAATCACGCCATGGCGGGGGTGGTATGGGAGGCGCTGGAGGGCCTTGGCGCGCCGGTATGGGATGAGGACGCAAAGGAAGTAGCGCGGGAGATCCAGCGGGCGCTCGGTCATGAACCGATGCCCGACCCCTTCATCGAAGAGATGACGGCGCTGATCCATCCAGAGCGCGCCGAGGCGATCCTGCGCGAAGACTTGCCGCCGAGCCAGCTCAACTCGACTTCGGATGACTACACCGACATGACCTGGCACGCACCAACGGCCCGGTTCTACATCGCCCGCCCTGCCCTGCGCCCGCCGCCCACCGGCGCGCATCCCGCTTGGGTGATGAACGCGCTCGGCGGCATCCCGGCAACCATCGACCCGATGGTCGAGCGCGCGGCGCAGGTATTGGCCGTCTCGGCACTCAGATTGCTGGAAGATCAGACCGCTCGCAGCGATGCCATGGCCGAATTCCGGGACCGTACCGGCGGCGGCATCGGCGGCGAGAAATGGCTCGGGCCACTTTGCGACTATGACCCGCCGATCCATTTCCGCTGGCCGGAATATGTGCAGACGGCCCGGGGCCGGGACTGGTGGATACCGTCCGCGATGCCGGGGGCCTGAACGCGGCTCACGTCACTTTGCGCTAGCACGCCGCCAGCGTCACCGCCAATCCGCCCTTCGACGTCTCTTTATACTTCTCGCTCAGGTCGATGCCGGTCTGGCGCATGGTCTCGACACAGGCATCCAGCGACACGAAATGCGTGCCGTCGCCGCGCAGGGCCAGTGACGAAGCTGTCACGGCCTTCACCGCGCCAAAGCCGTTGCGCTCGATGCACGGCACCTGAACCAGCCCGCCAACGGGGTCGCAGGTCATGCCGAGATGATGTTCGAGGGCAATTTCGGCGGCATTCTCGATCTGGCGCGTGGTGCCGCCGCGCACGGCAGTCAGACCGGCGGCGGCCATGGCGCTGGCCGAACCAACCTCGCCCTGACACCCGACTTCAGCCCCGGAAATCGAAGCATTGTGCTTGATCAGCCCGCCAATCGCCGCCGCCGCCAGCAGAAAGTCGCGCACGCCCTGGACAGTCGCGCCGGTATGGTGATCGTAATACCAGCGCAGAACCGCCGGAATCACCCCCGCCGCGCCATTGGTCGGCGCGGTGACGATACGCCCCCCGGCGGCGTTTTCCTCGTTGACCGCCATGGCATAGACCGACAGCCATTCGTTGATGCCATAGGGGCTTTGCTCATTGGCGCTGCGCTCGGCGAGCAGGGCCTGATGCACATTACGGGCGCGGCGCTTGACGAAGAGGCCACCGGGCAGCTCGCCATCCATCGACAGCCCGCGCTCCATGCAACTGCGCATCGTCTCCCAGATCGCATCGAGACCGTCATCGAGTTCTTCGGGGGTGTAGCGCGCGTATTCATTGGCGCGCTTCATCGCCACCAGCGACAGCCCGCTTTCGTCGGACATACGGATCATCTCGTCGGCGGTGCCGAAGGGATAGCGATAGCCGATCTCGGCCTTGGCCGCGCCCGCATCGCCCTTGGGGATGGTGCCATCCAGCTCATGATCCTCGACCACGAACCCGCCGCCGATGGAATAATAGACCCGCTTGGTAAGGCTGTTTCCATCCGCATCCAGCGCTTCGATCGACATGCCGTTGGCGTGGCCGGGCAGGTTTTCGTCATAGTCGAAAATCAGATCATCTTCGGGGACAAAGGCCATCGCGGGCAGGCCCTCGGGCGAGACTCTACCGCTCTCGCGCACCTCGGCCTCGATCTCGGCCATCCGGTCGGGGTCGGCATGGCGCGGCGAGAGGCCGGTGAGACCGAGGATCACGGCACGGTCGGTCGCATGACCCTTTCCGGTAAAGGCCAGCGAGCCGTGCAAGCGCGCGCGCAGCCGCGCCACATCCCCGGCCCCCCGCTCGCGCAAGCTGTCCAGAAACATATTCGCGGCGGTCATCGGCCCCATCGTATGGGAACTCGACGGCCCGACGCCGATCTTGAAGAGGTCGAAGACGCTGAGAAACATGGGGCCATCCGGTGCTGGGTCTTACTAACGTGCAAAGCTAACCTGCTTCTCCTTATGCCGCTACGCGCAAGCGTCGTCTTCTCTCCTGAATACGCCACATTGACCCTACCCCGCCGCTCCCTATGGTGAGCGCCATCACGAATATCCCGCTGGAGCCATTCCCATGACCGACAATCCGACAGGCGCCGAGCTTGGCAAAAAGACCGCTGCCGAGATGGCGCTGGCGCTGATCGAGCCGGGGATGAAGCTGGGCCTCGGGTCCGGGTCCACCGCCGAGTGGTTCGTGCGTCTGCTGGGGGCACGGGTGCGCGAGGGGCTGGAGATTACCTGCGCCGCCACCTCGCGCCGGACGGCATCGCTGGCCACGGAATGCGGCATCGAGATTCTGCCCCTCGATGATGTCGGGCGGCTCGACCTGACCGTGGACGGGGCCGACGAGATCGACCCGGCACTGACCCTGATCAAGGGCGGCGGCGGGTGTCATCTGGTCGAAAAGATCGTCGCGGCGGCTTCCGCCGACATGGTCGTCATCGCCGATGACAGCAAGCTGGTGCCGCAACTCGGAGCCTTTGCCCTGCCCGTCGAGGTCGCGACCTATGGCTGGCAAACCACGGCCCTAATGATCGAGGACGTGCTGCGCGTCTGGGATGTGGACGGCACCGAGGGCGGGCGGCGCATGGCTGACGGCACGATTTTCGAGACGGACGAGGGCAACTACATCCTCGATTACCACCTTGGCCGCATCACCGAGGCCCCCGCCCTCTCCACGGCCCTGAACGCCGTGCCGGGGGTGGTCGAGAACGGCCTTTTCATCGGCATGGCCTCCCGCGCGATGATCGGCAGCGCCGACGGCACCGCCCGTGAAGTCCGCCCCGTCTGAGCAGACTACAAGAAATATTTCATGCACTTATCACATTAATCTGCGCGATAATTTGGCAACCTAACTAATCGAAAAAAGTTCAGCACAAGAACGATTTTTCTGAATGTCGACCATTTCTTTTGGTCTACACTTGAAATTGTTTTAGAGCTTTCAGTGCGCGTCCCAGACTTTCAGAATTCTGCGCTGCCACGTCAGGTCGCCAGACATAGTCAACGAATTCGATCATCGTTTCAAAAAAATCCGAACTAATTTTTCGACCTTTCAAAGAAGCAGGAGAAACTGACTTTTTGATGAAATTGCTTTTCGATCTTGCTGCGCTTGCAAATAACGCTTTCTTCGGCTCTGGATGATTCGCCATATTGATGGGAATATCAGCGAGCCGAACCTTTAAGTGATCTGCGAGAGCATCGCGATCTGCCATCAACCAAGCATCCACGGTACGGATCGCGATACGGAAGATTAGTAAAGGGGGCACAGTTTCACCAACCAAACGATGGCGGACCTCAACCACGCACCCATCGTTGTCCAGATCGCGGAGAACGAACCAAGGCACATGAACAGCACCCGCTAGGTATCCTCGCATCTTTCCATCCAAACTTTGCTTACCGGTTCGTCGTCCCTCACCATGATAAACAGTGCCGCAAAGCAAACCTGTCTCTGAAAGCAGGCGACGCATTACGGCAACGTCCGTCGGCCCTTCGCCGGCGATGTTAATTGGAGTTTTCACGATCACCCGAACGATAACTTGCCGAGATCGTCGACATTTTGAGGATTCACTTGCGGCAAAAGAGCCTCGTGCAAACCTACCCCGCCTTCAACCATGGCTGCAATTTCTGGTATCGTAGTCCCGATAAGCCCTTCAGTTCCATGCTCACCAGGTTTAAGGAGAATTACCTCATCTAAACCAATAGTCTGATCAGCGAGCAAATCGGCAGAATGGGTAGTCACAATCATTTGGCGGATGGCTTGCCTCCGTGTGCCTCTCATCGCCCTCCGAAACAAACGTGGCAATTGGGCAACCACAGCATTATTTAGCGAAAGTTCGGGCTCTTCAAGAAGTACTGGACCTTTAGCGTCAAGAAGCATCCAGACAAGTCCTAGCAATCGAAGCGTACCATCAGAAAATTGCTCTTCACGCTGCCAAGCGCCTTGTGGCCGCCAATGTCGATATTTTGCTCTGAGGTGTGGAATTCCTCGTGCATCAACTTCCAGTTCGAGGCTGTCGAGATTTGGTACAGCGATCCTGAGTGCCTCTGTCATCTTCTTGAGGCGAGCATTTCTACTCTTGTCAGTAGCGGCATTTATTTTTGCTAGAAGATCACCACCGAACGGATCCTCACCATCGTCAAGTGCTCTAGCCGGATCACGAATTATCTGTGGAACAACATGTAAATATTCAATGCTCCGAAAAAAATTGACGATTGCCCTGAAATCGCGATTTTTGCTGGTCTGCTCAAGAGCAGTTTCCGTCAACAGCTCGGGATCGTCCCGTTCATTTTTATCCTTGTTTGAGCGATTGAGCAGGGTATTTCCATTCGCATCAATCACACTTTCCTTTCGGATGTACGCACGGATGTCCTTGCCGCCGTGCTGCTTACCTCCAATCTCCAAGATGTAGGTCCATTTTCTGCCCTCAGCGTCGCCAAGTTCCACTGCTACTGCAATATCGGAATTTACGCCTTTTGCCCCAAGGCAACGGAGTAACTTGAGCCCGCCACGTTTAGATATGGCAGATTGTAAGCCACCCCCCTCAGATGCAGCGATGTCACGAAGAAAACGTATCGCATCAAGTATGTTCGACTTTCCCGATGCATTCGGACCGATGACGAAAACTCGATCAGCGAGCATACAATCGAACGAAAGAAAGTTTTTCCAATTCGTCAAGATCAGACGCGAGATGCGCATTTCTTAGATTCTCCTGATCAGTAGTATTTTCTAAATTCTCTCATGAGTAACCTCACCATGCAGCATTTCCAAGATGCCTCATCTCCGATTATTCCACCCCACACACTTTGCGGACACTGATCTAGGTATTACAAGATTCATAAACGAATTTTCCTACGGGCGACAGTTCAGCTTGCCCCTCGTAGTTCCCGCAGTACGATTTGCAAAACCCGCGCGGAGAGTGACCATGGCCGACTATGACTACGACCTTTTTGTCATCGGAGGCGGCTCCGGAGGCGTTCGCGCTGCGCGGATGGCCTCGCAATCGGGGGCCAAGGTCGCGCTGGCCGAGGAAAGCCGCTATGGCGGCACCTGCGTCATCCGGGGATGCGTGCCGAAAAAGCTGATGGTCTATGCCTCGGGCTTTCGCGAGCATTTCGAGGATGCGGCGGGCTATGGCTGGACCGTGGGCAAGACCCGCTTCGACTGGAACGCGATGCGCAACGCGCGGGACGCGGAGATTGACCGGCTCGAGGGCATCTACAAGAACAACGCGCTGGAGGGAAACGGCGTCGAGACCTTTCGCGCCCGCGCCACGATCCTCGACGAGCATCGCGTCGGACTGGTCGGCGGCGAGGAGTTCACCGCAAAGCATATCCTGATCGCCACCGGTGGACGGCCCCGGATGCTGAAGGTCGAGGGCATGTCCCTAGGCATTGTCTCCGACGACATCTTTCACCTGCCCGAACTGCCCGAGCGTCTGACGATTGTCGGCGCGGGCTATATCGCCTGCGAGTTTGCCTGCATCTTCAACGGGCTGGGGTCCAAGGTCACGCTGGTGAACCGCAGCCCGAATATCCTGAGCGGTTTCGACAAGGATGTGCAGGATATGGTCGCGGACGAAATGCAGAAAAAAGGCATCGATCTGATGCTCGGCACCGTGCCCGTGGCGCTGACCGATCTGGGCGGACAGGGCAAGCGCCTGATCTGCGACCAAGGCAAGACCATCGACGGCGATGCGATCCTGATGGCCGTGGGCCGGGTCGCGAACACAACCGGGCTGGGGCTGGAAAATGTCGGCATCGAACTGGGCAAGCGGGAAGAAGTCCCGGTCGATGCCTATTCCAAGACCAAGGTCGACTCGATCTATGCCGTCGGCGATGTCACCGAGCGCGCGGCCCTGACCCCGGTCGCCATCCGCGAGGGTGCCGCCTTTGTCGAAACCGTCTTCAAGGACAATCCGACCAAACCCGACCACGATCTGATCCCGACGGCGGTCTTTACCCAGCCCGAAATCGGCACCGTGGGCATGACCGAGGCCGAGGCCCGGGACGGGCACGACATCGAGGTCTATCGCGAGAGCTTCAAACCGATGCTGCACACGCTGTCGGGCCGCGATGAAAGAGTGCTGATGAAGATCATCGTGGACAAGGCAGATCGTAAAGTCCTCGGCGTCCATGTCGTCGGCCATGGGGCGGGTGAGTTGATCCAGGCCGTGGGCATCGCCGTGAAGATGGGCGCGACGAAGGAAGATTTCGACGCCACCGTCGCCGTGCACCCGACCATGGCCGAGGAACTGGTGACGATGAAGACGCCGGTTTCCGACTAGATGCGCCATCGCTATTGCATCCTGAAGGGCCGCCCGCGCCAGATGGCGCTGGACGATGACGCCACGCCCCACATCGAGATCAAGGTCGCGGCGAAGGGCTGGCACCGGGTCGCCGTCAATGCCCGCTCGATCCAGCCGCCCCATGAGTTGCTGTTCGCACGCATTGCGGATTTTCGCCATCCCATGCTGCGGCAGTTGATGGCCTTGCCCAACGGCATTACGGACATTGCCAGCAAGCGCGCGCTGGCCCTCGATTACACACGCGGCGGCTATATCCGGCGCGAGCGGATGAGGGTGGTGCCGTTTCGCAAAAAAGGGCCGAAGAACGACCTGCGCGAACTCATCGGGCTGGAACTGGCCGGGGCAATCAAGGAGGGCGGCGTGTCGCTTTATGTCTTTGGCGAGAGTTGGGGACCAGAGCCGACGCGACCGGACAAGTATTTCGGCTTTACGCCGGGTCAGGGCATCCATGATGTCCATATGAACCAAGGCTCGCGTGCCGATTTCCGAGGCACGAACCGGGCGCGGCAAGATGGCGCGCTGTTCCTGCACGACCATCGCACGAACCGCTGGACCGCGCTTTTCCTTGCCTTCCAGAGCCAGAGCTGGCGCACAGACCCGAAAACGGGGCATCCGGTCAAGCACCGCTGACCGGCGCATCTTTCACGTTAACCATTCGTTAAGTTTCGCCCGCCCAGATTGAGACATCGGGCACGGCGGGCGCTCCGGTCGCCTGTTTCCGTTCCCCCGGAAACAGGAGCCTGACATGACCCGTACCCGTCTTTTCTTAGCCGCCCTCGCCGCGACCCTCGCCCTGCCGACCCTCGCCAGCGCCGATGCCATCTGCGCCAAGCGGGACAGCATGATCGAACGGCTGAAAGAGCGTTTCGGCGAGACCGAACGTGGCATGGGCCTGAGCGGGTCCGAGGCCATGGTCGAGGTATGGTCATCGAAAAAGACGGGCACCTTTACCATCGTCATGACCCGCCCCGACGGCATCGCCTGCGTCCTTGCCACCGGGGATTCCTGGGTCGATGCAGCGGCGGATAAAGCGCCGGAACTTTAAGCCCCTGATACCATCGGCACTAAGGGCTGACCGTTATCAATTGTCATTGTCGGGCTTGACCAGCGTAAGCGAAGCGCCGCGCC
Source organism: uncultured Neomegalonema sp. (assembly GCA_937958625.1). GTDB lineage: Bacteria > Pseudomonadota > Alphaproteobacteria > Rhodobacterales > Rhodobacteraceae > JAHDDY01. The sequence continues at coordinate 21,657 of CALGNO010000113.1, forward strand.
AGACAATCCATTTCTAAGCAATATCAAAGGCTTCTGGATTCTCGGTCAAGCCCGAGCATGACGACATAAGTGTCATTTTCAGAGCGCCCTAGGCCGGGTCGCGCTTTACCAGACCCAGCTTCTCCCGAACCGCCTCCGGGCCAATGACCTTTGCGCCGAGGCTTTCGATAATAGTCACCGCCCGCTCGACCAGTTGGGCGTTGGTCGCCAACTGGCCCCGGCCCAGCATCAGGTTATCCTCCAGCCCCACGCGCACATTGCCCCCGGCCAGCACGGCGGCGGCGACGTAGGGCATCTGATCCCGGCCCAGCGAAAACGCCGACCATGCCCAGTCGGTCGGCACATTGTTGACCATCGCCATGAAAGTATTGAGGTCGTTCGGCGCGCCCCAGGGCACGCCCATGCACAGCTGCACCAGCGCGGGCGAGGCCAGCGCGCCCTCTTCCACCAGTTGCTTGGCGAACCAGAGGTGGCCGGTATCGAAAGCTTCGATTTCGGGTTTCACCCCCATCTCGGTCATCATCGACCCCATCGCCCGCAGCATTCCGGGCGTGTTGGTCATGACGTAATCGGCCTCGGCAAAGTTCATCGTGCCGCAATCGAGCGTACATATCTCCGGCAGGCAATCGCGGATATGGGCCACGCGCTCGGCGGGGCCGATCATGTCCGTGCCCGCTTCGTTGAGCGGCAGCGGGGTCTCACCCGGCCCGAAGACGATATCCCCGCCCATTCCGGCGGTCAGGTTCAGCACCACATCCACATCCGCCGCCCGAATGCGCTCGGTCACTTCGCGGTAATAATCGAGACGGCGCGAGGGCACCCCCGTCTCCGGGTCGCGCACATGACAATGCACCACCGCCGCCCCCGCCCGCGCGGCTTCTATGGCGCTGTCGGCGATCTGCTGGGGCGAGCGCGGGACATGGGGGCTGCGATCCTGCGTACCGCCGGAGCCGGTGACGGCGCAGGTGATGAAGACGTCGCGGTTCATGGATAGCGGCATTGTAGCGGCTCCTGAGTTCGGGATTGCACATTCGCCCTTCGGGACACCGCTTCGCGGCGCCTCAGGACGAGGTCAAAGCAGAGCACCCTCATGCTGAGGAGGCCCGCAGGGCCGTCTCGAAGCATCACTTTCCCTTCCAGACGGGGTCGCGTTTCTCCGCAAAGGCACGCGCGCCCTCCAGCTGATCTTCAGAACGATAAAGTCGCTCGACTGTCTCGAATTGGCTGCGGGTGATCCGGTTCATCGTGTCCTGAAAGCCGTTCCCCTCGGCCTCACGCACGATCTCCTTGATCGCGGCATAGACGAGCGGCGGGCCGGAGGCGAGCAGGTCGGCCATGGCGCGGGCCTCGGTCATCAGATCGGCACCGGGGAACAGGCGGTTGACCAAACCCCAGCGCGCGGCCTCCTCCGCATCAATCCAGCGGCCCGTGAACAGCATCTCCATCGCGATGTGATAGGGGATGCGTTTCGGCAGCTTGACCGACGCCGCATCGGCCACGGTGCCGGAGTTAATCTCGGGCAGGGCAAAGCTGGCGTGATCAGCGGCCAGTATAATGTCCGCCGACAGCGCTAGCTCCAGCCCACCGCCACAGCAAATGCCATTGACGGCGGCGATGACCGGCTTGTTGAGACCGCGCAGCTCTTGCAAGCCGCCAAAGCCGCCCTTGCCATAATCGCCATCGACGGCATCACCCTCGGCGGCGGCCTTCAGATCCCAGCCGGGGCAGAAAAACTTCTCGCCTGCCCCGGTAACAAGGGCAACGCGCAGGTCAGGGTCATCGCGGAACTCGGTAAAGACCTCGCCCATGATACGGCTGGTCTTCAGGTCGATGGCATTGGCCTTGGGGCGATTCAGAGTCACCTCGAGAACATGGCCCCGGCGTTCTGTCCGTATCGGTGTATCGCTCATCGCATCCCCTTGGGGGCGCTATGCGCGCTCGGCCCCCTCGATCCAGCCGCCACCCAAAACACGAGTGCCGCCATTGGGGGCATAGAAGACACAGGCCTGCCCCGGCGCAACCCCGTTTTCAGGTTCCAGCAGGCGCACCTCGGCGCGGCCTTCGCCTAGCGGGATGATCCGCGCCGGTTTCGGCGGTCGGGTCGAGCGTACTTTGACCTCGGCTTCCCAGCCACCCTCAGGCGCATCGGGAAGCGGCGCATCGCCCAGCCAGTTGATTTCCTTCACCTGCACCGTACTCGCCCCCAGTGCCTCGCGCGGGCCGACGATCACTTTCTTCGCGCCCGCATTCAGCCGGATCACATAAAGCGGCTCGGCATCGGAAATGCCGAGGCCCTTCCGCTGGCCGATGGTGTAGTGCATCACGCCCTCGTGGCTGCCGAGAACGCGCCCGTCGAGATGTACGATCTCGCCGGGTTCCGCCGCGCCGGGGCGCAGTTTCTCGATGACATCAGTATACCGTCCCTGCGGCACAAAGCAGATATCCTGACTGTCAGGCTTATCCGCCACGGTCAGACCGAACTCGGTGGCCAGCGCGCGGGTCTCTGCCTTTGTCTTCAGGTCGCCGAGGGGGAAACGCAGATAGGCGAGCTGCTCCGGCGTCGTGGTAAACAGAAAGTAACTCTGATCCCGTGCAGGGTCAGCAGCCTTGTGCAGTTCCGGCCCGTTCGGTCCGTCGATCCGGCGGATATAATGCCCGGTCGCAAGACAATCGGCATCGAGGTCGCGGGCGAGGCCCATCAAGTCCTTAAACTTCACCCGCTCGTTGCAGCGGATACAGGGGATCGGTGTCGCCCCGGCCAGATAAGCATCGGCGAACTCATCCATCACCGCTTCACGGAAGATATTCTCGTAATCCAGCACGTAATGCGGGAAGCCCATGGCCTCTGCCACCCGCCGCGCGTCATGAATATCCGTCCCGGCACAGCACGCGCCCTTTTTCGCCAGCGCCGCGCCGTGGTCATAGAGCTGCATCGTGAGGCCGACCGTATCGAAACCATCGCGAGAGACCATCGCGGCCACAACCGAACTGTCGACGCCGCCAGACATCGCCACCGCCACGCGCGTCTGCGCCGACGGTTTGTCAAAGCCCAAAGAATTCCGTCCCTTGGGCGCGGGCGTCATCAAATCTGCTGTTTCCATCAGCCGCATATCGCGCGGCGCACCGCCGTGGTCAAGGGGCCGCGTGAGAGAAACGTTAACGGCTCTGCCATGGTGAAACGGGCGTTAACTATCTTAAAATGCTGTGCTTTTCCGATTTGTTAGGGCTCCGGTTGTAGGGTCTCGATACGAGTTCGAGGATCAGTATCACATGCACGATCAAAAAAATTCACTGAGCCGCTTCGTCATCGGTCCCGATGGGCAGAGGCTGACGCTCGCCGATTTGCCCCCCGCCGATACCCGGCGTTGGGTCATCCGCCGCAAGGCCGAGGTCGTCGCCGCCGTTGGTGGTGGACTTTTGACCATGGAAGAAGCCTGCGAGCATTATAACGTGTCGATCGAAGAATTCGAAGGCTGGCGCAAGGCAATTACCCGCCACGGCATACAGGGCCTGCGGACCACCCAGATCAAGAAATATCGCGAAGTCGACGCCTGATGTACGCTGCGGAACCGACCATCGCCATCCCGAGACCCATCGCCGCCACACCCGCTCGGCGCAGGCCCCTTGCTCCCCAAAAACCAAACCTGCGGGCCGTCAAACGCTATGTACCCCCGCGCGGGCTGGTTCGGCGTCTGACCGAGGCACGCAGCGACGAGGCCATCACCGCTTTACTCGACGACCATGGCTTCGACCCCGAGACCGGCGAGATGCTGCGCGCCGCATTGATCAAGGCCGGGGCCCCGCCCCTCAGCCAGTCGACCGCCGCGATTGCCCTGGAAAGACTGCTTCGGTTCGAGCCGCTCAATGCCGATGCCCTGCGCCCCTTCGTAGTGTTGGCCGCCGAGCGGGATTTGCGGGCCGAGGCGATGGGCCATGTCGGCTATGTCATGCGCCAGGCCGGACGCACGGTGCGGCTGTTTTCCGACGCGGCGGACAGTCAGAACAATGCAGTGCTGACAGAGGCCGCGGCACGGCTGGGATGCAAGATCACCGACTATAACGGATCGCCCCACTGCGCACAGGCGCTTCGCGAAACCGACCTCGGTTGCCTCAACCTGATCGAGGCGGGCTATCGCAAGCCGCTGGACCGCGTGGCCCTGTTGCGCCTTACCACGCTGATTTCCGCCATTGATGCAGAGCCGGTGATGGTGATGCGGCCCCAGGATGCCGAATGCACCGAAATGCTGGCTAAAACCGGCGTCAAGCGGGTCATCCTGATGCTGACCGAGGACGACGCGACCCTCGGCAAAGCCATCGCCACCCTGCGCCGCGCCAATCTGGCCGTGGCGGAAATCGTCGACAGGCGGGATGAAACCCGCGGCCTGATCCCCGCTACGCCGACCGCTTTGGCGAGGCATCTGCTGGCCTGACGCGGGCCAACCCAGACCTGCGCAGCGCCAGTTTGCGCCGCAACGCATCCAGGCAATCCACTCAAAAATCAGCTGTCGATAAAAGGGCTGCTCCGTAAAATCGGGCGGCCTTTTTATCGCGTTTCAAACGTGGATTACGCTGCGCTACGAACTCAATTTCCGACATTCATGCAAATGCCATCATCTCATTACGAGATTGTATTATTAGATACACTCTCGTAAGTTGTCATTAAACTGGAAGATCGACAGTTTGTATCGGCTACAAAATATTCAGCACTGCAAAGGATGCGCGAAATGCCCACCTACTATGTAAACAAAAACGCTCAGTCCAACGGCGACCATGAAGTCCACAAGACGGTCGGCTGCCCAACGCCAGCAGCCGAAGAAAATCGCAAATATCTGGGCGAGTTTAGCAGCTGTACCGGCGCTGTTACGGAAGCCAAAAAGACTTACTCAACAGCAAACGGGTGCAAAAACTGCTCACCCGACTGCCATACATCTTAAGATCTCGGAGGGTAAGCGAGGGATAGCGGACCGTCCCTCGCTTACAGTAACTACTCAGCCGCAACCGCCGTCGAGGCCAAGTCGCGCAGGACGTAGTGCAGGACGCCG
>CALGNO010000114.1 GCA_937958625.1 uncultured Neomegalonema sp.
GCGGTGGTGAATACTCACCTGACGCCGGTCGCGGGCTTCATCAAGGACCGCAATATCGACTTTCAGCAGGAACTGACCCACCGCAAGATTGCCGATACCGTCACCGATGCCGAGGGCTTCCACGACTTCACCGCGTTGGCCGAGGCGGCGACGGGCGACGCGATCATGGCCAATATCATGATGACCGGCTATGCGCTGCAAAAGGGACTGCTGCCCCTCGGGCTGAATGCGGTCTTGCAGGCGCTCTCGCTCAATGGCGTGGCGGTGGAGGCGAATATTCAGGCGCTGCACTGGGGCCGCAAACTCGCCGCTGATCCGGTCGCGGTAAGCGCCGCGCTGGGCGAACGAGCCGCTGAGGCGATGCCGGAAACTCTCGATGAGATCATTGCCCATCGCGAGGCGCATCTGACCGCCTATCAGGGCAAGCGGCTGGCAAAACGGTATCGGGGGTTGGTGGATCGTGTGCGCGAGCGCGACACTGATCTGGCTGATTCCGTCGCCCGCAATTACGCTAAACTGCTCGCTTACAAAGATGAGTATGAGGTCGCCCGCCTCTATACCGATGGTCGGTTCGAGGCGCGGCTGCGGGAGACGTTCGAGGATGGCGGCACGCTGACCTTCCACCTCGCCCCGCCGATGCTGGGCGGTACTGATGCCTCGGGACGTCCGAAGAAACGCAAATTCGGCCCATGGGTGATGACCGCGTTCAAGATGCTTGCGAAGATGAAGGCCCTGCGCGGTACGCCCCTCGACCTGTTCGGCTATACCGAGGAGCGCCGCGCCGAGCGGCAACTCATCAAGGATTACGAGGCCGACATCACCCGCGCAATGACCGCCCCGAACCGCGCGGCGGCGCTGGCGCTGGCCGCCCTGCCCGACAGCATCCGGGGCTTTGGCCCGATCAAGCGCGAGGCGATGGCCGATGCGGCGGTACGGCGGGCGGAGTTGCTCGCGGCGCTGGACGATGTGCCCGAAGCGGCGACGCTGGCCGCAGAATGACGCAGCACCGCATTTTCGACGGCCATAACGACGTTCTCTCCTCGCTGACGCGGCGGGGCGACACCACCGGCGAAGGGTTCTTCGAGGGCGGCGTGCTCTGGCATCTCGACCTGCCGCGCGCTCGCACGGGCGGCCTCGCGGGTGGTTTTTTTGCGATTTGGTGCCCTGCTCCCGATGCGCCAACCGAGGACATTCTCGGCGAAGAAGGCCCGGTAATGCACGAGCCGCCCATCGACGCGGTGCCCGAGGGCTTTGCCCGCGACCGCATCTTTCGCCAAGCCGACCTCGCCGAAGCGATGACCCGCGAGGACAGCTTTCGCCTTTGCACCTCCGCCGCCGAAATTGAGGCAGCGGCGGAAGACGGTGCCATCGCCGCCCTGCTGCATCTGGAGGGAGCCGAGGGCATTGGCCCTGACCTGACAGAACTCGATGATCTTTACGAACGCGGTCTGCGCTCGCTCGGGCCGGTCTGGTCGCGCCCGAATATCTTCGGCCATGGCGTGCCGTTCCAGTTCGATAAAAGCCCCGATACCGGCCCGGGCCTGACCGATGCGGGCCAGCGCCTCGTGCGCCGCTGTGCCGAAAAGCGCATGATCGTCGACCTCGCCCATATGAACGAGGCCGGGTTCTGGGACGTGGCAAAGAGCTATGATGGGCCGCTGATTTCGACCCATTCCGGTGTTCATGCCCACTGCCCCGCAACCCGCAACCTGACGGCGAAACAGCTCGATGCCATCGCCGAGCGTGACGGGTTGGTGGGCCTCAATTACCACTGCGCCTTTCTGCGCCGGGATGGACGGCTGAAATCCGATACCGACCTCGAAACGCTCATCTGGCATCTTGATGCGCTGCTCAATGCGCTGGGCGAAGACGGTGTCGCGCTGGGGTCGGATTTTGACGGTGCCCTCATGCCGCGTCAGTTATCCGCCGCCGATGATCTGCCCAATCTGACACAGGCCATGGAACGCGCAGGGTTCGGCGTTGATCTCATCGACAAAATCTGCTGGTCGAACTGGATTGCGATGATCGACCGGGTGATCGACTGATCGACAGCACGCGCGATTGCGAGAGCGCTTAAAGCCGGCGCAGTTCAAATTTGCGCTTAATTCTATGAATTATTGCAACTCGTTTTAACGGCATTTAACGGGCACTTTGTGCTACGAAATAATCTACACCGAACGATTTTAATGACGCGTTCGCGCAAAATTTGACGATTTGAAACGTGAAGGCCGCCTTTTTTCGGGAGCGCTCGGGATGATGGTTCACGAGAAGCAATATACGGATGATGAGTTGACCGCCTGGTTGAATGGCGAGTTCAAGTCCGCATCCTCGAAAAAGCTTCAGCGATCCATATCCCTCGACAACGATCTTCGCGACCGGGTTTCCAGTCTTGCCTCCGACATCAGTGCCGTTCAGACGAGCCCTGTACCGGATAGCGAAATGCGCGAGATGGCGAGCGGCAAACAGGCGGCGAAGCTGGCGATTGTGGTTATTGCCGTCGCCCTGTTATGGCTGCTGTTTTCCTGAAATCATAGCCCTTTGCGTCTTGCGCTGGAGGGGTGATGTCCGCATGGTCTGACGCCTGTGGAATGCGCTGGCCGGGGATGATGCCGCGCCGTGCGATCCAGATCAGAGCAAGCCAGACGGGACATTTTTTCATGCTCAGGACACCCTATCTGATCTTTCTGGGCGATGCCCATGACGACTTGTCTGCCAAGGTCGGGCGGGGGATCGTCGACTGGCGGCCCGATAACGCGGTTGGTCAATTGCGCCTGCCCGCGTGTCAGACCGACCTCGGTATCCCCGACATGACCATCGAGGAAGCGGCGGCCCAGGGCGTCGGCACGTTGGTTGTGGGTGTCGCCAACAGCGGCGGGTTCATCGCGGATGTCTGGATCGAGAAGCTGGTCGAGGCGCTTCATGCCGGGTTCGACGTCGCCGCCGGGTTGCACAACCGGCTCGCCGACGTGCCTGCCCTCGCCGAAGCCGCCGAGAAAACCGGGCGGCGGCTGTTCGACGTGCGCAGCCCGCAACAATCGTTCAAGGTCGGCACCGGCGCGAAACGCAGCGGCAAGCGCTTGCTGCCGGTCGGAACGGACTGTTCCTGCGGCAAGATGTATACGGCGCTGGCGCTGGAGGCCGAGATGCGAGAGCGCGGCTGGAAGGCCGATTTCCGCGCCACGGGCCAGACCGGGATCCTGATTACCGGCTCCGGCGTGCCACTGGATGCCGTGATCGCGGATTTTATTGCGGGCGCCATCGAGGGTCTTGCGCCCGCGAATGACGACGACCACTGGGATCTGATCGAAGGTCAGGGCTCGCTGTTCCATCCCGCCTATGCCGGGGTGACGACGGGCCTGATCCACGGGTCGCAGGCGGATGCGCTGGTGGTTTGCCACGAACCGACCCGCGCCCATATGCGCAACCTGCCCGATTTTCCGGTGCCGGAAATTGCCGATCTGATGCCCTTTGCGTTGCAAATGGCCCATCTGACAAACCCCGATGCGAAATTTGTCGGCATTTCAGTGAACACCCATCACCTGTCCGA
>CALGNO010000115.1 GCA_937958625.1 uncultured Neomegalonema sp.
CGCCGCGCTGGTTGTACAGCGTGTCGGCAATTTTCCAGATCTTCGCCTTCTGAGAATCGGCGCGGACGGTTCTATGAAGTTCGATCATCAGAATTCCTTTCACTTATCATTGAGTGAAACTACATACTCATATTGAAAACATTTTAGCAAGTAAAAATTAAATGATAAATTAAACAGCAAGTGAGAAAACTACCCCTTCTCCGCCACCGCCCCGCCTGCTTTCTTCCAGCCGCCAAAGCCGCTGACGATGTGGCTGACGCCTTTCAGGCCCATATCTTGCGCGGTTTTGGCCGAGAGGGCCGAGCGCCAGCCGGAGGCGCAGTAGAAGACGTATTTCTTGCCCGACTGAAACTGCTCCTTGGCATAGGGGCTTTCCGGGTCGATCCAGAATTCCAGCATTCCGCGCGTGCAACTGAACGCATCGGGGATCATGCCCTCGCGCTGCAACTCTCGCGGGTCGCGCAGATCGACGAAGAGGACGCCATCTTGACCATGCAGGGCCATGGCTTCTTCGGCGGTCAGGGTTTCAACCTCGGCATTGGCCTCGGCGACCATATCCTTGACGTGTTTCATCGCGTTTCCTTTCAAATCTCCAATGCCAACGCGGTGCCCTCGCCGCCGCCGATACAGAGCGAGGCGATACCGCGTTTGCCGCCGCTCTCTTCCAGCGCGTGCAACAGGGTAACGATAATCCGCGCGCCGCTGGCTCCGATGGGATGGCCCAACGCACAGGCCCCGCCATTGACGTTCAGACGCTCGCGCGGAATGCCGAGTTCGCGTTCGGCTGCCATGGGCACCACGGCGAAGGCTTCGTTTATTTCCCACAGATCGACATCACCGACTTGCCAGCCAACCCGCTCCAATACAGTGCCCATCGCGGGGACCGGCGCGGTTGTGAACCAGCCGGGTTCTTGTGCATGAGAAGCATGGGCGAGCAGGCGGGCGCGGATCGGCAGACCGCGCGCCTTCGCGTCGCTCTCGCGCATCAACACCAGCGCCGCCGCGCCATCGGAAATCGAGGAGGCATTGGCCGGGGTGACGGTGCCGCCCTTGCGGAACACCGGTTTGAGGGTCGGAATTTTGTCGGGGCGGGCATTGCGGGGCTGTTCATCCTCGGCGACCACAACCTCGCCCTTGCGGGTGGTCAGGGTCACCGGCACGATCTCATCGGCAAAGCGCCCTTCGGTCTGGGCGGCAAGCGCACGGTCGAGGGAGCGCAGGGCGTAGGCGTCCTGTTCCTCGCGGCTGAACTGGTATTTCTCGGCGCAATCTTCGGCGAAGGTGCCCATCAGGCGGCCCTTGTCATAGGCATCCTCCAGCCCGTCGAGAAACATGTGATCCACCGCCGCCGCGTGGCCCAGCCGTGCGCCCTCGCGCATTTTCGGCAACAGGTACGGCGCGTTGGTCATCGACTCCATGCCTCCTGCGACAACCACAGCGCCATTGCCCGCGCGCAGCTGATCCATGGCGATCATCGCCGCCTTCATCCCCGATCCACACATCTTGTTAAGCGTGGTGCAGACCGCACCGAGAGGCAGCCCCGCAACCAAGGCCGCCTGCCGTGCCGGGGCTTGGCCCTGACCGGCGGGCAGGACGCAGCCCATCAGCACCTCGTCCACATCCTCGGGCGTAATGCCCGCGCGCGCCACCGCCGCCCGGATTGCCGCCGCGCCAAGATCAGCACAGGTTGCGCCGGACAGCTCACCCTGAAACCCGCCCATGGGCGTGCGGGCGGCGGAAACGATGGCGATGGGATCAGTCATGGGCGCATGTTCCTATCATCCGGGCATTATCGTCATGGCACCGGAGTCTTCATCCGATACAGGTCGGCAGGGCTAGGTCAACCTGATACGTACAATAATAGATACCATACGGATTAACGATGGCTACCTGTTGATTTACAAAGTCTATTTCGTCCGCATTGCCGTGAAAAATTCTGGCACGTTAGGCGCAGGGTAGGAATTAATCCTTATTAGAGGGTCGAGATAGCGTGCTTAGAGGACATCATGATTCAGCTGATCGACACGGGGAACTTCCCGACCGACTATCCAAAAAATCCCGCATCCTTGCGCTATGAACCAAAGCATCCGCTTCTGGAACGCAAGCGGTTGATCGAATTGTCTCAGGCGCTTCCCGACGAACTTGTAGAGTTCAATCCCGGAAATCTGCCGGTTTTCGTGACCAAGGATGACGTTCCGAAATCTGATCTGACAGCGATCGAGGTCATCGAAAAGATCGGCGAGGAAAGTAGCTGGATGGCCTTGCGCAATATTGAGCGCAACGACATCTACAAGGCGTTTATCGAAAGCGTTATCAACCTGCTCGAGCCAGAAATTCAGAAGGCGACGGGCAAGATCAGCCGCCGGGAAGCCTTCATCTTCATTTCGTCGCCGGGGGCCGTAACCCCTTGTCATCTGGATGAGGAGCATAATGTCCTGATCCAGGTCGAGGGCGAAAAGGAAGTCACACTTTTCCCCGGTGACGACCGCGAATTGGTCAGCCAGGAGAAAATCGAACAGTTTCTCAGCGGCGGATACCGGGCGATCAAACTTGACCCCGAGCGGCTTACCGAAGGCCGGACGATCAAGATGGTCCCCGGCGATGCCTTGTATATACCGCCGCTGGCACCGCACTACGTCAAGGTTCTGGATGGCGCGCCGTCATTGTCGCTTAGCGTGACATGGCGCTCGGATGCGCTTCGCCGCGAGCACTATCTGCATCAGATCAATAGCAAACTGCGCAGCAAGGGCAAGAACCCCGCTTATCCCGGCGTTGAACCGCTGTCGGACCAGTTGAAAATCTGGAAAGAGTCAGGGCGTCGCCGCTTGTCGGAACTTGCCGCGCGCTTTGGTTCTTCCAAGGCGAACGCAACGGCTTCTTCCTGAAGCGCTGAAATCCACGCGTCAAAAACCCACCGCGTCCCCGCCTTTTAAGCCAAGGCGGGTGCGGGCCTCGTCGGGTGTCGCGATCATCAGGCCGAGGTTTTCGACGATGCTGCGAATACGCTCGACCTGTTGAGCGCTGGAGGTCGCGAGTTCTCCCTTGCCGATATAGAGGCTGTCCTCCAGCCCCACGCGCAGGTTCCCGCCCATCATCGCCGACTGGGTCGCAAAGGGCATCTGGTTCTTGCCCGCCGCAAGCACTGACCACTCGTAATTCTCGGCACCGAACAAGCGATCCGCCGTGCGGTGCAGGTGGATCAGGTGATCCAGTTCCGCGCCCATGCCGCCAAGGATGCCGAATACCATCTGGATAAAAAACGGCGGCTTTATCAGGCCCTTATCCACGAACCACTTCACATTATAAAGGTGGCCGAGATCATAGCACTCGAACTCGAACCGGGTGCCATGGGCCTCGCCGAGATTTTTCAGGGCATATTCGATGGTCTCGAATGTATTCGGAAAGATGAAGTCCTTCGTCATCCCCAGAAATTCCGGCTCCCAGGGCCGGTTCCATGCATCGAATTTTTCCAGCAACGGGAAAATGCCGAAATTCATCGACCCCATATTGAGCGACGCCATTTCCGGCGAGGCCGACACCGCCGCCGCCAATCGCTGATCCATGCTCATGCCCAGTCCCGCACCGGTAGAGACGTTGATCACCGCATCGGTGGATTGTTTGATGCGAGGCAGGAACTGCATGAAGGTTTCGGGCCGGTGGTCGGGCTTGCCGTAAAATTCCGGGTCCGGGTTCCGCGCGTGCAGGTGGATGATCGACGCGCCCGCCTCCGCCGCCTCGATACTCGCGGTGGCGATCTGGTCGGGAGTGACCGGCAGATGCGGCGACATCGTCGGGGTATGGATACCGCCCGTGGGTGCGCAGGTGACGATGATCGGTTTGGGCATGGGTCATGGCCTCCTCTGCTGGACCTGCGCCGGACTATAGCGGTCCAAACCCCGCACCGCATACAGCTAGCGTTTGTCGGCGGGGGTGAAAGCGGATACCGAGGGCGGGCATAGCGGAGCCATCCCATGAGCCTGACCGTCTTTCTCGCCGTGATCGGTGCCGCGATGTTGCACGCAACGTGGAATGCGCTGCTCAAGGGCGGCGCTGACAAGACGCTGGGGATGGTGGGGGTTTCGCTGGGCCACGTGCCGCTGGCGCTGATTGCGCTCCTCTTTGTGCCCGCCCCGACGCCCGACAGCTATCCCTATATCTTTGCCGGCATTCTGCTGCATCTGGGGTATCAGGTGTTCCTGCTGAACTCCTATCGCATCGGTGATCTGACGCAGGTCTATCCGATTGCGCGCGGGTCCGCGCCGTTGATCGTCGCGCTGGTGTCGGTCGCGATACTGGGCGTGCAGTTCGATAGCCTCGAAGTCCTCGCAATTCTGATAATCGCAACCGGGATCATCAGCGTCGGTCTGGTGCGCCAGGGCGATGGGGGACGCAACGGCAAGGCTGCCGTGTTGGCGCTGATCACCGGATGCTTCATCGCCGGGTATTCGTTGGTCGACGGGCTGGGCGCACGTGTCGCGGAGACGTCGCTCGGTTATTATAGCTGGGTGGCCATCGGAAATGCCCTGCTGATGGTCGTCTATACCCGTTTTGCCGCCCCCGGCACCCTGCGCGCACTAGCCGGACCGGCGGGGCGAAAGCAATTCGTGATCGGCGGCGGGGCATCCTTTGCTGCCTATGCCATTGTAACATGGGCCTTTACCCAAGCCCCAATCGCGTTGGTGACCGCCCTGCGCGAGACGAGCATCGTCTTTGCGTTGCTGATCGGCGCGGTAATCCTGAAAGAGCGGATCGACCGGCCCAAACTGCTCGCCACGGCGGCCATCGTCGTCGGAGCGATCCTGTTGCGCGTCGCAAAGTAGCGGGGTCAGCCGCCCTTGGCCGGGGATGGATATTGCATCCGATAGAGAACGTCTTCCCATGAGACCGTGTTGCGAACGAACTCATTCGCGGCATCGCGCGGCGGGTTATAATCCCATGAGGTGAGCATCCCCGCCTCCATCGCCGCATGGACCGCGCGTCGCCGCTTTTGGGTCGCCAGCACATTTGCCGTGATTGCCTTCGTATCCCAGCGCCGCGCCACCTCCGCGGCAAAATCCGCCGCCGTATCGGCATGGACAGGATCAGTCGCGAGGTTGGTCAGTTCGGACGGGTCCGCCTCGACATCGTAAAGCTGCGGCGGGTCCATATCACAGTGGATGTATTTCCAGCGCCCACGCCGGATCATCAATACGGGATGCGCCGGGGCACATTCGGCGCAGTATTCGCCAATCGCCTCGGCATCCTCCGGCGAGGCCGCGCCCTGTACCTCGGGCCAGAGCGAGCGGCCATCAATGGGCATCCCCAGTTCCGGTGACGAACCTGCAATATCGAGGAAGGTCGGCAGCAGATCGACCAGCGAACAGGGTGCGTCCACCCTGCCCTGCTGCACCCCCGGTCCAGCGACGATCAATGGCACCCGCGCGGAATGTTCGAAGAACGTCATCTTATACCAAAGATCGCGCTCGCCCAGCATGTCGCCGTGATCGGCGGCAACGACAACGACGGTGTTATCGAGCTGGTCGCTCTCCTCCAACGCCTGAACAATCGCCCCGACTTTTGAATCGAAATACGAGACATTCGCGTAATAGGCATGGCGCGCATTGCGGATTTCTGCGGCATTGGGCGGTTTCACATCCATCTCGATCCCGCGCTGGACCCGCTCGGAATGGGGATCGGTCGCGCCCGGACTGCCCGGCATGTCGATGGCGTCATGGTCATAGAGATCCCACCACTCGGGGCGCGCCACGTAGGGATCGTGGGGATGGATCAAGCTGATGACCATGCAGAACGGCGCGACGTCGTTCATCTTGTACTCGAAGATCTTACGGCGGGCGAAGAACGCGGTTTCCTCGTCGTATTCGTACTGGAA
>CALGNO010000116.1 GCA_937958625.1 uncultured Neomegalonema sp.
CGTCAGCGACACCGCAAAGCGGCAAACAGCCCGCGCGCTCGATCAGGCGGCGCAGCAACTGGACGGTTTCCGCCCCATGCGCATGGGATGGATCAAATCCATGCGCAAGGCGCTCGGCATGTCGGCTCCTGACCTCGCACAGCGTGTCGGTGTGACCAAGGCGGCGATCTATCAGGCCGAGCGCAAGGAACGGGAAGGCGGCGTGACGATCCGGCAGATGGAGAGGCTGGCCGAAGGCCTCGGCGGGCGGTTTGTCTATGCCATCGTGCCGGATGGCAACATCGACGATGTGGTCCGCGATCAGGCCCGCACGAAAGCGGCAACGATCATCAAACGCGCGAGTGCCCATATGGCTCTTGAGGCCCAGTCACTCCCTGCGGAGCAAACGAAGCACCAGATCGAGGAACTCGCCGATGATCTCCTGCGTGAGCGCCCTGCCGATTTCTGGCAAGTGCCATGACGTTTGACGAGCCGGACGGTGCCACGCCTCTCGATCCGGATGAGATCGAGGGGCTCAAATTCGGTCACATCACCACGCGCGGAGAGCTTGATGAACTCGAACAGGCCAATATCACCCAAGGCCTGCAATGGCTGGGGCGGCGTCGGGGCGGCGATATTCTCACCGAGGATTTTATCCGGAAACTGCATCGGCGTCTTTTCGGCGAGGTCTGGTCATGGGCGGGCAGTTTCCGCCTCCGGGAAAAGAATATCGGCATCGATCCGTTTCAGATACCCGTCCAGCTTCGCTATCTGCTCGATGATGCGCGGTACTGGGCGGCGAACAGCACATACCCGCCGCTTGAATCAGCGGCACGGTTTCATCACCGGATCGTTCAGATTCATCTCTTCCCGAACGGCAATGGTCGCCATGCCCGGATCGCCGCTGATATCCTGCTGAACGACTATTACGGCCATCCGCCAATCGAATGGGCGAGTGGCTTCGATCTTCAGGCCGACAATTTGCGGCGCACCGATTACATCGCGGCCCTGCGCGCGGCTGACGGTGGCGTGTTCGATCCATTGCTTGCGTTCGTCAGTGCTGCGCGAACGTCCTGAATGAGTCCGGGCAAAGATCGGTAACAATGATCGGCAAACATCACGCTAGAATCAGCGTAAGCATCAGATTTCAAGAGAATATCTTTTCGGATATGATCGGCAAAATGCTCGATCACCGGGCACGTCTTACTCAAAGACGATGCGATGGACAGTCGAGCGTTCGCGAACCTCGGTAATCCGCACCATCGGATAATCGCCTCATCCAGTGAGAGGTGACCTCGAATACCGACAATGATTCGCCCGCTTCGCTCCGCCGCGCGCTCCTGAAGCTGCTCCAAATCATCTCGCCAAGCAAAAAACTTCGATCAGGCACGAACAGGCAAGGCTCTATGGCGTCACGATTCTTCGCGGTGACAAATACGTCTGTACGCCGTCTTTCAATAATATCAGCATTTTAGCCCTTGCTGAACGCTGAGTTCCGAATTAGAACAATTCACGAACATAGACAGCAAGAGGAGATTGAATGCTGGAACGACAAGCACGAAGCGGGGTGGCGCTGGCGGGTCTTCTGATCGGCCTGCCGGGCGCACCGTCAATGGCCACGGTCATGGAATTCGGCGAGGAGGGCGCGATGAAAGTCAGGCCGAGCCTGAACTATCTGCAGCGCGCGAAGCTGCTCGCTCGCGAAGGTATGACCCGCGCCGATACCGGCGCAAGTGTCATGGTCGACACGGGCTGGACCGATCCCGATCCAGAACCGCCCATGATCGCCGTCGCACTGCCGGAGGTGATCGAGCGTGCCGACAATCATGGCGCTGCACAAACCGCATCTGCCCCGGTCGAACGCCACCCTGAACCTGAATGGATCGAGGTCGATCTCGCGGCGCTGCCGACGGCATTCGGAGATGCCGACTTTTCGGATGTGTCGCCGCCTGCGGAAGACGATGCACCCGATACGCCGGATATCGAGGAAGCCCCCTCCGAAGAGGGTGACGAGGAGATGATCCTAGAGACCCGCAGCGACCTCGGAGTCCCGCCTATTCCGGCGGAAGCGATCACCCTGATCCGGGCGATCAAGACGCCGCAGCGCCGTCTTGACGAAGATACCGAAGAGCAACTCTTCCCGCATCTGGACTCGGAGCCGCTGGCGCAGATCGCAGGCGAGATCGCCGAAGCGCATGACATTCCGCCCGCGCTCTTTGTGGCACTGATCGAAGCGGAGAGCGGCTTTGATCCCGATGCCGTCTCGGTGAAGGGCGCGATCGGGCTGACCCAGCTGATGCCTGCAACGGCGGAAGAACTCGGTGTCGATCCCGAAGACCCGGTTCAGAACATGACGGGCGGGGCGCGCTACCTTGCGGCCCAGTACCAGCGCTTCGGTGCATGGGATCTGGCACTCGCCGCCTATAATGCCGGACCGTCGCGGGTCGCAAGGCTCGGCGGCATTCCCGACTTCCCCGAGACGCGGGCGTTTATCGCGCGCGTCCTCGGAAATGCGAGCCGCGCGCCTTTGCGCCTCGCCGGAGCGTTCTGACGCCACCAGACGCTGCCAAACCCACCACCAACATCACGAATCTCACCGAAAGGAGGAGCTTTTGCTCAAACCTCTGACCGTCACCCCTGTCCGTAAACTTCTGGCTGTTGCAACCAGTGGCGTCTCCGCGACGCTGCTGACGGGCTTGTCTGCCCATGCCCAGGAACTCGCGAAGGCCGAGGAAGGTCTCGGAAACTTCCTGACCTTTTTCCAGGGCAATATGGGCAACATCATCGTCGCCTTCGCGATCATCGCCGCCGTCTTCATGATCCTCGCACGGCGCGCCAGCTTCGGCATGGCCGCCGGGATCGTGGTGCTGGCGATGATCCTCGCCAATGCCAAGGAGCTCGCCGACCAGCTCGACGCCTGGTTCTGAGCGGGATTCTCGGAATGGAGGTTCGCGCTGTTACGGCGCGGACCTCTCCCCATTCATTTTTCCCTTT
>CALGNO010000117.1 GCA_937958625.1 uncultured Neomegalonema sp.
CGATCAGCTCATCAAGGCTGGCAAACCGCCAAAACTTGCCATCACAGCCGTCATGAGAAAACTGCTCATCACAGCAAACGCCCTCGTCCGCGATGATCGAAACTGGAGCAACAATACCGCTTGAATACAACGGATACTTTAGTAGATCGTCCGTTTCATCCGTTCGGGATACTCGGCGTCATATCCGTCCGCATCGAAACCGGACTTTACCGCTTTCACCATCTGACCGGCGCTGGGCAGTTCACCGCGCTCGATCTGACTTTCGTGATGCCAGATCCGGGAGCGCACAAGGGCCTTCTGGCACTGGAAATAAACGCTGTCGATATGGATGCGCAGGACCGTAGCGGGCATTTTTCCCTGCATCTCGAACCGCGCATTCAGCGCGTCATCCGCGATGATCGACGCCCGCCCGTTCACACGGATCGTCTCGCCTGCACCGGGAACGAGAAACAACAGCGAGCAACGCGGATCGCACACCAGATTGCGCAGGGTGTCGAGGCGGTTATTGCCCCGGCGGTCGGGGATCAGCAGCGTCCGGTCATCTTCCACCACGACAAACCCCGGCGGGTCGCCGCGCGGCGAACAATCCGTTCCGTCATCGCTTACGGTTGCAATGACGACAAAGGGCGCGGCCTCGATGAAGGCACGGTATTCCGGTGTCAGAAACGGGATTTCCTTGTCGACCGAGGCTTGCGCCGGCGTCCCGTACAGCGCCTCGAGCGCCGAAAGGTCGGTGATCCGGGTCATTGCGCCTTGAACGCCTGATCAAGCGCTGCGCGGGTGCCGGTGCCGAACACGCCGTCCGCCGGACCGGGATCGAACCCCATCCGGGCAAGCCGCGCTTGTACCGCGCGCCGTGTTGCGCGGCTGAGGCTCTCGGGATTGTCCACCAGACGCGCGCGGGTCGCCTCGTGGCCTTCGCCGATGGCCTTCAACAGCCATTCCGCCGATTTCCTCGGTTGTGTCCTGACGCCGGACCCGCCGGAATCGAATAGCGCCCCGAGGCTGGCCATGGCCCCAACCTCGCCCGCCTCCGCGGCCTTTTCGTACCATTCGATCGCGCGCTTGCCATTCACGCTGACGCCGCTGCCGACCTGATAGGACCAGCCCACCATCGTCATGCCCTGGGCAAAGCCATTGTTTGCAGATTTCCGAAACCATCGCGTGGCCTCGACCGGGTCAGCCTCGACACTTTGGCCCGACAGATACAGATGCCCGATATTATGCATGGCCGAGGCCGACCCGCCTTCGGCGGCCTTGCGATACCACTTCATCGCCTGACCGGCATCCGCATCGGTGCCGAGACCCCGGTGATAGAGCCATGCGACGACGGCCATCGACGGGGCAAAGCCCATCTCCGAGGCCTTTTCATACCAGAACAAGGCTTTCTGATAATCGCGCGGCACGCCGATGCCGATTTGATAGGTTGCGCCCAGATTGTTGATGGCGGGCACATAATCGAGATCGGCGAGGGCGCGCAGGTCGGCAATCGCCCCGCGTCCCTGTCCCGATGCTTGCTTGGCGCGGGCCAGTTGATACCGGATGCGCAGGTCGTCGGGCGCGGCCTCCAGCGCCTTCAGACAGGCGGCGAGCGCGCGCGGCCCGTCCAGATCGCCATAGACGACGCCCTTCACACCGGGGGGGTTGTCCGGGTTCGCCGGATGGGCGGCCTTTACGTCACATTCGTGCAAAAGCGCCGTCTTTTCAGGGTCTTCGGAGCGGATGACCGTTTCGGAGGACGGCGTGTAATCGCCTATATCCAGATCAATCGGCGCGGTGGCTTCAACGGGCGCAGTTATCAGATCGATCCCCGCCGAGACTGGCCCGCAAGTCAAAAGCGCCGCCGCAAGAAAGGGACCATGAAACGCACGCATCGGGCACTGACTCCTCGAAAAAACGAACCCACACAATAGCCGCGCCGGTGAGATGCGTCCAGCGCGGGCCTGACATCCCCCCATCGCGCACCATTTCTGTCGCCATGGCAAAGGCGAAAGACGCGGGCGCGCTGACGCGGCAGGAGATCGAGACGCTCTATCGGCGCCTGTCCGAGGCGATGCCGGGCCGTACGCGCGGGGCGAAGGGACCAAAGGGACAGCCCGATGCGTTCCGGTCCTGTATTTCCTGTATGCTGTCGGCCCAGAGCCGCGATACCAACACAGCGAAAGCGGCCAGCGCCCTGTTCCGACTGGCAAAGACACCGGAAGAGATTCTGGCCCTGCCCGACGAAGAAATCGCGGCGGCGATCAAGCCCTGCGGCCTCTACAACATGAAAACCCGCAACCTGCGCAAATTCTGCACGGCGCTCGTTGAGGACCATGGCGGCGTCGTACCGAATACGCGCAAGGGCCTCTTGTCCTTGCCGGGTATCGGGCGCAAATGCGCCGACATCGTCATGAGCTTTACCTTCGGGGCCGAGGTCATCGCCGTCGATACCCATGTCCACCGGGTCTGCAACCGCACCGGCCTCGCCACCGGCAAGACCGAGGCGAAGACCGCAGAGGCGCTGGAGGCCCGCTCGCCGGAATGGGCGATGAAGGACGGGCACTTCTGGCTGATCCAGTTCGGCAAGGCCGTCTGCACCGCCCGCGCGCCCAAATGCGAGACCTGTCCGATCAACGACCTGTGCGTCTGGTATCGGGCGCAGAAATAACGCCGTGTCCGGAATAACATTGCGTTCACGACCGCGTGATCGGTCTGGAAGCGCAGCGGGGTGATCATACTTCTCCATCACCGTCGTGGGAATAATTCCCGCGACAGAAATTTGGGAGACAATCATGATCCGCATTGCAAGTATTGCAGCCGTTGCCGCCCTCGCCGCCAGCCCCGCCCTCGCCATGGACTGCAACTGGGGCAACAAGTCCAGCGCCGCGACCTACGGCGCACCCGCGACGACTGCCTTCGTCCAGCCGGTTGCGTCTCAGCCGCTTTACTCACAGCCCGTGACGGCCCAGCCCGCCAGCGCGAGCAGCTTTGTCGAATACGCCCCGACTCAGCCCGCCGTTACTTATGTGACCGCCTCGCCGGACATCGTTGATACCGCAATTTCCGCCGGTTCGTTCGGCACGCTGGTCGCCGCCGTACAGGCCGCCGGTCTCGTTGACACGCTGAAAGGCCCCGGCCCGTTCACCGTCTTCGCCCCGACCGACGCCGCCTTCGCCGCGCTCCCTGCCGGAACGGTGGAAAACCTGCTGAAGCCGGAGAACCGCGACCAGTTGACGGCAATCCTGACCTATCACGTCGTCCCCGGCAAAGTGACCTCCACCGATCTGGCCGGTAAGATGACCTCGGCCTCGACGGTTCAGGGCACGACGATCGACATCGACGCAACCTCGGGTGTGACGGTCGAAGGTGCAAATGTCGTGACCGCCGACATTGAAACCTCGAACGGCGTCATCCATGTCATCGACTCGGTCCTGATCCCCGGCACCTGATCGACGACAGCCTTCGTGAGTGAAAGAGGGGGTGCCGCGGAAGCGGTGCCCCTTTTTTTGCTCGTGCGCCGACGTCAAAACCCTCGCGTCAGAATATCAATGGCACGCAGCAACTCGTCGCGATGCTCGCTAAGCGAGCCGACCGGGTGGCCGAGATCGCGCCCGCGTATAGCCGCTAACTGTTGAACTCTGACCACCCATGGTCGACCGTCAATTTGCACCACCGGTGTTAGTTTCGGAAACCGGGCATATCGCTCACCGTCCAAAAGCGGCGCAACGACCCTCGTATCATCTAACGAAATCAAATCGGTTTGCAGATCGACGACAAGGCCGCCACCGACACGGAACAGATCAAACTGCGCCATTGTCAGAAAAGCCGATATTTTTCGAGGGGCAAACCTTCCCGCTCAACCTCCTCGGCGTATTGGCTCAAAACCTCGCGGTTTTCCTCCACCCAACGCCGGTTCCGCTCCAGCTTCGCAGCCTTCGCGATGGCTTCCTCGGCCACGCGGGACATATTGATACCGAGGTCACGAGCTTCGTCGGCAATCGCTTTTTCGACGGTGAGGTTCAGCTTTGCGCGCATAGCAGGCTCCTTTTTCAGGAGTGTGCCACAGGCGCTTTTTGAATGCGATATTCAGCTTCGCTTTATCACTACTGCTCGACCCATTTCATGTCGTTTCAGCGTGCGCCCAAGCGCGGTCGAAGTAGCCCGCAGCAAAGTCTGTTTTCTTGATCCAGATGTGTAGGATACCGAATTCGATATTCAGATTTTCGCAGTCCGAGGCGACCTGAAATAGAAGCATATCGTCTGAGTCTTCAGGCTCATCTTGTTGCCAGCGGTCTGCATACCCGAGGAATTGGTGGTTCATCTGAAATCCGCTCACCTGCATCGACTCGCGGTCTGTTTCTTCTGGGGTCAGGCGCGCGGGCACCACAAGGTCCGAAGGGATGTCTGATGTGTCATCCGCGCCGCGTAGATAGTTCAACGACGTATCGAGAGATACGATTAACTGACTCTGGAGACTTCTCAGAGCGCTCATCACTTTGATCCGCTCATCTTTCTCTGACTGTGTATTGGCAACTGCATCGATCGTTCGTAACCAGTCGATAAACTCGTTTGACTCGGTTGCAGTAATGCGATCCAAGGGATCAACCGCACTTGCCCGACGCGCCCATTCTTCGGCCTCATCAATCAGCAAAGGCCAATGTACTTCAGTTAAGTCGATTTGCTGTGATGCCCATTTGAACACTTCAAGAGCGATATTTCCCGCGGCCAACCAGCGCCACGGAAAGCCGAGTTCAGGAACGTCGAAGGCAAGCGAGCGCACGTCTTTTCCGTGCCTCTCTCGGACCAATGAAATATGCTGTTCTTTTCGCTGCCGCAGAGAGCGGGTTACGTTCTCCATCCACGGAAAATACCGATCTGTCGCGGCGAGATAACGCCTCGGCCACAGCGCGTTCAGGCCATAACTCTCCAGCAGGTCTCGTTCTTCGGCGCTAGGTTTATGCTCCGAGAAAGTCGAATATGTTGTGAGATAGGGAAGGGCTGAAAACGGCAATTTGGGAAGCGCTTGAGATGGGGGAAGTGCATCAAATGCCCTCGATTGCAACTTCTGATGCAGTTGCTTTTTTGCAGGAAAGCCCTCACCGATTATACCGTGGTTTTTCAGGGTTATTTCGGTCGGCTTCATCGAGAAGACATTTATAGCGTAGGCGTTTCTGGCAACGAGACTTTTGCTGCCAAGCCGCGCTAAGGTCTCTGGTGGCTTTCTTGGCGGCAGCTCGGCCACTGCGGAAGCGGAATAAACGACTTTCGCGCCGTCCGCCGAGCTTTCCCAAATGTCGTAATTGGCAAGGTTGGCGAATAGAAAGAAAGTCCCTTCGGTGGGGAATTTAGGCAACTCCCAATCATGCCCACCGAGATTAAACCGGTGCGGCAGAGCCCCACAATCCATTTGGAAAATGAAATGCAGCGGCTCACCTGTCGGATTCTCGGGCCAGGCAATGTCATCCGGGAGTTGTGGCTCCCCGCCGAAATAATTCGACGTCTGCCGTGCCCGATCCGCGTCGTCGAGATATTTCAGCAACAAAGCGGGTTTGATGGTGTCTAGAGCAACGTCAGTCTTTTGTGTCACAACCCCAACTTCTCCCACTTCGCATCCACCTTCGCGATGGTCTCTTCGTCCATCTCCAGCACCTCTCCCCATTCGCGGTCGGTCTCGCCTTCCCACTTGTCGGTGGCGTCGAAGCCGACTTTCGAGCCAAGGCCCGATACCGGTGAAGCGAAGTCGAGATAGTCGATGGGGGTGTTGTCGATGATCGTCAGATCCCGCGCCGGGTCCATGCGGGTCGTGATGGCCCACCACACATCGTCCCAGTTTCGGCAGTCGATGCCTTCGTCCACGACGATCACGAACTTGGTGTACATGAACTGGCGCAAGTAAGACCACGCGCCCATCATCACGCGCTTGGCATGGCCGGGATAGGCCTTTTTCATCGAGATGACGGCGATGCGATAGCTGCATCCTTCGGGGGGCAGCCAGAAATCCACGATCTCCGGGAATTGCGCCTGTAGCAGCGGAATGAATACCTCGTTCAGCGCCTCGCCGAGGATCGCCGGTTCATCGGGCGGACGGCCCGTATAGGTGCTGAGATAAATCGGCTTTTCCCGCATCGTGATCGCGGTGACGGTAAACACAGGAAATTTCTCGACCGAGTTATAATAGCCGGTGTGGTCCCCAAACGGCCCTTCATCGGCGTATTCGTCGAGGCTGACGGTGCCCTCCAGAATGATCTCGGCAGTCGCGGGCACCTTGATCGGCTGTGTCTTGCAGTCCACCAACTCGGCGGGCTTGCCGCGCAGCAGGCCCGCGAAGTGATATTCCGACAGGTTATCCGGCACCGGCGTCACGGCCGCCAGAATGGTGCCGGGATCGGCTCCGAGAACGGCAGCGGCAGGCAGCGGCTCGGGCTTTTCCTTGCCCCAGCGGCGATGATGCTGCGCCCCGCCGCGATGTTTCAGCCAGCGCATGATGAGCTTGTTCTTGCCGAGTTTCTGCATCCGGTAAATGCCGAGATTATAGTCATCCTCGCGCTTGCCCGATGGCCCCCGCGTGACGATCAGCGGCCACGTCACCAGAGGCCCCGCCTCGTCGGGCCAACAGGTCTGGATCGGCAGGCGGCCCAGGTCGATGTCGTCACCGGTCAGAACGACCTCCTGACACGGGGCTTTCTTGCCCATCATCCCGCCAAAGCCCTTGGGCTTCATCGTCAGCACGGTCTTGGCCAGCGGCAACAGGCCCATCGCTTCCTTGATGCCGCGCGGCGGTTCGGGCTGGCGCAAAAAGGCAAGCAACTCGCCGACTTCGCGCAGTTCATGCCCCGTGCGGCGCTCTTTGCCTTCCAGCGTTACGCCCCGCGCCACCCGCTCGACGGTGCCGAACAGGTTACACAGCACCGGCATCTCGGCCTTGCGCCCGTCCTCGTGAACGACATTCTCGAACAGGAGCGCGGGGCCGCCCGCGTGCAGCACCCGCTTGTGGATCTCGGTCATCTCGCGGTCGGTCGAGACTTCCTCGGTGATCCGCTTCAGATCGCCATCGGCCTCCAGCCGTTCGATGAAATCACGCAGGGAAGAATAGGCGGCCATGGGCGGGTCTCCGGGTAGGGGCTGTTACAATCACAGATACAGCGCGGCGGCAGGAAGTCACTCGCGACCCCAGACGTAAAAAGACCCCGGCCTTGCGGGACCGGGGTCGATAGGGAGGGCTATGCGCGATCTTACTTCGGCAGGTCGCCAATCACGCCCTTCACGAAGTAATCCATCGTCGCCATCGCGCCGTCATCGGCGACTTCACCGGCGGCGACACGCTCGGTGCCGTCACGGTCCATGATCGGGCCGGCGAAGGGGTGCAGGCGGCCCAGGCGGATCAGGTCTTCGGTCTCTTTCGCGGCCTTGGCGACGTCGTAATCGACGTTGGAATAGGGCGTCATCTGAACCATGCCGGGCTGGATGCCGTCCCACGTATCCTTGCTTTCCCAAGTGCCATCCAGAACCGCGCCGACACGCTCGACGTAATAGGGCGCCCAGTTGTCGATGATCGAGGTGATCTGCGCTTCAGGGCCGAATTCATGCATGTCCGACGCCTGACCGAAGGCAAGAATCCCTGCATTCGCCGCGCTCTGAAGCGGGGCGGGCGAGTCCGTATGCTGGGTGATGATGTCCGCGCCCTGCGCGATTAGCGCCTTGGCCGCATCGGCTTCCTTGCCGGGGTCGAACCACGAGTTCACCCAGACCACCGAAATCTCGGCCTCCGGATTGACGCTCTGCATTCCCAGCAAGAAGGCGTTGACCCCGCGAATAACCTCGGGGATCGGGAAGGAGGCGACGTAGCCCGCCTTGCCCGCCTTCGACAGCTTGCCCGCGATCTGACCGGCGATATAGCGGCCCTCGTAAAACCGGGCGCTGTAGGTCGCGACGTTGTCGGCACGTTTATAGCCGGTGGCGTGCTCGAACTTGATGTCCGGAAACTGCTCGGCGACGTTGATCGTCGGGTCCATGAACCCGAAAGACGTGGTGAAGATCAGCCCGTGGCCCGATGCGGCAAGCTGGCGGATGACACGCTCGGCATCCGGGCCTTCTTTCACGCTCTCGACATAGGTGGTGCTGACCCGGTCGCCATAGGCTTCCTCGACGGCCTTCAGGCCCTCATGGTGCTGATAGGTCCAGCCGTGGTCGCCGATGGGGCCGACATAGACGAACCCGACCTTGAGCGGATCATCCTGAGCGACGGCGGGCGCGGCGGCCAGCCCGAGGGCCGTTGCCAGCCCGAAAAGTGCAGTGCGAAGCATGTGTATTCTCCCGATACGATTCGGGCTGGGAGAGTAGGGCGGTTCGCGGCGGAAGGGGAGTCACATGTTGCAGCGCAACGTGGGGCTCAGCGGCACCGCTTTCCTACGCAAATCGGGAGGGTGCATCTCCACACCCTCCCTGACAGGTGCGATCCACCCCCTGAACGCACCCGTATTGAGGTGGTCAGCCTTCTTCTTTGGTCTCGGGTAAAATGATTGCTGGGGTGCCGGGTGCTGGGATCGCCTGGAGTTTATAGGACTTGTGCCATTCGTCCTTGTCGACTTCTTTGGCAATGAGTTCCGAAGACTTAGCAACCAGCAATTTGAACAGTAAATCAAGCTTTTCGCGCCCGGCTTCTGCAGCCTTGATCTTCTCCTCTTTCGTCATCAGCGCCCAAATATCAGGCGGCGGCGTGGCGATGCCGTTCATGGCCCCTTGGCATAGGGCGAAGACACCATCGCGAAAGAATTGCACGCCTTGTGAACGGCGCGACAAGGCACCTGCTGCGGTTGCCACCCCGCGTGCAAAGGCGGCGGAGGCTTCCTGAGTGTTGCCAGCAGCATCTGTTATCCCAGCCTTAGCCTGCGCTCCAAAAGACGCCGCGACGGAGGAGATCGCATCAGGAGACGGCTCGGCGCAAACCATTTGCGGAACGTGCGTATACTTACTATCGGATGAAATTACGATCCGGCGGTCTGCCGTCGTCACAAGCGATGAATACCCCTTGCCGAAGTTCTTTTCGATGGATGGATTGGTCGCCGGTTCTGTGAAAAATTGTGCGCCGCAGCCGGACATTCCGGCGGCGAGCGCCAGCGCGAAGACCCCCCGCGCGCTCCGTTTGAAGTTGAATTGTATCATTGCCTACCCCTTCTGGTTTGTTGCAACGTTGTCCGGGGTATTCGCTTTTGTTGCGCGTTTCATGATACGGATGGATCATGATGAAACCGGAGGGATATGCCGCCCTTACCCATGTCTACGACGCCGCTGTTGAATTGGGACGCTGGCGGCGGGCGCTGGATGCGGTGACGGCTGCGGTCGATGCCAAGGCGATTGCGTTGCTGATACGGCGTCCCGACCCGTCGGCGCGTGATCTCACAATGATGAATTCGGCCTATCTGGATTTCACGCGCACGGCCTGGGGCATGTATTACGGTTTGCGCCTGAGCCGGTTGCAAGACCCGGACTGGGATTTTCTCAGCCGCCAACCGGCGCATCAGCCTGCAGCCGATACGGATATCGGAATTCCCGCTGCTGATCTGGATGCGCGCGCGGACTACCGGATGCTACGGAGAAAAATCGGGGTAAGGCGTCGTCTCGGTGTGCGTCTCAACAGCGACAAAGTCTGGTTTGACGCTATGAGCATTGCGTTTGACGCGGCAAAGTCTGCTGTGCCGTCCGATGGCTTGCGCGGGATCGTTCCGTTGCTGCCGCATTTGACCAAGTCCGTCGAGATTGGCCGCACTTTTTCACAGCTGAAAGCCCGTTACGCAGCTGTTCTGACGGCGCTGGACCGGGTGCGGGTCGGGCTGGCCATCGCCTTGCCATCGGGCGAGATCATTGTCGAGAATGAAGAAGCCGTACGCATATTCGGTCTGAAAGACGGCGTCTGGAAATCTGCCGATGGACGCTTGCGCTGCGAGGAGGCAGACCAGACAGCCGAAGTCCAGATCGCAATCAATGAGGCAACGAATACCGCGCGCGGAGAAGGCAATCAGCCGGAACGTCTTGTCGCTGTTGCGCGGAAATCCGGATCAGAGCGTTTTCTGGTCGATATCGCTCCCTTGTCTGACTGCAAGGCTGAGATTGATGTCGGCTTACAGGGTGCGTTGATTACGATCATCGACCCGGAGCGGATTCCGGCGCTGAAGATCGAACGCTTTACGACGCTATATGGGCTGACACCCGCCGAGGCAGAAGTGTGCGCTCTGATCCTGCAGGGGATGTCGGTCAATGACATTGCGGACAGCCGCAATACTTCGCCCGTAACAGCGAAGAATCAGGTAGCGTCAATTCTGGACAAAACCGGACTCTCGCGCCGAACCGAGTTGATCCGTTTGGTCATTAGGGTGTTGCCGCCCGTAGACTGAATCGCCCTCAATCGTTGTCGCTCGTCCCCGCTCCCGCCCCGGCCCGCGAGGCTTCGGTGGCGGGGGCGTAGGTTCGGGCGGCGAAGTGGTCGAGGGTGGCGATGGCTGCGGCCTCGCCTTCGGGCACGCGGGTCGTGCCGTCAAAGACCTGAGCGACGGCGCGGGCGGCCTCGCACTCGGCTTCTTCCGCCAGCAGGGTCTCGCGCGGGGCATCGGTCACCAGCCCCGCCTCCGACGCGATCAGCTGCGCGCCGGGCCAGCGAAGCGCCATCCCTGACGGCGTGCAGCGCGCCACGAACGGCACCAGCAACAGCGGCTGACGCACCCGCCCCAGCGCCTCCGGCACCCCGCGCCCCGCATCCATCAGGGCGGTGCCGAGGCCGATGGGGCAGAGGTCGTGCACCCCCTCGCATCCCCCGTCGCGCCATTCCAGATACCGCGCCAGCGCCGCCGCCCCCGGCGCGCCATTCGCCTGCAACCAGCGCACGGCGAACCCGGCTTCCTCGGCCATGCCCCAGGGCATTCCGGCCCCCCGTGCCGCCTTGATCGCCAGCGCCCGGGTTTCTCCCAGCGACCAACTCATGACAACGGCGGATAGGCGAGGTCGTCGGGGTCGCTCTCGGCCAGCTCATCGGGGAAGGGCGCGCCCTGAAACATCGTGATCCGCACCCAGCGATCAGAGCGCGGGTCGAACTTCGTCGCGCCAAAGAAAGACAGCTTACAGCGCAGCAGGTCGATGGGCAGCATATCCGCCGCAATCGTATTGTCCCGGATTTCAGCATAGGGCAGGCGCATGGCAAGCTGCACCCGGCGGACGCTGTGCCGGTGTTCGGGATGGCGCATCAGAAACGCGGCGACAGTGTCTTCGTCGTCCCAGCCCTCCAGCGCCGCAAGCGCCCGCATCGCATCCCGCGCCGGGGCGAGCGGCTGTTCATAGGGGTCCAGCGGCTCCTCGAACCGCTCCCCAAGACGCGGCTCCAGCTTTTCTTCGGAGACATACCAGAGGCGGGCAGTGGCCTCGGGGGCGTCGAAATCCACCCCTTCGGCCCAGCGATGAACGGCGCGGATATGGTCGCGCAGGGCCGCGATGCGCCGGGTGCCGTCGATGGGTGGCGGCGCGGCTTCATCGGCGCTCATGGTCGGCGCGAGGTCGTCGATCAGGTCGCCATGGGGTTCGAGCATCAGCGCGGCGAACTGCTCTTGCCCCTCTAGCGACAGATTGGTCTCGCCCCAGCGGTATAGCGCATCCCACGGTTGACCGCTGGCCAACGGCGCGGTGCGCAGATGCGCGCGCAGGCGAGCGAAATCATCGCGCAGGCCGTCGCATTTCTCGGCCTGCCTTTCGTGATCAACGGCCCAGCCGCGCGCATTGACCTCGGCCCGCGCGACCAGTTCGGAAAAGCGCGCGATGGTCGCCGTCGTCGCGGTGCGGATCGCCCGCACCCGCGCCAGCGCCGTCTCCCGCGCGTCGATCCACGAGTGGATCAGCGCCGGATGGTTCATCAGAAACGGCGCCATCCCTAGGCCGGTTGAATTGCCAACGCCAATGCGCCGCCGGATCGCCGGGTCAAGCGTCACGGCTGTCTCCGGCGCTCGGCTGGCGGCCAGATGCTCGACCAGATCAAGGGTGAAACAACGGATCAGCCAGACCGTCAGCAGCTCCGGCTGGAACGACCCGGCAAACTCTGGCCGCCCGGCCCAGACATCCCGGTCGGCGGCCCCGAATTTTCCCGAGCCATAGACGGCGGTGGTGCGCATCAGATAGCCGACCGGCTCGATCTGCCCAAGGTCGGGCTGGGTGCCGCGCGACAGGGCATCAATCACATGCTCGAACAGCCGAACAGAGCGGTTGGCGCGGGAGAGAACAAGCTCTGTCCCGGAAATCCGCCCCGCCTCCTGCACCGGCACTTCGCCCGCCAGCCGCTCAAGATCGGCTTGGCTCGGCTCTCCATCGACCAGCGTAAATGTCGCATCCCACGCCTCGGCGATCACCCGGTCAGAGCGGTGCTCGGGCGCGAGGTCATGGGCGAAGGCGACGAGGGTGTAGGTCCGCTCCGGCCCGGTCGCCGTATAGGTCGCGACGCCCACCCCGCGCGCGTCGATGTCCCAGACCGGACGGTCAAACGTCCAGCCCTCGGTTTTCAACCGCCGCAGCAGCACGCGCATAAAGCTCAGCCGGGTCTGATGCGAAGACCCCATGCGATCCAGCCGCATTACCTGTTCCGGCGGACGCTTTTCGGCGGGGGCGTCGGTGTCGCGCTGCGTCTTTGTCGAGTGTCTCACGTCGCCTCCGCCTTCAATCCGATCAGTCTGCGCATGGCCTCGATGCCAAAGAGCGGGCCGAGGGCCATGATTGCCAAAGTCACGGGCCAGCCCAACGTGGCGGCCAAGACCGGCGTTACCTGAACCGTCACGGCGGTCAAGGTAAACCCGAGCGCCGTCTGCAACGTCATCAGGCTG
>CALGNO010000118.1 GCA_937958625.1 uncultured Neomegalonema sp.
CGCCTATCCTGACCGCGCATTTGGGAAACCGAAATGACCACCTCCCTCGAAGAACACCTCTCGCACCAAGACGCCGCCATCGACGACATCTCGAAACAGATGGCCGAGCAATGGGCGGCGATCCGGCGGCTGGATGCGAAGATGGACCGGATCATCGACCATTTGCGCGCGATGCAGGATGATGGCGAGGGCGCGCCGCCCGCCTCTGCGCCGCCGCCGCATTACTGATTGGGCCGCTCCAAGCGGCACCGCGCTCTCAACGCCTGCTTCGCAGCCGTCTGCCGCTTTGGGTCATCGCCCTGCTCCGCAGGCCGATGGGGAGCGTTTTCGCGTCTGGCACGTTGCCTCGCCGACTCATAGCGGTAAGCAGGTGCGAGAATGGACGAAGAAGCGGATCAGACCGGGCAGATCGACCTTAACCCGGCGAAGGCACTGGAACGGGTGGACGGTTGGCTCGACGGGCTGGTGAAGACCCTCCCGAACCTCATCGTCGCGCTCGTTTTCATCGTCATCGTCTGGTTCGCCGCGAAATGGATCGGCAACATGGTCAACCGCACCGCGTCGAAGCGGGATCGCGGCAATCTCGGCGATATTCTCGGCGGATTCATCCGATGGGGAATCTTTTTGTTCGGGGCGCTGATCGCCCTGACCATCGTCGTCCCGTCCATGAGTCCCGGTGATCTGATCGCGGGTCTTGGGGTCAGCTCGGTCGCTATCGGGTTCGCCTTCAAGGACATCTTGCAGAACTGGCTCGCCGGTCTGCTCCTGTTGCTGCGCCAGCCCTTCGAGATCGGCGACCAGATAAGCGTCGGCGACTATGAGGGCACCGTCGAGCGCATCGAAAGCCGCGCGACGATCCTGAAGACCTATGGCGGCCAGCGCATCGTAATTCCGAACGCCGATATCTACACCAGCGCCGTCGTGGTCCGCACCGCGTA
Source organism: uncultured Neomegalonema sp. (assembly GCA_937958625.1). Taxonomy (GTDB): domain Bacteria; phylum Pseudomonadota; class Alphaproteobacteria; order Rhodobacterales; family Rhodobacteraceae; genus JAHDDY01. Next base: position 939 of record CALGNO010000118.1, read on the forward strand.
CCCCATTGCCCGCAATGAGTACGACATAGGCATCGGATATAGCGACGCCATCGACTTCGCCTCCTCGGAGCTGATCGAGATCATGGAGGGGATCGACGGGGTCGAAAGCGATCCGGCACCGGAGGTTCTGGTCTGGGGCCTCGATGCGTCCTGGGTCACTCTGCGCGCCCGCTGGTGGCAGAAATCGGACCGCAAGAGCATGGTGAATATCCGCTCGCAGGTCATGCGCGGCATCAAGATGCGCTTTGACGAAAAAGGCATCGATATGCCTTACGACACCCAAGTCCACCTGTTCCACGACCAGACCGAGGAAACCGACGGCGACCGCGACGCCCAGCGCGAGGGCTGGCCAACACCCCAGGGCGAAAGCAAGCCGCGCTCGCGGCGAGAGGTGCAGAGCGAGGGCGCGTGATGCGTCCGCTTCAGCTTTTCAGGCGATACCCTGTGCGGAACATCCACAGGCACACTGCCCAAAGCGCCGCGGCAATCGCCACTGAAATCGCGGCCCCGGCCCACGGGTTCGTCTCGCCTTGGCCGAGAATACCCCAGCGGAATCCATCGATCAGAAAATGGATCGGGTTCCATGCTGATACGGTCGACCATGGCTCTGGCAGATCACTTACCTTGTAGAATGTGCCGGAGAGGAACGCGAGCGGGGTGATGATGAAGTTCGTGATCGCCGCCGTGTGGTCGAATTTCTCCGCCCAGATGCCTGTCAGCGTGCCGACCAGTGCCAGGATCAGGGCACCGATGGCGGCAAAGAAGATCGCCCAGACCGGGTTTGCGACCCCCAGCCCGATGAAGGGAAAGATCAGCACCAGCGACAGGGCGGCAACGCACAGACCGCGCGTCGCACCGCCCAGCGCATAGGCCGTCGTCAACTCTCCCGGCGACAGCGGCGGCATCAGGACATCGACGATATTGCCCTGCACCTTACCCACGACGATCGAGGAGGAAGAATTGGCAAAAGCGTTTTGAATCACAGCCATCATGATGATGCCGGGGGCCAGAAACTCTGCAAACGGCATCCCGTCCACATCCCCGCGCCGGGACGCCAGCGCCAGCGTAAAGACCGCCATGAACAGGCCCGCTGTCGCCACCGGGGCCACCAATGTCTGCATATAGACCTTGAAGAACCGCCGCACTTCCTTACCGTAGAGCGTCTTCATTCCAAGCCAGTTCACCCGGCCAAAGCGGCGCTGGCCCATCGGTGCGGAGGCCGCAGTCTCGCTGCTCATGGACATTTTGATCTAAATCCCGTTGATTATCATACGTAAGGAACTCATTTACCTAGCTTGTTTCTGGCACGAGTCGTGTAATAAACTGCAGTAGATGTCATCAAAAGGCCCGGTTGTGCAGCGCACAGTCGTGCTCGCCGTACTCCCAGATTGAGGTTGCCCATGTCCTGGACTGACGAACGCGTCGAAACGCTGAAAACGCTTTGGGGCGAGGGGCAAAGCGCGAGCCAGATCGCGAAGGTTCTGGGCGGAGTCACCCGCAATGCCGTTATCGGCAAGGTGCATCGCCTTGGCCTCGCCAGCCGTGCCGCCGCAAAGCCCGAGCCGGCAAAGGCCGCCAAGGAAACTGCCGCTCCCGCCGCCGCGAAGGCGAAGGTGAAGGCGGTCGAAAAGCCGGAACCTGCACCGGTGAAGGACAAGCCCAAGCCGGTGATGGCGGCGGTGAAACCCCCGGTCGTCACCTCGACCTTTCCGCACCCCCCGGCACCGTCAGAGCCTTTGGTCGATCTGGTGGATGTGGATGCAGCGGCGAAAAAGCTGTCTTTGCTCGAGTTGAACGAGCGGACCTGCAAATGGCCGATTGGTGACCCCAGCAACGGCGAGTTCTATTTCTGCGGCCATGCGGCGGCACCGGGCAAGCCCTATTGCGCGTCTCACGTCGCAGCGGCCTATCAGCCGATGTCCTCGCGCCGCGACCGCGACCGCTCGCGCCAGAATCGCCAGGCTGCCATCGGACGCAGCGCCTGATCAGTTCACTCTGACGGCCTTCACGCAAAAGCCTCGCATAACCTGCGAGGCTTTAGTATTTTCGGGTACTTTTTCGGATATATAGCGGCGTCAGATTGCGGCGCGTGCCTGTCCAATGAGCGACGCCTTATCCATCACAAAGTCACTTTCGATCCAGATATGCTCGACCTTTTTGAGAACCCGGCCAAGTTCGGGGCCAGCGCCGATGCCCGCTGCCATCAGGTCTTTGGATGATACCGGCATCTTCTGTTCGGCACCTTCCCTCAGCGCCTTGACGATCCGCACTTCGGGGACCGTCCCTGCTTCGGCATGTTGAATCGAGAGCGTATCGATCCCGGCGACCTCGCCGCGCTCATAGCCAAGCCGACGGGCGTCTTCGGTATTGCGCACCAGCGTCGTGTGGGCGCGTCTGGCGCGAAGGTCTGCCATCTGCTCGTTGGAAAGCCGCAGGGCACGGCCCGTATCGCGGGGATCACCGCCGCGCGTCACCAGCGCAAGCCGCCGCATCGCGCTGGGCGATAGTCCCAGACGACGCTCCACCGCCTCCAGCGCCGCCATCGGCGTACCGAGGCGCGCCGTGGGCAGCACTTTCAACAAGACACCGGTTTGCTCCATCATATCAAAGGACAAAGCCAGTTTCGGCGCAGTGAGCATCTTGAGGATTTCGGACCCGACGCGCTCGCGGGCCAGCAATTCCAGCCCGCCGGTCAAACCCGCGCAGGCAACGAGCGCATCCGGCTCCATGCCGCCCTCGCCGTAATGGGCGTGAAACCGGAAAAGACGCAGGATACGCAGATAGTCCTCTTGAATGCGATCAGTCGCCGAACCGATGAAGCGGACCCGGCGCGCATGGACATCCGCGATGCCCGTACCCAGAAAATCGTGCACCGTGCCATCGGTATCGGCATAGAGCGCGTTGATCGTGAAATCCCGGCGAGACGCGTCCTTCTCCCAATCCTTGGTAAAAACCACCTCGGCACGGCGACCGTCGGTATGGGTATCCTCACGCAAGGACGTGATCTCGAAACTCTTCCGTCCCTTGATTGCGGTAACGGTGCCGTGGGAAAACCCTGTCGGAACAACGCGCAGGCCCGCATCGGTGAGGCAACGGATGACCGCGTTCGGATCACTGTCGATGGCAATATCGACATCGGCCACCTTCCGGTCGATCAGGGCATTGCGAACGCAGCCGCCGACGAAGCGCGGCGTGCCACCCCCTGACTGCAACGCCTTCATGACGCTGGCAGTCTCCGGTGCAAACATCCATTCACCAGCGATTTTTTCAGGCATTGGCGCTGTTCCCGAATCAACGTTCAGTCTTCACCCTCCACAGGGGTCACATCGGTATTAAAGTACCCATCGATTAACTTTCCGTTTTCAATACGCGGCGGAACGTAGATGCCGTCACGCGAACCCTCATCGGTCGCGATCAAATACACCAGCGCCCCGACCATCAGCGCCAGCCCCACAAAACCAAGGTTGAGCACCGAATCGCGCTCCCAATCCCGGGGCGAGCGCGGGCCTTTGCCGTCCGGGCCCTGACGCACGATCTCGAAGATCGCATAGACAATAAACGGAACCGCCAGCATCGCCAGCGAGACAAGAACGACACGGATCATACTGTATCCTCAATCACTGGCCCAAGGCCCAGCGCCGCTATCCGGTCGGCAAGCAGGCGCAGCATCCCTGCCGTCGCCCCCCAGATACGCCGACGCTCGAAGTTGATGACATAGAAGTGGCGCTCTCTTCCCTCGTGGACAAGGGCTTCCCGCGAATGGTTTTTTCGATCCATCAGGAAATCCAGCGGCACCTCGAACACTTCGGCGACTTCGCCCGGTTCGGCGATTGGCAGAAAGTCACGCTCGATAAACCCGACATAGGGCGCAACCAGAAATCCGGTGCCGGTCGGATAGAGATCGAGCGCGCCCAGAACATCGACATGATGCGGGGGCAAGCCGATTTCCTCATGCGCTTCGCGCAGGGCGGCATCAAGGGACGAGGCATCGCCCGCGTCGATCTTGCCCCCCGGAAAACTGATCTGTCCGGGATGGGCGCGCAAGCCATCGGCGCGCCGGGTCAGGATCACCGACAAACCGCCCGCGCGCTCGACAATCGGACAGAGTGTTGCGGCAAGGCGCAGGCCATGATCCCGTGGCACATCGCGGTCAGGGCGCGGCGGCGAGGTCATGCCCATCGCACGGCCAATCTCGGCCTTCGTCAGTTTTTGCCCTTGCGACAAGCTACCCCACCGAACCGAGTTCAAAATCTTCACCGCCGGAGTGGACGATCATCCGATCCCCCTCGACCCGCGCCATATCGACCAGCCGGTAAAACGTCTTGCGATCAATCAGCGCCTCGAGACCCCGGCGAATATGGATATAGGGTGACGGCTCCCCGGTTTCAGGATGCAGCTCAACGCGGATGGCATGATCCTTATCCGCAAGAACCGTATCCCCGACATTCGTGGTGAAGCGTATTCCGGCCTCGTCAGGGTCGGCATCAATCGCCACAAAGGGCGCATCGTCGACGGTGATGCCAACCTTTTCAACGGGCGTGACCAGAAAGTATTTGCCGTCTTCGAGTTTCAAAATCGAGGCGAAAAGCCGCACGAGGGCCTCGCGCTTGATCACCGTGCCCTCGTGCCACCACGTTCCGTCCCGGGCAATCCGTATATCGAGGTCGCGGCTGAAGGGCGGATTCCATAGGTGAACCGGCGGCGGGCCCTTGCCAGATGCGGATTTTGCCTGCGCCGCGAGGGCCGCGGTTTCGGGGCTTTCAGCCTTCGGCATGGTTTCCTCTGACATAGACTTGCCTCATTTTCCGGTGGTAACGCCAGCACCCGCACACCCTGACGTTAGAAAATCCGCGACGTGACACCATAGTCAGCTATAGTAAATCGACAGGATGAAAAGCCGAGCCGGGATGTCGATCCCGTGTGGAAGGAGCCAGCCCCTTGGATACCGTGACAATCGACAACCCCGGTGCCGCTGGCGATCCGGTCGCAGAGGCTGAAAAAGCCGCCGAAACCCTTGCCCGCGCCAAGCAGGAAATCGCCAAGCGCATCGTCGGCCAGAACGAGGTCGTCGACCTGACTCTCTCGGCGATCCTTTCCGGCGGGCACGCCCTGCTGGTCGGGGTGCCGGGACTGGCAAAGACGCTGCTGGTCGATACGCTCGGCACGGTGATGGGCTTGCAGTCGAACCGCATCCAGTTCACGCCCGACCTGATGCCCGCCGATATTCTCGGCTCTGAAGTGCTGGAGACCGGGCGAGACGGAGGCCGCGCCTTCAAGTTCATCGACGGCCCGGTCTTTTGCCAGTTGCTCATGGCCGATGAGATCAACCGCGCCAGCCCGCGCACGCAATCCGCGCTGCTGCAAGCCATGCAGGAAAAGCAGGTCACCGTCGCCGGACAGCACCGCGACCTGCCCGCGCCGTTTCACGTTCTCGCGACTCAGAACCCGATCGAGCAGGAAGGGGCCTATCCCCTGCCCGAAGCGCAACTCGACCGGTTCTTGCTCGAAGTCATCGTCGATTATCCGACGCTGGATGAAGAGCGCGAGATTCTGGTTTCGACGACCGGCTCCACAATGGCGACGGCGGAACCGGTTCTCGACACGACCTCGCTAATCGCCTTGCAATCGCTGGTGCGCCGCGCGCCGGTCGGCGACAAGGTCACCGAGGCCATTCTGGCGTTGGTGCGGTCCTGTCGACCCGAGGACGAAACCGCCTCGGCACTGGTGAAAGAGTCTGTTGCGTGGGGTCCGGGACCGCGCGCAGCACAGGCGCTCATGCTCTCGACCCGCGCCCGCGCGCTCATCAATGGCCGCCTTGCGCCGTCGATGGATGACGTAATCGCGCTTGCCCGCCCTGCCTTGCGCCACCGGATGGCGCTCGGATTTGCTGCGCGCGCCGAAGGCGTGACGCTGGAAACGGTGATTGATGCGGCGGTCAAGAGGGCCTGTGGGTGAGCCAAACCGCTCGCCTCACCGCCAATGCCGCCCGCGAGGCGGCGGCCCTGCCCCCGCTTCTGGCCGAGGCGGAACGGGCGGCTGCGGCGGTGTTCGGGGTGCATGGCAGGCGGCGAGCAGGTTCAGGCGAGACTTTCTGGCAATACCGGCAAGCCCAGCCGGGCGACGCGATGCAATCCATCGACTGGCGACGCTCGGGCCGCTCTGACGAGGTTTTCGTTCGCGAGACCGAGTGGGAAACGGCGCAGACAGTATGGCTTTGGCCCGATGATGCAGCGTCGATGCGGTTCAAGTCGAAGAAGGCACCGGCGCAAAAATCCGACCGCGCGGCGCTCTTGTCCCTTGCCCTCGCCATCTTGCTGGAACGCGGCGGCGAGCGGTTCGCGGTGCTGGGCCGCAAGGACCGAAAAATCCGCTCGGGCCGGGCCGGGGTCAACAACGCCGCCATGCTGCTCAGCCGCGAGCGCGATGCCGAGGGCGATTACGGCTTTCCGCCGAACGAGGTGCTGTACACCGGGGGCAGCCGCGCGGTGTTCATGTCCGATTTCTTCGGCGATATGGACAAGCTGCGCGCCGCCATGACCGAGGCCACGTCGCGCCGGGTGCGCGGGGTTTTGCTCCAGATCATCGACCCCGCCGAGGAAGCCTTTCCCTACAAGGGCCGTGTGCTGTTTGAGAGCATCGCCGGGGGCCTGCGCTATGACGCCGACCGCGCCGAGTCCCTGCACGATGCCTATCGCGGCAGGCTGGCGGAAAGGCGCGACGCCCTCAAACTAATGGCGCGCAAGGCCGGATGGCGCTTCGCGGTTCACCGCACGGATCAACCGGTCGCGCCGACCCTGATGATGCTGCACCAGACCCTCGAAAATGCGAGGGTTGGCCGATGATGCAACTCGGCCCCCTTGGTTTTGCGTCGCCTTGGCTTTTGCTGGCGCTGATCGCACTGCCGATCCTTTGGTGGCTGCTGCGCGCGACGCCGCCTGCCCCGCTGCGCGAGCGGTTTCCCGGCGTCGCGATTCTGTTGGGGCTGGAACCGCCGGAGCGCACGCCCGAGCGCACGCCCTGGTGGCTGTTGCTGCTCCGCTTGCTCATCGTCGCGCTGGCGATCCTCGCCTTTGCCCAACCGCTGTTGAATCCGACGAAGCGGCTTGAGGGTGCGGGGCCGGTGCGCGTCATCCTCGATGCGGGTTGGGCCAGCGCCGCCGACTGGGATGATCGTATCGCCGCAGCGTCGGAAATCGTGGCGCAGGCTGGTCGCGCAGAGCGGCTCGTGAAACTGGAAATCCTCGCCGAAACCACCGACGTCGAACGCACCGACGAAACCCTGCCCGCTGCCGAGGCCCGCGCCCGGATCGAGGCGCTGCAACCCAGCCCTTGGGCACCGGATCGCGCCGCGCTGCTGACCCGCCTCAACGAAGAAGCGACCGCCGAGACGATCTGGCTGCATGACGGCCTCGACCATGACGGCGCAGCGACCGAGATTGCCGAAACCCTGCTCGGGCAAGACAGCCTGCGCGTGATCGGCCCGGAGCGTCTGGCAAAGGCCGTGCGGCCCGACCAACCCGAGGGCGGCGTCCTCTCGGCCACGGTCCAGCGCGCGAATACCGGCATCGAGACCATGGTGACCGTTATTGGCTATTCCGCCGAGGCCGACGGCGCACGCCGCCCGCTGGTGGCCGAGGAAGCCACGTTCGGCCCCGAAGATACCACCGCAACCGCCGTTTTCGACCCGCCCCTCGAACTGCGCAACCGGATCGCGATGTTTGCGATCGAGGGCAATGAGACGGCGGGCGGCGTGGCGCTGATTGATGACCGTTGGACCCGTCGCCGGGTCGGCCTCGTCTCCGGCGAGCGCACCGATGGCGGCCAGCGTTTGCTCTCCGGCACCCACTATGTCCGCGAGGCCCTGCTCGGGATTGCCGAAACCCGCGAGGGCAGCACTGCCGATTTGCTGGAACAGAATATCGACGCGCTGGTGGTGATCGACGTCGGGGCTTTCCCTGCCGAGGAGGCGACCGCGCTGCTTGAATGGGTCGAGGCCGGGGGCCTGCTGATCCGTTTTGCCGGACCAACCCTTGCCGCCACCGCCGAGGAAGCGCGGGCTGGCTTTGGTCGCCTTGAAGATCCGCTGCTTCCCGTGCGCCTGCGCCCCGGTGGCCGCGACCTTGGCGGCGCGATGAGTTGGGGCGCGCCCCAGCGCCTTGCTCCGTTCAAACCGGACAGCCCCTTTGCGGGTCTGATCCCGCCCGAGGACGCGGCAATTACCAAGCAAGTCCTCGCCGAGCCGGACATCGACCTACCGACGCGCACCTGGGCCAGCCTCGCCGATGGCGCGCCGCTGGTCACCGCCGACACACGTGGCGAAGGGCGGATCGTGCTGGTCCATACGAGTGCCGACCCGCGCTGGTCGACCCTGCCGATCTCGGGCCTGTTCGTCGACATCCTCGACCGGATCATCGAAGTCGGCTCGGGCGGTAATGCCGGTGAACAGGGCGAAAGTTCGGGTTTCTGGCGGCCCGTTTCGCTGATCTCATCGAACGGCCTCCTCGTTCCCAGCCAAGGCGATGCACGCAATATCGAGGGCGCGGCCTTTGGCCAGTCCGCCACCGCCGATGCCCCTCCCGGACTTTACGAAGCGGTCGGGGGCAGTGATGCCGGTGCCCAACGCGCCCACAACACCCTCGCCCCCGATGCGGAGCTGACAGCCATGCCAGCCTTCCCCGACGGCGTCGCAACCGACACGCTCGGCCAGCGGACGGAGACGGAATTGAAACCGTGGTTCCTGGGCGCTGCCCTGCTTTTGCTGCTGCTGGATGCCGTCGCGTCCCTTGCCCTGTCCGGCAAGCTGCGCGGCGCGGTCGCGGCCCTTGCGCTCTTTGCCCTCACGACGCCGCAAGGGGCGGAGGCGGCGGACGATAAGGCCCTGCGCAGCGCGCTGGAGGGCGCGTTCGGCTATATCGTTACCGGCGATGCGAAGACCGATGACATCGTGCAAAAGGGCCTGTTCGGTCTCGTCTATATCCTCAACGCGCGCACGTCGGTGGAGCCGCCCTTGCCGGTCGCCATTGATCTGGAGAACGACGAACTCGCCGTCTATCCGTTCATCTACTGGGCAATCACCGAATCCCAAAGCCGCCCCAGCGATGACGCCATCGCGAAGCTCAATGAGTATATGCGGCGCGGCGGGATGCTGGTTCTCGATACTCGCGACCAAAACCTTGCGCTGGCCAGCGGCGAGACCCCCGGCACCCGTGCCCTGCGCCGTCTGACCGCCGGTCTCGATCTGCCCCCCCTCGCCCGCGTGCCCGAGGGGCATGTCTTGCGGCGCAGCTTTTACCTGCTCGACGATTTTCCCGGTCGCTGGAAAGGCGGCGGCGTCTGGGTCGAGGCGGCCCCGCCCGAGGATGTGAACGAGGCGGCGGCCACCGGCGGCTTTAAGAATGACGGCGTTTCGCCCGTGCTGGTCGGCGGCCATGACTGGATTGGCGCTTGGGCCATGAATGATAGCGGGCGGCCCTTGCTGCCCATGGGCGTCGGCGGCGAGCGCCAGCGCGAGATGGCCCTACGCTTTGGGGTCAACCTCATCATGTATACCTATACCGGGTCGTACAAATCTGATCAGGTTCATATTCCGGCCCTGCTCGAACGGCTGGGACAGTAAGGGCGAGCGATGGAACTGAGCGCCACCGGTCTGATCTTCGATCCCGTCGTCCCGCTATGGGTCGTCGCGATTCTCGGCATCGCAATCCTCGGCTTTTTCATCTTCGGATTGCTGCGCGGGGCGCGTGGAGCATGGCTGCGACTGTTAGCCGGTCTAGTTCTGCTCGCAGCCTTTGTGGACCCGAAACTCAGCAAAGAACTGCGCGACCCGCTGTCGGATGTCGCCCTACTGCTGGTCGATGAAAGCGCCAGCCAGACCATCGATGGGCGCGCCGAACTGACCGCCGAGGCCGTCGAGGCGCTGACCACAGCCGCCGAGGCGCTGAACGATCCCGACGCCCCGCTCGAATTCCGCGTCGCCACCGTGACCGATCGCGGCGACGATGCGGCCAGCGACCCCGGCACGCGGCTGTTCACTGCCATGGAAACCGCCCTCGCCGATGTGGCCGAGGACCGGATCGCCGGCGCCGTCGTCATCACTGATGGCCGCGCCCACGACGCGCCGGATTGGGAGGCACTGGACGAAGACGCCATCGCCGCGCGCTTCCCCGCTCCGCTGCATGTGCTTTCCACCGGTCGCGAGGGCAGTTACGACCGCCGTCTGGTGCTCGAATCCGCGCCCGCTTTCGGCATTGTCGGCGAGGATGTCTCGATCCGCCTGCGCGTGCTGGATCAGGGCGATACCCCCACCGGCGCGCCGCCCCCGCAACTGACCCTGCGGATCGACGGGCGCGACGTGCGCCGGGATGTTCTGACCATCGGCGAGTCGACCACGCTGACGGCGACCCTCGACAAGGGCGGTGCCAGCGTCTTCGAGATCGTTGTCGATGACCTCGACGGCGAGATCACCGACCGCAACAACCGTGCGCTCTTCACCGTCTACGGCGCGCGGGACCGCCTGCGCGTGTTGCTGGTATCGGGCGAACCCCATGCGGGCGAGCGCGCGTGGCGAAATTTGCTGAAGGCCGACCCAAGCGTTGATCTGGTGCATTTCACGATCCTGCGCCCGCCCTCGAAAATGAGCGGCACACCAATCCGCGAATTATCGCTGATCCCGTTCCCGACCCGCGAACTCTTCATGCAGAAGATCGACGATTTCGACCTCGTGATCTTCGACCGCTATACGCGGCGCGGCGTTCTCGCCCCGGCCTATCTGGCCAATGTCGCCGAGTATGTGCGCAATGGCGGCGCGACCCTGATCGCGGCGGGGCCGAATTTTGGCGGGCCGAACAGCCTGTATCGCAGTCCGCTGGCCGAGATCATGCCCGCGATACCGACCGGCGGATCGGTCGAAAAATTCTTCGTCCCCGGTCTGACTGAACCGGGCACCAAGCACCCTGTCACCGCCGACCTGCCCGAAGGCGGAGCCGAACCGAACTGGGGCCGCTGGGGCCGCCTGATCGACATCGCGCCAAGGGGCGGCGATGTGCTTATGGAAGGCGAAGACAGCGAGCCGCTGCTGGTGCTGTCCCGTGTTGGCGAGGGCCGGGTCGCGATGCTGGCCTCGGATACCGCATGGCTGTGGTCGCGTGGGTTCGAGGGCGGCGGGCCCTTGGCCGAAATGCTGCGCCGGGTCGCCCATTGGCTGATGAAAGAACCGCAGCTTGAGGAAGACGCGCTGACGGCAGAAACCCTCGGCTCTCGCGTACAGATCACCCGGCGCAGCCTCGGCGAAGCGCCCGCAGCCGCAGACATCGT